>JAPPIE010000115.1:5957-14631 GCA_028874765.1 Gemmatimonadota bacterium
ACTTTCTCCTCCTCGTCATGGCCTATCTCACAGACACGGATGCACACGACGGCGCCTTCACCGTATGGCCGGGCAGTCCCAGACAGGTATTTTCGTGGGCTTATACCAATAATATTGACCTCGGAGAAAAATGGCGCACAACCGGCAGCACGGGCGCACCGGACATCCCGCTCAACGATCCAATCCCCGTCGTCGCACGGGCGGGCGACGTGGCGATATGTCACTATCTGATGGTACACGCCGCTTCCGCCAACCGGGGCGACCACGTACGCGTTGGGCTTCACGGATGGCTGAGGGCAGACCCCAAATATCAATACGTCCCAAAAACGGGACCACCCCAAACGGACTGGACCCCGTTGGACTGGATATTGAGAACGGATAATTTACACTGAGAAAGGAGGTCTTTTTAATGCCGAGAGTTAGTGATTTTTGAAGAAAGAAACCAAGTCGTCAGGCGGGGAAGTCATCCTCGTCAAAACCACAAACAAAGGAGTTGACACATGAAGCGAATGTGTTTGCTGTTTATCATTTCCCTTTGCCTGGTATCTCAAGCCTTTGCAGGTACCACGGGGAAGGTTGCCGGCGTAATAAAAGACGCCAAATCGGGAGAAGTATTGCCCGGCGCAAACGTCGTCGTGCTTGGCACCCGTCTGGGTGCGACAACAGACGCCGATGGCAACTATTTTATCCTCAATGTCCCACCCGGCCTGCTGGAAGTACAGGCGTCAATGGTGGGATATACAAAGGTCACACAGACCGACGTCCGCGTAAAAATCGACCAGACCACAAAGCTCAATTTTGAACTGACCGAAGAAACCCTTGAAGCAGCCGAGATACTGGTCATGGCCGAACGCCCCCCCGTAGAACTCGACCTCACGGGGAGCAAGCAGGCGATGACGACGATGGATCTGGAATTGAGTTGGGCCAATTCCGTGGAAGAGGCCGTGGAAACCCAATCTGGAGTGGGGGTTCGGGGAAGTATCCGCGGAGGATATGGCTTTACCGCCGCCTATATTATAGATGGTGTGGATGTACGGGACGGCAATACCCAATCCAGCTTTGTCGTGACCAATACCGCGGCCATCCAGGAAATGGAAATACTCACGGGTGGATATAACGCGGAATACGGCCAGGCCAACGATGGAATCATCAACATCGTAACGCGATCAGCGCGAGACCGCTGGCACACAACTGCCAAAACGCGCATGCGCCCACGCGGAAAATACCACTGGGGCCGCAATATTTACAGCGAAGAAAATGTCGAGAACCAGGTAATCACCAAAGCGTACTTCGACAACAACGACATGGGGGCCTCCTGGAATAACTACTGGACAGAACAAGGCCAAAATCCTACAGCTGAGTTCAACTGGCAGAAATACCAGGAATTCACAACGCCACCCGAAAATATGGGCAATTACGCCGATCTGGACCAGTGGGAGTGGGAAGGCGCTGCTTTCGGTCCCATCTCCTCCAATATGGATCTGTTGTTAAGCGGCAAGTATTTGCGAGGTGTAACCAGGTGGCCGAGCGTTTTCAAATACAGCCCCGAATGGAGCGCGCTCGCCAAATTGAATTACAACCTGACCCAGAACACCAAAATCACGGCATCGTTCAATCACCAGGGCACCGATAACAGCGGTCAGCCCAGATTGACATATATGTCGTCCGACGATATGGGCGGTTCAATGGGGAATCTTCCGTCGGGAGGGATCCGAACGCCCTACCAGACCGAAAAATGGAATTCGAATGGCAATTCCGTAATTACTGGCAATAACTCGCGCGTGCCTCCTCCACAGTATATCCGGACGAATGCGGGAATGTTGAAATTGACGCACGTCTTCAGCCCGCGCACATTTATGGATTTCCGCATTCAGCACTACCGAATGGATTACGACGCACATTACGAGAACCTGAATACGAATCCTGTCTTATTCCAGGATCAACTCGATCGAACCCCGGTATTTTTGGAACCGACATGGTTTCCCAGCAGTCCGGTTAGCACTGGCGGACGGCGGTGGCAATGGCCGAGAGATAACTCCAAAATGTTCGCCAATACCTATCGCACGACATTCCGGTTTGATCTGACCAGCCAGGTCAATGAACACAATCTGGTCAAAACGGGCTTTTCTTACGAGCCGCAGTATATCGATACCTGGATCGGTGGGCAGTTTGGATCGGCGTCACAACCGTTTAACAAGGTGCCAAACCGGGATTATAGCCCGTGGGATTTCACCGCTTATGTACAGGATCAAATTGAAGCCGAAGGCATGATTGTAAACCTGGGATTGCGTCTGGACATGTTCAACGCCAACCGGAAGGTAAATTACACCCTGTGGGATCCCTACGCGCTATCGAGCATCACCGATGGAAATATCGCGGGCGGAATTCTGTCCTTTGATCCGGACGGCCCTCATGCCGTAGATACACCGCTTCAGGTCGCGCTATCACCCCGCGTGGGCATCGCGCATCCCATTACCGCGAGCACCGTATTGCACTTTATGTACGGACATTTCAACCAGCGTCCGCCCTGGGTAAAAATTGCCGGGAATAAATCGATCTGGAACCGCGGAGCACCCTCTGATCCGAGCGTTCAACTGCCGCCCAATTACGATGCAAATCCCAACGAGGATTACAACTATATCCACTGGTGGGGCACTGGCGGCAATCCGGAGATCGGATTCGAAAAGATGATCCAGTATGAGGTTGGATTTGATCAGGACATTGCCGGCACACTTGGGCTGGACGTAACCATGTATTACAAGGACGCCAAGGATCTGACGAGACGAGGCTTTCGACAGGGACGCGAGGAAGAAACCGGCAACAGTGCAACGCTTCAACTCAATTTGTTTATGGATCCCAACAATCCACAGAAGCAAACGCCTCAGAGTGGGTTTACCAACCGCGGCGCGTGGTCTATGCAAGGTGCGCGCCTCGATGCCCGCGGCCTGGAATTTGAATTGAGCACCAAACGCTGGCCCAATGCACAATTCCAGATCAAGTACGACCTGTCCTATTCCAGCACGGGCGCTTATGGTCCCGTAAGCCTCTATATTCCCATCCAACAACCAGACGGTTCGATCAAGCAACTCGGACGGGATAGTTATCACGGATCCGGCGAGAACAATCTGGAACTGTGGAATCCTCACAATACCTTAAAGTTCAATGCATTGCTCAGCACGCCCAGCAACTTTGGCCCGTTGATGAGTAACTGGTTCTTGAATATGCACTACACCTATGCTTCGGCGCAGCGATACACCTATCACCCGCCCGGCGATACGAGTACCGAGCCGCTGAACCGGTCTTGGGAACCCTATCACCGCACCAATGCGCGCCTCTCCAAGCGTTTCGAACTGGTAGGTGGAATGAAGGGCGAATTCGCAATAGACATACACAATGTCTTCAACAACAAAATTCTGAAACTGTTCGGCGGACAGGATTTGTTCAACTACATTGAAAAGGGTGAGATGCCCGTGATAAAAGCCTCCTATCAGACGCCAGATGGTGCTTCAGCCGAATGGGTAGAGCCAAATCAGTGGACGATTTACCGCCCGGACCTGAACCCGAGAGAGTTGTTCTTTTCGCTGTCGATTGATTATTAGCCAAATAGCCGGGTGTCGGATGGACGATACCCGGCTCAAGAGTTCTCAACACTCTCAAATAACAAAGGAGTATTAAATGAATGCGATACGCAGGCTTCTCCCACTCTGGGTGATGTGCCTCGTGCTGATGTTGCCGGAATTTGTAAATGCCCAAGTGCCCGAAAGCCAACTCGTGGGCAACAACCCAATTGAGTTTACCGCCGGAAGATTGTGGTGGGGCACCAGTACCGCGGCGAATTACGCAGAAACGGCGATTCCCAATGTCGTTTCATATCCCGGCTATTACCAGGCCCCCGATCACATGGATATGATTGCGCCCTGGATCTGGATCAACAATCAAGGGCGGCGGGTCAAGATCAATTTGACAGAACGGAGCATTGTGTCTTTTGGCGGTGCTGTAACGCCCATGGTCAATAATTACAATTACAATTTTGTGGGACCGGGCGGCACCAACGAGGCCGAGCAATGGGGCGAAGGGGTTTTCCAGACGTTCAAAATGAATCCAGCCAGCCCGGCCGATCCGATGGGAGCAATGCAGATCACCACCAAGACAATGGTGTGGAGCGTGCCCAAGTACGACGATTTTGTCATTCACAAGATCAAGATCAAACATGTGGATGACGTACCCTTTGAAGATTTCTACATGTGTTTTCCCGCTCAGGTTCAGTACAACAACGGTCAACTCGTGAACAACGCCTTCAAGTTCAAGAACGACATGCAATTCGACTGGGATCCGGAACGGGAAATTTTCATTTTTTACGACGATGTGCAGTGGCCGACCACGGAAAGCGCGCCCATTGCGTTTAGCATATTCGAGCCCCCGGGAGACGTGACAGGCGATGGGGGCGACCCCGGCAATATCACCGAGGCGGGATCTCTGGATCGCAGGCTTTACGAACCAGAAGCCCGGGCATGGGGCATTCTCAATCTGACTTACAACGGTCAGCCTGAAGAACCCCATTACAATATCCTGGCCGCGGCCGAGTCTGGTACGCGAACGGGCAACTTCGCGGGAAGGATGAGCGACGATCGCGTACCAGCACGCGAATCCGGGCGTCTGTGGGCTGGGCAAAGTTGGGAACAGGATTTGCTGGCGTTTTCACACGATCAAGAACGCGCAAGCTGGATTGACCTCTGGAACGACCCAAGTCGCCCCAAAGACGGATCAGCAGATGGCAATCTCTTCGAGCGATCGCCCATGCTGTATTCCTACATTGGTCCCTACACTTTTCAGCCTGGCGATGAAATTGAACTGATCATCCTCTATTGCTTTGGCGAGATGGATCGCAATGTTTCACAACGCGGCGGATTGGAAGCTGCACAGCGATACCAGGCAGAAGGTATTGCCGCGTTGAAGCAAAACTGGGATTCGGCACTGGAACTGATCGCCAATAACTACAAGTTGCCCGCCGATCAGTACCCACCCCCTCTTGCGGGAACCCAGCCCTTTGTTGAAGACGGATACCCCAAGCTGGAGGCTGAACCATTTGCCGACGCCAGTACCGGGACACAGGGTTTCACCTTAACCTGGCAGGCAGTTCCGGACAATTACCAGGATCCGGGCACAGGCGAAAATGACTTTGCCGGATATCGGGTTTACCGATCAGAAATTCACATCACCGGTCCCTGGGAACTGCTTGAGGATATTTCCGCTTCAGAAGCCGCAGCTTATAAGCAGGGCGATAAGATCGCTTTTCAAGTCGAGACCGATCCCGGTATCCCCTTCCGCTTTGCGGTGACCTCCTACGATAGGCACGGCCTGGAAAGCGGCATAACGGCCTATACGTTTTTCGCTACGGAAGCCCCCAAGGCACCTTCGGATGATATGACTCAAATCCGCGTGGTACCCAATCCCTTCCGGCAGCGCAGCGGGTTGCTGGATGCATCTCAGAACAACCGCCTGGCTTTTGTAAATATCCCGGCCAAATGCACCATCCGGATTTACACGCTTGCGGGCGATCTGATAAAAATTATTGAACACGACGGGTTTGGCGAAACCACCTGGGGCAGTCAGGCTAATGGCAATTATCTCCAGACGGACTTTTCCGAAAGCCCGGCGGCCGGACTTTACATCTATCACGTAACCTCTCACGTCGCGGGACAAGAAGGCCAGTCTCACGTTGGGAAATTCATGATCATTCGATAAGCGGAGGCTATAATGAAACGTTGTACATTTAGATGGACAATAATCCCGACCCTTTTGCTCGTGCTGGGATTTGCAAGTGAGGGGTTCGCGCAGCGGCGGTTCGAAGCGGAAGTGGGACCGGGCATTGAGGCCCTGCCCTATAGCCGCGTGGGACGATCGGGCTGGCAATTTGCCAAACTGCCCTCCTCGGCGCGCATGGCGAGCCTGGGCGGTATTGCAACGGTATTGAGCAAAGCAGACGCCAACGCCGCATTGACCAATCCAGCTACAATCTCAGACGTAACAAATATCAGCCTTTCGGGCAGCAGCATGAATTGGATTGCCGACATCACCTATTATTCCGGTGCTGTGGTCAAAAATTTTGACCAGTGGGGTGTTTTCGGCCTCAGTATCAATACCCTTGATTACGGGGATATGGTACGCACGGAAAACCAGGAACTATTTGGTCCCGATGGCGAAACCCTGGGCCGCACCCAGCCCGTTATAGACGACCTGGGCACGTTTTCTGGCGGCGATCTCGCCGTGGGCTTCAATTACGGTCGGCGCATCACAGACCGCTTGCAGATAGGCGGCACCGTGAAATATTTCCAGGAAACCCTCGACGACGCCACCACCGGCAACTGGGCCATCGATATCGGCACGTACTATCACACCGGCATCAAAAGCCTGCGGCTTGCAATGCTCGGGCAAAATTTTGGCCCCGATACCGAGTTCACCCAGTACGACGAACAGATCCAAATCCCACCGTCACAAGTGCGAATGCCCATGGTATTCAAACTCGGCGCGGCTTTTGATCTGGTCGAACAGTCAGAGGACCAGCCCCATCTCCTCACGGTGGCAACCGAGTTTACGCATCCCAATGACGGCGACGAAAAAATGCACGTAGGCGCCGAATACGGATTGCGAAACCTGGCCTATCTTCGCGGTGGGTACCGCTTCAACTACGACGAAGAGGGCCTGACCGCTGGTGGGGGCCTCAACCTGAAGCGCGATCAATACGGGATCAGCGTGGATTACGCCTATATCGAATTTGGCCGTCTGGGTTCAGTACATGTCGTGACGGTCGGATTTGACTTTGGAAACTGACGATAGGAAGGTATCCGCAGATGGACGCAGATAAAGGCAGATGAAAGGCTGGATCGCGGCTAAAACCCTGCCGCGATGACGCCTGCCTCGCCCTTACATTCGTGTTCATCGGTGGTTGCTTTTGTTCTCACACAGGGCGCCTGGCGGAGTACCCTCATCCGTCGGCGCCTATTTTTTTATGAAAAATGCACACGCTCAGAAAGAGGATAAGAATGAATGCAACAAATACCGAACTGGACGAATACGGTGGATGGACGGGTATCCAGGGTGAAAAGACCGGCTTTTTTCATCTGGAAAAAATCGATGGGCGAAACTGGTTTATAACGCCACAGGGCAACGTCTTTTTTCCCGTGGCGCTCAGCCATCTGTTGTCGGGAGAAAGCGATGTGGCCTGCGAGAATGTTTATGGAGGCGACCGGGAAGCATGGGTGCGCGGCTCCCTTGCCAATGCCCGTACAATGGGCTTTAACTGCGCCCTGGGCGGTGCCACAAGCCCAGAACGCAACCTGAATGGATTTGTCGATATCGCAGAATCAGAAGCAATATTTCGAGAAGAGAATTTCCCCTTTGCAGTAGGCGTAATCTTGCTGAAGCACCCCTGGGAATTTGTCGAAGGAGAAACACTCCCGGATATTTTTGATCCCGCGTTTGAACAACTGATCGAATCCAGAGCAGAAGCGGCTTGTCCAGCTGCTGCAGATGACCCGCTCGTAATGGGCTATTATTATGGCTTCGGCGCATTTAACCATTCAGAACACTGGGTGAACCACCATCTGTCCCTACCGCCAAACAGCCCCGGACGAAATGCCATCATCGACCTGCTCGCACAACGGTATGACAACGATGTTCGGGAATTCAACCGGACATACGGCATTGCTTTGAACCAGATTACCGACCTGAAACAAACGGAAATACTCGCCTACGACCAGGCCTTTGAGAACCGCAATTATCCGGCAACACAAAAAACACTGGCCCCACGGCAATTAGATGATTTCGAAGCCATCCTCTCCCACATGTGTGTCACACTCTACAAAATCGCCCATACCGCCATTCGACGGTGGGACAGCAACCATCTCATCTTTGGCTCTTTTATCAAAGAATGGGCTTTAACCGGAGATTCGTGGAAAGCAGCGGCACCCTACATCGACATGATCGCACCCCAACATGTTAACCGCACAATTTCAGTCAACGAACTGGCCGATACCGCAGAATTGCCCATCCTCATGTCAGATGACTATTTCGGATTCCACTACCCCGGCGAAAAGGGCAAGCGTCACGCGGGTGTATCATCTCACGACGCGCGCGGTGAAATATATCAGGCAAGCCTGATGAGACATTACAAAGACCCGCAGGTTCTGGGCGTCACGTATTGTGCCTGTATGTACGATCAGGGCGGCGACACACTCGCAAAAAACAACCAGAATGGCTATTACGACCTGCAGGGCAATCCGCGCGAAAATCTGATCCAGGCAGTAACCGACATCAACCGGGCTGTCTATACCCACACCCCACATCCCAGCACAGCCGAAGAACTTCGCGCATTGCAGCAGACACTTTTTGAAACCTGGGACAAATACCAGCGCGGAGACTGGTAGATCCCTTATTAAATAGCCCGTAAAACCCACAGCCTTTAGGCGTGGGAAGCAGACGCGAGTTGGCGAGCGTTGTTTTGCAAGGGCTTATGGTTTTGGTTCTGCTTTAGCATAAGTGCTCTTTTTGTTTGACAAAATCGACACATAAGTGTATATTTTACTTATAGTTAAGTTGTTAAAATACAGGTTGAGACCGACCAAAAAACAAGAGAATAATGGGCTATCTAACCTACAAATTCAAGTTGTATTCA
>JAPPIE010000432.1 GCA_028874765.1 Gemmatimonadota bacterium
ATTGATTGTTAGACAATACAATATTTCGATAACTTATAAGTATCTATAAATTTCCAAAAATTACGATAAAGAAAAATTAAGGTCAAGAGAAAAGCCGATCCCTACAATACCCACAGATTTAATTCTGACAAATTCAGAGCATCTCCTTATCTTGAATATTATCAAAATAAAAAGAGCTTCTCCGATCAACACAAGAGGTTATCCCCTTCGCGAACACAGGCACGGATAACCCACTTTTGAGAAGGATGCACCTCATGCCCGATCCCCCCCGCATCTCGGTTATTATTCCGGTTTTTAACGAACAGGATGCCATAGAAAAAGTAATTGGTGACATTCCCGATAAACTGCCTACTGAAATCATCGTAGTCGATAATGGATCAACTGATCAAACTGCAAAATTAGCTGCTGCAATGGGCGCGCGCATTATTCGAGAAAATCGCCGCGGGTACGGTTCTGCCTGTCTCGCGGGTATAGCAGCAACCAACGAGCCTGATATCGTCGTCTTTCTCGATGGCGACTACAGCGATCACCCCAACGAAATGCCGGATCTGATTGCACCCATCCTGGAAAATCGCGCCGACCTCGTGATAGGCTCGCGCGTTCTGGGCAATAGCGAACCCGGTGCGCTGATGATTCAGGCGCGCTTTGGCAACCGTCTGGCCACCAGCCTTATCAAAATCCTCTTTGGCGTATCCTATACAGACCTGGGACCTTTTCGAGCGATTCGCTATCTGGCACTTCTGGACTTAAATATGCGGGATAAGACTTTTGGATGGACAGTAGAAATGCAGGTCAAAGCAGCAAAACAGCCGTTAAAAATACAAGAAGTGCCGGTAAGTTATAGAAAACGCATCGGCGTTTCCAAAATTACCGGCACTCTAAAAGGCACCCTCAAGGCAGGGTGGAAAATTTTATTTACAATTTTTAAGTACTGGTTGACAAAGTGAGACGTAAGAGGATCCTCATCCCCCACTTCTCACTTTTTCGCGTCATCTATATGCTGCTCCAAACGCCTGAGTGCTTCATCTACGCGAATGTGGTCCTCTCTACGCCGAGTGCGTTGGCGCACAATTTGATTGGCAATATCAAATGCAGCCATCAGTGCAATACGGGTGGTATCACCCGTATTTTCGGTTTCGGCAATCTGGTGCATCTTTTGATTGATAAAATGTGAAATTTTAGAGGTATATTCCTCCGACTCCTCACTGCTGAGTACATACTCAGAGCCAAAGATCGTCACCTTCGTCTTATGTAAATCATTAGAATGGGACATATAAATTGTCAGTCGTCGGTTGTCAGCCCCCACCCCCTTGGGATGGGGGCTATATCACGGCTTTGCCACAAGGTCCATGCGAACTACGCCATCAGTGGCGGGCACTTCCAATTCCACAATCCATCCTTTGACGCCCTCACCTTTCACAACAATTTCTTTGGCCTCTTTGGAAAGGATTTTGGCACCTTCTGATACACGCGCCAGCGCGTGACACTTGTCATCATCCACACAGAAATAACGCTGAATCCGCGCTTCGGGCATTCCCCCAAGTCTGGGACATTCGGCTTCGAGTTTTTCTTCGCTCATAACAAAACCCGTCGAAAGTTGTGGGTCTCTACCCCTAAAGATATAACCCATGGGTTCGAATATAATCTGCGACAGCGTCGGGTACCAAAAAAGAAATCGGTCTTCTGGTGCGTACGCGTTCTCTAATCGCCGTTGACGAAATATCCAGCAGAGGTGTTTCAACAAACTGCATCCTGGATTTGAAAGCGGGATCAACGCGCTCTCGCTCAAAACCCGGGCGTTCAGCCACGAGCACATGGGCTAAATTCAACACGCCTGTGGGGTCAAACCAGTCGCCCATTTCAACGGCATTATCGGCACCAATGATCAAAAATATCTTTGTGTCCCCACCCATATTCCTGCGCAAATGACGCAAGGTATCAATCGTATAAGATTTCCCTGAGCGCGACAACTCGAATCGACTCAGTTCAAACCCCGGATAATCGCGCACGGCCAAGCTGACCATCATCGCGCGATCTTCGGCCGAAGTCATCGTGTGTTTGAGCGGAGGATCGCCCGACGGCATAAACACAACCCGATCGAGCGCGCATTGGAGCATAATTTCCTGCCCGATAATTAAATGCCCGATGTGAATGGGGTCAAATGTCCCGCCGAAAATGCCAACGCGCTCTGTCATCCTAAGGTTTTTCAGTTGGACTGCTCTTTTTTTATTTTTTCCATCTCTTCAATGACTTTTTCCTTCAACTTCTCCGGTAAGTCCTGCCCTATCAACAACGTAAGCTCATTGAGCGCCTCGTCGAGTGCCCCGGTCTTCAAATTGACCTGTGCAATGATAAAGCGCGCCTCCAAAGCAGACTCTGTGTCGGGATATTCCTTCAATACGCCTTCTGCGTAGAGTTTGGCTGAGGTATAATATTTCCACAGGATATAATCGTATGCAATCATGACTTCCTTCCGGGCCAGTTGATTGCGCAACGATTTAATTTTTTCCTCTGCTTGAGAGACGAAGTCGCTTTGTGGATAGTCTTCGATAAACCGCGCAAATTCTCGAATTGCCTTGTGCGTTTCATCCTGATCGTGGTGAATATCGCGCGCATCCTGATAATAACACTCGCCAATCTGGAATCGCGCTTCGGCGGCATAAGGACTCACGGGATATTCGTTGAGCAGGCGTTCGTATTCAAAAATAGCAGTCACATAATCTTTTTGACACTGAAAAGCTTTGCCCAACCCAAATTGCGCCTCATCTGATAAATGAGACCCTGGAAAATCCGATAGCATATTTCTAAACAATAACTCGGCGTCGTAGCACTTCTTATTATCGAGTGCTTCTTGCGCGTCTTTGTAATAAACCTCTGGACTCAATCGCCTGTATTTTTTTTGAGCACACCCCACACTCAACGCGATCAAACACGCACAACAGATATGTAAAAATTGTCTCATAATTTGCCAATCTGCATGCCCCTAAAGAATTATTAACATACCATCCTGTCTGATAAACGATGCAGATTCTGTAATGTTCCCCAATTTCAAAAATAAAAAGGGCGCGTTTTTCTCGCGCTTCGTTCCAAAATTTTCAAACGTATAAGACTTTCACAACATAAGCAAACCCACCTATCAAGTCAAGAATGACGCACGCACAAATAGTATAAAAAAATACAAAAGACAGCTACAAATACAATGCCCCTTTTTGCTCAACCGGGGATTTCGATCAAAAACAACAAAGTCCCTGAAAAATCCAGGGGATTTTCCGGTAGATTTTCAGGGCATATTGGTATTATATTGAGCGATATATGTGTTATTTGTGTAATATGTTTGAGAGGTTCTCATGGCCCCTGTCCTTGTCATCGGGAGTTCCAACACCGATCTGGTTATTCGCACCAACAAATTGCCAACCCCCGGTGAAACAGTGCTCGGCGGCGCGTTTTTCACTGCTGCGGGTGGCAAAGGCGCCAACCAGGCCGTTGCCGCAGCCCGCGCAGGGGCACAGGTCACATTTATAGCGCGCATGGGTTGTGACGATTTTGGGAAGCGTGCTCTATCGGCCTTTCAACGCGAAGGGATCGACACAAGATGGGTTGTATCCGATCCCCATTTACCGTCAGGCGTTGCATTTATCCTCGTGGATGATCGTGGTGAAAACAGCATTGTAGTCGCTTCAGGCGCGAATGCAGCCCTATCCCCCGATCAAATCCATGATCAGGTCTATGAAGACGCAGAAATATGCTTGCTTCAACTCGAAATCCCGATTGAAACCGTCGTCCATGCCGCAGATCTATCGACAAAAAACGAGACCCGTGTCATACTCAATCCAGCGCCAGCAGCAAATCTGCCAGAAGAAATCTGGCCTCACCTTTTTCTCATTACCCCCAATCAAACTGAGACTGAATATCTCACGGGCATCTCTCCCAACAGCCCTCAAAATATCGCAAAAGCAGCCGACAAACTCCTCCAAAAAGGCGCTCAAAACGCCATCATCACCCTGGGAGCACAGGGCGCGTTTTTGGCGACACCAGATCAAACTTTACACATACCAGCTTTTAAAGCTACGTCAATAGATACCACCGGTGCAGGCGATGCCTTCAATGGCGCGCTATCCTGCGCTTTAAGCGAAAACCAATCCCTTGAAACCGCCATTCGCTTTGCGTGCGCCGCAGGCGCTCTAACCGTTGGCAAAGCAGGTGCCCAACCCGCGATCCCCACCCGAGATCAAATCGACGCGCTGTTGGTGAATCTTCCTTGACGACAACCCTACCTTGTCCTATATTCCTATTCCCTTTCCCAGACTCCCCTCCCCCTCTCCCTGATGCCATCCCGTATCAGAAAGGAAATCTAATGGGTTTGAGGAAGGCGAACGCGATCAAGCTCGATTTCGATGACCTTGTCAAAGAACTCGACGATTTCGAGCAAGACATTAGAACCCTTCAGGACCGTATAGACCAACTCATCACCAACGCGCGACAAAAACCAATCAAAGCCGTTACGAGCGAAGGCGATATGGGCACGACCTGAACACACAAATAAACAGGCGGGTATTCTTCCCGCCTGTTTATTTTTTTTCTACAATGTTCTACACCACTATATTTGCCATCGTCCTCATTATTGTCATACTGGCCAAATATCTCTACAAACCCGCTGAACGCTGCCCCGAATGCAACGCTCTACGCGAGTCCGATCATCCGATATGCCCGTGCGGCTATGTTTTTGAATTTCCCGACGATGACGATCCCCTCGAATACGGCGACCCGGAAGATTCTGCAAAGGATTCCCCATGACCCTCACCGCACTCTCTCCCCTCGACAATCGCTACACGAGCCGCTTGACAGACCTCATTCCCTGTCTCTCACATTTTGCACTAATAGCCTATCGCGTACAGATCGAAATCGAGTGGTTGCGCTTTCAATCAGAGCATCCCACACTCACACACGTCCGCAGATTCACCGACGCTGAACACCAGATATTGAACTCCTGGATAGACACTTTCGACGAACAGCAGGCCCAGCGCGTTGTTGCAATCGAAAGGGTCACCAATCACGATGTCAAAGCCGTCGAATACTACGTCAGAGAACGCCTTGAGGAAACATCGCTTGCCGACGTATGTGAAGCCGTGCATTTTTGCTGCACCTCTGAGGACATCAGCAATCTCGCTCACGCGCTCATGATTAAATCCGCTATCAAAGGTGTCTTTCTTCCACTGGCACAGGAAGTTACCCAAATCATTTCACAACTCTCCCAAGACACTAAAAACCTTCCTATACTCGCACGCACGCACGGCCAACCCGCCACCCCTACCACAATGGGCAAAGAACTCGCCGTATTTGTCTATCGCTGGCAGCGGCAAATCAAACAGGCCACACAACTCGAATACCTCGGCAAATTCAACGGCGCCACAGGCAATTACAACGCGCATGTCGCAGCCTATCCCAATGTGTGCTGGCACGACCTCGCCCGCGATTTCGTCCAGCGCCTCGGTCTCACATTCAATCCCCTCACCACTCAGATTGAATCGCACGATTATATGGCCGAAGTCTTTCACCTGATCATCCGCATCAACACCATCTCGCTCGACTTTGCCCGCGACATGTGGACCTACATATCCCTATCCTATTTTCGCCAAAAAACAGTCGCTTCAGAAGTAGGATCTTCGACCATGCCCCACAAAGTCAATCCCATCGACTTTGAAAATGCCGAAGCCAATCTGGGCATCAGCACGGCCCTGCTCGAACATCTATCGACCAAATTACCCGTCTCACGCCTTCAGCGCGACCTGTCTGACTCCTCAGCCAGTCGCAATATTGGTCCGGCCATCGGGCATGCGTGTCTCGCCCTGAAATCCATCCTGAATGGCATAGGCAAGGTCGCCATCGATAAACAGGCCATTGCCAGTGATCTCGAAAACGCCTGGGAAATCCTCGGCGAAGCCGTGCAAACCGTCATGCGAAAAAACGGATATGAAAACGCCTACGAGCTTATGAAAGACCTCACCCGGGGCACAGACATTACAAAGGACGATCTCAACAACTTTCTCAACTCCCTCGATCTCCCCCACGCAGACCTCAAAAATCTGAAAAAACTAACGCCTGAATCCTATATAGGGCTTGCCCCACAGCTTGTGGATGATATCTTGTAAAGACGAGGGGCTAGAGACAAGCCCCAGTGTTCATCGCAGTCATCCTCTCATCCTGATCCTATGCCCTTTGAATTTAAAAACCTCGATATACCCGACGTCATCCTCGTTCGCGCAAAGCGATTTCCCGACGATCGCGGTTTTTTTGTCGAAACGTACAAACGAGACGATTTCGAAGCCAATGGCATTTTAGAAACGTTCGTTCAGGATAATCACTCTCGCTCTACCCGCGGCGTGCTGCGCGGATTGCACTATCAAAAAGCCCCTCGCGCACAGGGCAAACTCATCCAGGTGCTCAAGGGCGAAATATACGATGTTGCCGTCGATATTCGTCTGGGGTCTCCCACCTATGGTCAATGGACCGGCATTCATCTTTCCGAAGCGCGCCCCGAACTCCTGTATGTCCCTCCCGGCTTTGCACACGGATTCTGCGTTCTCAGCGAGGTGGCGGACTTCACATACAAATGCACAGATATTTACGCACCGGAGACCTATCGCGGTATTTCCTGGGATGACCCCGACTTAAACATCTCCTGGCCGATAAAAAATCCAATCCTTTCCAAGCGCGATCAAAATCTCCCCCCGCTCAAAGAAGCAGACAACAATTTCATTTACTGAGGACTCCATGAGCCTGAAGCATTTCTTCCGCACATCCCCCACACAGCAACACACCCTGCTTCAATTGTCACAGCAACACGTCTCTGCACACATTCAAAATATTGAAACCGAATACTGTTTCAACGTACAAACGGACAGTCCGCTTTCCGACGACCAGCAAAATCGGCTCACCTATCTTCTATCCGAAACCTTTGAAGCAGATCGGTTTGCAGAGCAGTCATTCCTTCAGGGGCCTGGCACGATCCTCGAAGTAGGGCCACGCATGAATTTTTCCACAGCATGGTCCACAAATGCCACGGCAATATGCCACGCCTGCGGTCTTACGCAAATTTCGCGCATTGAACGGTCGCGGCGTTACCTCATTGAGCCAGCCTTGAGCCTGGATCAACAGAATATCTTTTTGTCCCTCGTACACGACCGCATGACCGAATGCCTGTATCCCCACTCCCTCACCTCCTTTGACTCCGACGCAAAACCAGAACCCGTATCCGAGATTCCTCTCATAGAAGGAGGCCGCCGCGCCCTTGAAAAAATCAATCGCACCATGGGCCTGGCATTCGACGAATGGGACCTCAATTATTACACAGATCTCTTCCTCGATCAGATCGGCCGCAACCCCACCAACGTCGAATGCTTTGACATTGCCCAATCCAACAGCGAACATTGCAGGCACTGGTTTTTCAAAGGCCGCCTTATCATCGACGGTGAAGAGATGCCCGACCACCTCATCGCCATGATCCAATCGACACTCAAAGCCAATCCCAACAACAGCACTATCGCCTTCAAAGACAATTCCAGTGCCATCCGAGGGTATCCGATACGCACCATTGTGCCCACCACTATCGGTAGTCCCTCTCCATTTGCATTCTCAGACCGCACCTGCGACATCATCTTCACCGCGGAAACGCACAACTTTCCATCGGGTGTTGCCCCTTTTCCCGGCGCCGAAACAGGCACGGGCGGTCGCATCCGAGACGTGCAGGCCACGGGGCGCGGCGCGCTCGTCATAGCGGGTACAGCGGCGTATTGCGTAGGCAATTTGTATATTCCCGGATACGACCTGCCCTGGGAAAATCCCAAATTTCAATATCCCGATAACCTCGCCACACCCTTGCAAATCGCAATTGAAGCCAGTAATGGAGCTTCGGATTACGGCAACAAATTCGGTGAACCCCTCATACAGGGCTACACGCGATCCTATGGCCTGCGTCTGTCCAATGGAGAACGCAGAGAATGGATTAAACCCATTATGTTCAGCGGCGGGATCGGTCAAATGGACGCGCGCCATACAAATAAGGAGAAGCCCGAACCCCAAATGCTCGTTACCAAAATCGGCGGGCCGGCCTATCGCATTGGCATGGGGGGTGGTGCTGCTTCGAGCATGGTACAGGGCGAAAACGAAGCCGAACTCGACTTCAATGCCGTGCAGCGCGGCGACGCAGAAATGGAACAAAAACTCAATCGCGTGATCCGCGCCTGTGTTGAACTCGGCGATCAAAACCCCATTGTCAGCATCCACGATCAGGGCGCAGGTGGCAACTGCAATGTCCTGAAAGAGATTGTTGAGCCTGCGGGTGCCCGCATCGATATTCGCGCCGTGCCCGTTGGAGATGAAACCCTATCTGTGCTCGAAATCTGGGGTGCCGAATATCAGGAAAATAATGCCCTGCTCATCCATCCCGAGCACGCCCATCTCTTCGACGCCCTCTGCAAACGCGAAAAAGTCATTTACGCTTTTGTCGGCGAAGTAACCGGCGACGGGCGGGTGGTAGTCTTCGATAGCACAGACAACACCACGCCCGTTGATCTCGACCTGGAAAAAGTCCTTGGCGATATGCCGCAAAAGCCCTTCAAACTCGACCGCTTTCCCACCCGCACAGAACCGCTCACCCTCCCCGAGAATCTGACCGTTGAAAAAGCGCTCAACCGCGTGCTTCGCCTCGTCTCCGTAGGTTCCAAACGGTTTCTCACCAACAAAGTTGACCGCTGTGTAACCGGGCTTGTCGCACAACAGCAATGCGTGGGACCACTCCAGCTAACCGCAGCAGACGTCGCTGTCATTGCACAAAGTCATTTTGGCACGACTGGTGCCGCCACCGCAATTGGCGAACAACCCATCAAGGGGCTTATCGATCCCGCGGCGATGGGACGCCTGTGCGTGGGCGAAATGCTCACCAATATCGCCTGGGCACGCCTGAGCGCCATCGAAGACATCAAATGCTCTGGCAACTGGATGTGGGCGGCCAAATTGCCCGGAGAAGGCGCGGCACTTTACGATGCGGCCCTCGCCCTCACAGATATTCTGCTCGAATTGGGCATTGCTATAGATGGCGGCAAAGACAGCCTCTCAATGGCTGCGATCGCACCGGGAGAGGATGGCGACGAAACGGTCAAAACACCCGGCACACTCGTCATATCGGGCTATGTCACCAGTCCCGACATTACGCAGACCGTCACACCCGACTTAAAACATCCTGACGAAGGCATCATACTTTACGTCGATCTCGGCGCAGACAAACATCGCCTCGGCGGGTCTTCTCTCGCCCATGTGTACGAGCAACTCGGCAACGAGTCACCAGATGTCGATGATCCCGCCCTGCTCAAACGCGCGATTGGCGCACTCCAATCCTGCATCGCAAAAAATTACATTGCATCGGGACACGACCGCAGTGATGGCGGCCTCATCACCGCGCTTTTGGAAATGGCTTTTGCTGGCAACTGCGGTATTCAGATTGACCTTCAAACCCGCGCCCATGCGATTCCCGCGCTCTTTTCCGAAGAACTCGGCCTCGTCTTCGAAGTGCATCCCAAAAATCTGATGATCGTGCGAGAAATTTTTGGAAAAGCGACCGTGCCCATCCAGACCATTGGAAAAGCGACCGCCAGTCCCGACATCCAAATTTCTGTCAACAAGCAGTGCGTTCTCAAAAGACCCATGCCCGAATTGCGAGACTTATGGGAAGCTACGAGTTTCCAACTCGAACGCCAGCAAACCAATCCATCCTGCGTCTCGCAAGAAGAGGCTACCCTGCACGCGCGTACAGGTCCCAACTTTACCGTACCCTTCGAGCCAATGCCCACGCCCCCCGCCATTCTCAATGCCAGTCGCAAGCCCGCGGTCGCCATCGTGCGCGAAGAGGGCAGCAATGGAGATCGCGAAATGACCTCTGCATTTTTCGCAGCGGGCTTTGAACCCTGGGATGTGACCACCAGCGATCTCTTATCTGGTACCATCGCACTCGGCGAACAATTCAGAGGCGTTGTATTTGTCGGTGGATTCAGCTATGCCGATGTGCTCGACTCGGCCAAAGGCTGGGCTGGCGTGATTCGCTTCAACGATGGCCTTCGCACCCAGTTCGATGCCTTCTACAATCGTCCGGATACTTTCAGCCTCGGCGTGTGCAATGGCTGCCAACTCATGGCCTTGCTCGGCTGGGTTCCGTTCCCCGGCCTTGCCAATGCGGCACAACCCCGGTTTATTCGCAACGAATCCGCGCGTTTTGAATCCCGCTTTTCCACCGTGCAAATTCAGGATAGTCCAGCAATTATGTTCAAAAACATGGCTGGCGCATCCCTCGGCGTGTGGGTCGCGCACGGCGAAGGCCGCGCATTTTTTCCCCGCTCAGACATACTCGACCGCGTCATAGGCGAAAACCTCTCCCCCGTGCGCTATGTCGATGACAACAATACCGCAACCGAATCCTATCCCTTTAATCCAAATGGTTCGCCACACGGTATTGCTGGCCTTTGCTCCCCCGATGGTCGCCACCTCGCCATGATGCCCCACCCCGAACGCACCTTTCTCAAGTGGCAATGGGGCTACATGCCAGCGAATTGGAAACGCGACCTGCAAGCCTCTCCGTGGCTTCAAATATTCCAGAACGCCCGCGAGTGGTGTGAGGGTAAAACGTAAAAGGAGGCACCATGGACCTCTCCAAATTTCAAGACGATACCATTCTCGCCGAATGGATGCTCTCAGAAACCGAACAGGGGGAACAAATTAATCTCCCTATAAAAATTGATGGCTGGAACCGCGCCAACGAAATCCGTGCCGAAGTTTTCCTCCCGGACAATGTCGATGACCAGATCTACTGCACGCTCATTTTGGGGCATCGAACCGAAGGCATGAGCGAAGACGATGGCTATCGCTTTAACGCCATCGCCTCCCCACGGGGGGGCAATATCTGGCAGGGTTGGCGGGAATTTCGCTTCCCTGCCGAATGCTTTTACACCCTGGGCATTCCCTCTGGATGGAACCAGATGGTCTCGGGCACCATCCGACTTCCAGCCGGCAGCCGCATCCGAAATATCCGCCTGATCCAGCGCGAAATCGCGCGCGGACCTCGCATGACCGACAAAGCTCTGATCAACGCTCTGGACCTGAACCATCCCGGCCTCGAAGCCGCAGCACAGGCCGATACAACTCAGGCCCAACTTACAAAAATTGCAGCTTATTTTAGGCACAGCACCTTCAACAGACGTCACGTTATACCCGATCCCACGCCCAAAGCCAACATAGAAGAAGCAGATCGGATTCTCGACGGGCATATCATGGACCATTACTGGCCCGATGGCGTCGATTGGGACGCCAATCCGTATGGATACATCGAATGGTCTATCCGCATCCACGGCTTCCCCTACTTCACACCACTCGCGCTCGCCTGGGAAGAAACCCGCGACCCGAAATACGCAAAAGCCATCGAAAATACCTTGCGCGACTGGATGCACAAAACCCCCATGCCCTACGGCGTACGCGCCGGTGGGCTGGCCTGGGGACATTCTCTAATCGTGAGCCAGCGGGCATTCTCCACACTTGTCGATATCTTTACCGTACTCTGCGACTGCGCAGACACGGAAGATCAAACCATCATAGATTTGCTCAAATCAATCTACGAACACGAAGCCTACCTCTTAAAATTCGAATCCTTTCCACCCTCCAACAAAACCATCTCCGAGGGCCGATCCATGCTTGCAACCGCCTGCTCCTTCCCCGAATTTCGAGAATCGGAAGAATGGTATGATGCGGCCAGCCAGCAACTCCTGAACGACATGAACATTCAGGTCATGCGAGATGGTGCTTCTTACGAACTCACCCCGGGCTACCAGATAGCTATCGCGGCCTGGTTCCTGGAAGTCTTTGAAGTCGCCCAAAAATTTGGCCGGTCTCTGAATCCGGAAATAGAAGCAGGCATAAGGCGGATGTATGACTGGAGTGCCGCTATCAACCGCCCCGATTTCTCCTGTCCCTCAGTCTCTGACGCCGGCAGCCTGGATGGAAAATTCGCGCCCCGTCTTATCAAACCAGGGCAGGTACTCGACAATCCAACCGTTTTATGGGTCGGTACAGAAGGAAAAAAAGGACATTCCCCCAACTACACCTCCATCGCCTACCGCGACTCGGGCTATTTTGTCATGCGAAGCGGCTGGGATCGCGATGCTCGATACTGCCTCTTTGAAGGCGGTCCCTATGGCCGTTTTCACCAGCACGAAGACATGCTTTCCTTCGATCTCTACGCACATGGCCTGCCCTTCATCGTGGATCCCGGAATCACTTCTTACTTCCCCAATGAATGGACATCATTTTATCGCACCACCGAAGCGCACAACACCGTACTCGTAGATGGGTGCGGGCAGAACCGCCGCGAGCAAACCATCGCCGAATGGATCGAATCTGTCCGCGACAAAACCATCTGGCGCAGTGATGACCGCGCCGATATTGCTATCGCCACTTACGATGCCGGATACGCCGGATTGGACGCAGATATCGCCCACCGCCGCGCCGTCATGTTCGTCAAACCCAATTATTTTCTCATCTTTGACGAACTCACTGGCGAAGGTCAACACACCTATGAAGCGTTCTTTCACTTCATGCCCTATCGCGTCCTGATTGATCCCGATACTAGAGCCGTGCGCACCGGGCGCATGAACCCGCCTAATCTCGAAATCCTCCCCCTCGTCAACATGACGCCCCGGCTTATCTGCGGACAAAACGATCCCGTACAGGGCTGGCTCGCCATCGGCGGTCAGGATGTGCCCGCACCGGTCGCCATTTACAAAAAACGCGCAACTCTGCCCTTTCGAACCGGCTATGCACTCGTCCCCTTCACAGACGGCACCACCGCTGGCGTCACCTCCAGAATCACCCGCCGTGATGACACCTGGAATGTACGCATCACCCATCCAGATGGCAGTGTAGATCGCATTAAAATGGACTGGCGGGATATACAAGGACCTATACTCATTTAGCCTCTATCTCCACTATTGGAGGTTTCTATGCAGACCAACTACGACGTCAACATGCAATTAGACGTAAAAGTGCCCATGCGAGATGGTATCAATCTCTCTGCCGATATCTACCTGCCTCGAGCGCGCGGTAAATTCCCCACCGTGCTCATGCGAACGCCTTATGACAACAACGCCGACAACATGGTGGAAAAAGCCCGGCGGCTTGCCAACAACGGCTATGCTTGTATTATTCAGGACTGTCGCGGACGGTGGGACTCAGAAGGGGAATATTACGCCTTTCGGGAAGGCGAAGACGGATACGATACTCAGGAATGGATCGGCAAACAAAAATGGTGCGATGGCAAAATCGGAATGGCCGGCAGTTCCTATGGCGGCACAGTCCAGTGGCGCAGCGCACCGTATCGCAGCCAGTATCTCAAATGCATCACACCCCGGGTTATATGCACGGACTATTACTCCGGCCTCGTCCACCCCGGCGGTGCTTTCCAGCTCAATGTCATGATGACCTGGGGCATGCGCACCAACGCCCGCACCGCGCAGACCATTGAATTTCACAACTGGACCGAAGCCTTTCGCGCATTGCCCCTCATCGAAATGGACGAACAGGCTGGCCGCAACCTGAACTTCTGGAAAGATTGGGTAGAACACGCCGCTTACGACGACTATTGGGAGCAATTCAACGACGAAACCAAATGGGGTGAAATCGCCGTCCCCGCGTTCAACATGGGCGGCTGGTACGATCTTTACGCGGCACAGACCTTTACCAACTTCAACGGTCTGCGCCTGCACGGTCGCACCGAAGAAGCCAAAAAGAGCAAACTCATCGTCGGCCCCTGGCCACATTCCCTCAGCCTATCACCCAAAACCGGTGACATTGACTTCGGGGCGCCGTCAATGGTCGATCTGGAAAGCCTTGAACAGCGCTGGTTCGACCACTGGCTCAAAGGTATTGACAATGGCATCGCAGATGAACCGCCTTTGCGCCTCTTCATCATGGGCATAAACCAGTGGCGCGATGAACATGAATGGCCGCTTGCGAGAACCCAATGGCAAAAATGGCACCTGCACTCGGGCGGCAGTGCCAATACACTACTCGGCAACGGCACGCTCTCCACAGCATCACCGGAGAACGAATCGCCTGATCGCTACACTTACGACCCTCACTACCCCG
The DNA here is from genome assembly GCA_028874765.1 of Gemmatimonadota bacterium. Classification (GTDB taxonomy): domain Bacteria; phylum Latescibacterota; class UBA2968; order UBA2968; family UBA2968; genus VXRD01. Next base: position 14,182 of record JAPPIE010000432.1, read on the forward strand.
TCCCGACAATGGGTGGCAACAACTGTTGCTCACCCCACATCGTGCCGTGGGGGCCCTATGACCAGCGTCCCGTAGAGATGCGTAGCGACGTACTCTGTTACACCAGCGCGCCCCTTAAAACAGCCCTGGAAGTCACGGGTCCCATCAAAGCCGTCATCTACGCCGCTACCGACTGCACAGACACGGACTGGACCGCCAAACTCGTCGATGTATCGCCCACCGGGTATGCCATGAACCTCTGTGACGGCATTTTGCGTGCGCGTTTTCGGGAAAGCCTCACCAACCCCACCTTGCTCAAACCCGACAGCGTCTATGCCTA
>JAPPIE010000274.1 GCA_028874765.1 Gemmatimonadota bacterium
CGCTACTTGATCCACTCTTCCTCGTTCACACACAGCCAGATGCCCTTTGCCTTGCTGGTGGGGATTCTGCTCCTGGGCTATCTCTACAATCCCCTCGTTCGAAGGCGATTTCCCCACCTCGCTTTGACGCGGCGGGATATGGCTGCCGTGCTCGCTATTGGATTTCTCGGCACAACAGTACCCACGCTCGCTCAGCGATTTGTAGCTGTGATCTCGGCTCCGGATTACTACGCTTCTCCCGAAAATGAATGGCCTACCTACACACTGCCCAACCTGCAGCGCTGGTTGTTCCCCAGCAATGCCGGAGATGGCGTTGGGATGTTCTATCGCGGGCTGGTTCCCGGTGCGCCTCTGCCCTGGGAGATATGGGTTGGTCCGCTTTTCTGGTGGTTTAGCCTGCTCATCGCGATTATGCTGGCCTGTTTTTGTCTCTCAGTCATTTTGAGAAAACAGTGGTCGGAAAGCGAGCGTCTGGCATTTCCCTTTGTCGCGCTTTCGCTAATGCTGGTAGAGAATCCCGGATCCGGACGGAATCTGCCCCAATTTTTTGGTTTGCCCCTTTTCTGGATCGGGTTTGCGATTCCGGCAATCATGCTTTTTTGGAATACAGCAGGCCACTTCTTTCCGGGCCTTCCCACATTCGCATTTCTCAATATTAGAACACTGCTCCCCATCGGACGGGGATTTATGCCTTTCTTTCTCCAGTTCGATTTTTATGTCATTTGTTTCGCGTATTTTACTACCCTGGAAATTCTCTTGTCGATGTGGTTTTTCCACATTTTGGGCATGTTGCAGGCAGGTATTTCCAACCGTATCGGGTTTGGCCCCCGAGGCTATGGTTCGGGGGTGATCTCTCAGAATAATTACGGCCTGATGGTTTTTGTGCTGTGGAGCCTCTGGATCGCACGCGGTCACATCCGCGATGTCTGGCGCAAAGCAATTGGAAAAGGCCCCGAGGTAGATGATTCGACCGAATTGCTCTCCTATCGCACGGCATCCTTCGGTTTCATCCTTGCCAGCCTTTTCATCTTTTTTTGGCTTTGTAAAACCCGGATGAATCCGGGGGTGGCCGCGGCATTTATGTTTTTTAGTCTGATTCTCTATTTGGGGATGGCCAAGATCGTGGCGCTCAGCGGATTGGTGTCTTTACGGGGTTCGGGACCCACCGGACCCGTTAAGGGATTGATCGGTATCTGGAATATGGATGATACGACGATTGCGGCTCTGAACCAGATGGGCACGCTTTACGGCAACGCAAAGGGATTTGCCATGCCCGGTGCAGCCAATGCCGCCAGATCTGGCGACCACACCGATCCTCAAAGACGCCGATTGGGAGGGGCGATTCTCATTGGCGGAATTCTATCAATTTTCGCCTTTGTGATTACTACCCTTATTCTGGGTTATTACGGGCCGGGAGCTGAGAATTTTGGAGATTACAGTTATACGCGAGGCAGCCGGGCCTTTTTTAATTATACTGTTTCGGATATCAAAGGGCGTCCAGATGCAGAAAGGCAGTGGTGGGACCTGGGCTTCGGAACCTTCGGAGCAGCGATGACTCTGCTGCTGATTTTTCTGAACCAGCGATTTCCCTGGTGGCCTCTGCACCCGGTGGGATTCACCGTTTCCCTCCAGTATCCCACCCGCGCGTCCTTTTTTTCGGTATTTATCGCCTGGCTGATGAAAATAATTGTTCTCAAAGTCGGCGGTATTGAGCTTTTTAACCGCTCTCGTATCTTTATTTTTGGCGTCCTCATGGGCTATACGCTGGGCGTTCTGATTTCTTTTGTTCTGGATATTTTCTTTTTTATGGGCCAGGGCCACCGCATGCACACACCGCCGCTGTAATGAGTGGAACAAAAAAAAGCGGAGATATCCAGTAGATTTCTCCGCTCTCTTTTTATCTGTGATATTGTTACTGCAAATAGTGGCTCGCTGGCATACCCAACCAGCCGCGACTGACGTAATCTGCCATTGCAAAGGCAAACAGGATCAGCAAGAACAGGATGCCTGCACCTGCGAGCAACCAGGTCAATCGGCTGGCGTATTTGACGTGCATAAAAAACAGAATCACAATCGTGGCTTTTGTGCAGGCGATACCCAGTGCTACCACGTCATTAAACATGCCCAATTCTTGATAAGCCACCCAAACCGTTAGCGCGGTTAAAAACATCAAGGAGGCAAATACCGCCAGATAAATGCGTACAGTCGGGCCGTGGTGATCATCAGCCATCAGTGTCCTCCCTGTAAGCCGAGAAGATAGAGCAGTGGAAATAGGAAGATCCAGACAATATCGACAAAGTGCCAATACAGACCAAATATTTCAATAGGGGCGTTGTATTCAGCCGTGTACGTCCCCTGTGCAGTTTTAACAAATACCCAGATCAACAGGCCAATACCAATAATCATATGCAGGGCATGCATTCCGGTCATTCCGAAATACAGAGAATAGAAGAGAGCCAGTTGGGGCGAGTTTTCACCGTGCGGATGCCAGGCCAGGCCGGGGACCAAACCGTACTCGATTTTTGCGGAGTATTCAAAATATTTGACCACCAAAAAGGTAAGCCCTAAGATTCCGGTCAGAGTCAGATAGACCAGTATCCCTCTTTTATTGCCTTCATGCGACTTGTGTACAGCCATCGCCATTGTCAGGCTGCTGACAATCAATACTATGGTATTAAATGCTCCCAGAGGAATATCCAGGTGACTACTGCCTTCAAAAAATGCCTCGGGATAATAGGAACGGTAGATCAGATACGTCGCAAAAAAGCCGCCGAAAAACAAAATTTCTGTGATCAGAAAGCTCCACATGCCAATGACAGCGGATTCTTTCTGTTGCGGCATATCCTCGAACTGGTGAGCCAGTCCGTGCGGGTGATCGTGATGTAGTGCGTGATCGGCCATTAGTGCTCCTCAATTGGTCCGTACTCATAGGCTTCTTCTGTCACGACAGGCGTTTCTTCAAAATTAAATGTGGGCGGTGGGGAGGTTGTTTCCCACTCCAGGCCTTTGGCGCCCCAGGGGTTATCAGGTGCTTTTGGTCCCTTAAAAATTGACCATGTCAAATACGCGCCGGGAACCAGATACCCCAGAGCCAGAATTGACGCGCCCAGAGACGATGCCACATTCAGGACCTGAAATTCGTCGGGATAGACGTGATAACGCCTCGGCATGCCCATATACCCCAGAATGAACTGTGGGAAAAACGTCAGATTAAAACCGAGAAATACCAGCAGGGCCGAAACGCGGCCCCAAATATCGGGAAACATTTTACCCGTAATTTTCGGCCACCAGAAGTGCATGCCCCCCAGATATCCCATCACCTGGCCGCCAACCATAATATAATGGAAGTGCGCGACCACAAAATACGTGTCGTGCAGGTGAATGTCCAGGCCCATACTCGACAAAAACAGTCCGGTTAAACCACCAACCAAAAACAAACCGAGATACCCATATACGTAAAACATTGAGGTATCATATACAATTGACCCTTTGTATAAGGTCGCTGTCCAGTTGAATGTTTTGATCGCAGAGGGCACAGCCACCAGAAATGTGATGATGGAGAATACCATGCCAGCATACGTCGATTGGCTACTCACAAACATGTGGTGTCCCCATACCAGGAAGCCCAAAATTGCAATGGCTACACTTGAGAACGCGACAAATTCATATCCAAAGACGCGCTTGCGCGCAACAGCGGCCACCATTTCGCTCATCACGCCCATTGAAGGCAAGATCATGATATAAACGGCTGGATGCGAATAGAACCAGAACAAATGCTGGAACAAAACGGGATCGCCACCGAGGTTGGGATCGAAAAACCCAAATCCAAATCCGCGTTCGAGCATGAGCAGCACCAGCGTAATTGCGATAACGGGTGTGCCCAATAACATAATCAAACTGGTGGCATAATGCGACCAGACAAACAGCGGCAGGCGGAACCAGGTCATCCCTGGCGCGCGCATGGTGTGGATCGTTACCACAAAGTTGAGTCCCGTCAGAATGGACGAGAAACCCGCCATAAAAGCGGCCATAGCGGCCAGAATCACATTTGAGTTTGAATAAGTGCTACTATACGGCGTATAAAAAGTCCAACCCGTATCAACGCCGCCACCGACTACGGCAATTGTTCCCAAAATTCCCGCAACGACATAAACATACCAACTCAAAAGATTGATGCGCGGAAAAGCCAGATCTTTTGCGCCGACCATTATGGGGACTAAAAAGTTGCCGATGGTTGCGGGGATGGACGGCACCAGAAAGAAAAAGACCATGATGATGCCGTGCATTGAGAAAACTTTGTTATAAGTATCCGAAGACATCAAATCGCCTTCGGGGGTCATTAGTTCAAAGCGAACCAGACTGGCAAATAACCCGCCCAGAGCGAAAAAGATAGAAATTGAAATAATGTACAAAACGGCAATGCGCTTGTGGTCCCTGGTTAACAGCCAGGACTTCAAGCCATAACCGTTATTCAGATAATTGACGCTCGGCGCATCTTCAGACGCTTGAACATCTTGCTCGGTGATTGCCATGACGCATCACTCCATACTCGTGAGTTCGGGGGCTTTCAGCGATTTGATATAGGCGATTAACTGAATGATTCCTTCTTCGCTGATCTGACCTTTGAAAGTTGGCATAATGGGTTTGTATCCGGCCATGATCTTGGCGGAAGGGTTCAGAATCGATTCCCGAATATAGGCTTCGTCAACCAATGCAGTACCGCCGCCTTCCAGAGCCACTGTTTTCCCAAAGAGACCCGCCAGAGATGGACCGCGTCCTGTCCCGTCCGTCTTGTGGCAGGTATGACAGGCGTATTGTTCAAATAATCTTTCTCCGGCCACTTCCATTGGCTCATTCGCAGTCCCGCCAGTCAACCAGGCTTCGTAATCTTGAGGCTCCAGAACGTGTACTGTACCAATCATACGCGAATGCTCGGTGCCGCAAAATTCGGCGCAAAACAGATGATACGAACCGACCTGCGTCGCTTTAAACCACAAATTGGTATATCGCCCGGGCACCACATCCTTTTTGACGCGGAATGCGGGAATATAAAAGCTGTGCAACACATCTTCTGATGTCATGGTCAAGCGCACCGATTCCCCCAGTGGCACGTGTAATTCGTTAATCTCTTTTTTCCCTTCAGGATGTTGCAATTTCCACATCCACTGTTTGCCCACCACATACATTTCCATGGCGTTTGGCGGGGGTGTAATTAGATGGAAGTATAAGACGGTTGCCCACACAAATACCCCCAGTGCGAGCACCGCTGGAATGGCAGTCCAAAATATCTCGAGGCCGAGATGCCCCGCAATCTGTCGCGGCACTTCGTCGTCCGATTTGCGCTGATACTTAATCGCAAAAATAACCACCAGGATGACAACTAAGAGCGCGAAAAACACGCACAGTGCCAAAATACCAAAGTAAAGCGCGTCAACCTGAAAGGCAAAACTCGAAGCTTGATCTGGAAAAAGAGGAAAATCAGTCTGCATGTGCCAACTCAAAAGTTAGAGGTCCAATGGACTTGTTTTGAAGCGTTAATTTGCCTGCAATGGCGACCGCTCCCGGCGCACCATAATAAAAATAAATGTCAGGATACAAATTACAGTAATCACACCAGCAACGCGAACCAACCGATAAATTGCCAGCGTATATTTGCCTGTCAATGGATTGTACTGAAAACAATAAAGCAGAATCGCATCAATGGGAGAGCTGATCTGATCTTGCGAGGCTTCCAAAAGCCCCAGTTGCAAATCCCGCGGCGCAAATTCGACCCCAAACAGATACCGAGCGATCTTCCCCTTGGGTGTCAAAATTGCAATCCCGCTGGCGTGAACGTATTCGTCTGTTTCGGGATCGTATATATAGCGATATCCAAGAGCCTGGGTTAATGCGTTGATCGATGCCTGGTCTCCAGTGAGAAAATGCCATCCCTTTTCTCCGCCTTCTCGACCGTATCCATCGACGTAATTCACCTTTTTTGCCGCTGCTAATTCTGGATATTCATCGGGATCAATGCTAAATGTCACCACCACAAAATCTCGTCCGGCATTGAGAGAAACGGGCCGCAATCCCGACAACAAACCATTCAAAATTTGTGTACACAACATGGGGCATTCATAATATGCGGGCACCAAAATAACGGGGAGATCATCCAAATATCGCGTCAGCATAACATCTGCACCCGATTCATTGCGGAACTTCAAATTTGCTGGCACAGATGCGCCCAATTTCTGTTCAATTCCAACGGAATCCAGTACTGTGGGATTTGGGGTAAGGTCCTGCGCCTGCACATTACTGTTCAGATACATCAGCACCATACAAGCAAATAAAACGCGCATGTTTTACTCTCGCACCGGGAGCCCGCGTTCGAGCACCAGGTCTATTGCCCGCTCAATTGGAAGATGCACAACCCCGGCATCCCTATCAATCCAACCGTATTCGGTAAGTGTGCGATTGGTTTCGGCACGCACCTGCGTCAGTTCAGCAGAAGGTACAGTCTGGATCAGCGGTCCCTGATAGGGTTTTTGATGTGCAGCCATGGGCGGCGGATCCTCTGTCATATAAATCACAGCTTGTTCCAGACCGAGAAACATGGCCCACATAGCGATGAAAGATAGAATGGCTATAGCTATAATTCCAGCAGTGGCAGCGAGAATAGGGCCAATGTTGAGATGATAGTCTTCGTAGCCCTTTTCGCGGGCATTGTGCTTTTCTGCCATATCAGTGACCTTCTCCGGCAAAGGTTTCTGCCATGCGCGGATCGTGCAATGGCAGCAACGGCACACCTTTTAGCTGCATCGCAAAAAATCCCAACCACAAGCCGCCAATACTGACAAATGTCAGCACATCTGCGACGTAGCGATACAGTCCACTGGCACCACCGTGCCCAAAAGCCGGTGTAATAAAATAATAAAGATCGACATAGCGCATAATCAACATAAAAATTGCGATAACCGTCATCAGCGCGGCGCGGCGTTTGATCGCCCGCTGCAATAATAAAAAGAATGGTAGAAAAAAGTGAAAAATAATTAATGCTGTCCCTACATATTGCCAACCGCCATGCGATCGACGAATGTACCAGGGGGCTTCTTCGGCCAGGTTGCCAGACCATGTAATCAAAAACTGGGAAAAACTCACATAAGCCCACAGACATGTAAATGCAAACATCAGGGTGCCCAGGTCGCTCAAATATTTGAATGCATCAACTTCTCGATAGACCTCGACATCCTTTAATTTGATCACCCACAAGATGCACAGGGCCATGGCACCCAGTGCGCCACCCACCACAAAAATTAAGCCATAGATCGTCGAAAACCAGTGCGGTTCCAAAGACATGACCCAATCGGTTGCCGCAAATGTAACGGTCAAGATAAACATGGGAATCCCGGGGCCACTCAGATTAATCATCCGGCTTTTTAGACCGGGTTCACCAGTTTCATCTTGCTCGCGCGACCATTTCGTTAGCAAAAACATCCAGAGCAGCCACAGGGCAAAATAAACGACCGCACGAATATAAAATCCGGTTTCATTCAAATACGGTTTCTTAAAGGTCAAAATTGGATCTTTGGCTACGACATCTGTATGTGTCCATTCGTACAAATGATGCATACCCAGAAGTGCAATGGGAATAAACAGGACAGCCATGAGCCACAGTGTGCGCGCGCCCGATTCCAATAACCGCCGAATGACAAATCCCCACCGTCCACTGACCAGATGGTGCAACATCAGCAATCCCAGACAGCCCAGAGATATGACCAACCAGTAGATATAGCTAACGAGATACGATTGGAAAAATTGCTGAGAGTCGGCAAAAGCAAGAATAAATAAAAGCACCACACCGCAGGCACCTGCCAACAGGCCTCTTTGTTGCACTTTATCTACAAATGGATGGTCAAAGGATTTAGTAGCCATAATATCCTACTCGTTTTCAAGCCGCTGACGCACGTCGGCAGGGACATCGTCCAGCGTGGCGTTTTGGCTCAGTTGTAACGCCTGAATATAGGCTATAATAGCCCATCGATCCCGCGGTTTGATACGCGATGCATAGCTATACATTGCGCCAAAACCATTGGTCATGACATCAAAAAAGTAACCCGGTGTTTCATTTTGCAGCCGCTCAATATGGTATGATGGGGGTTGCTTCATGCCTCGGCGCACCACCATACCGCGCCCATCACCTTCATACCCATGGCAGGGGGAGCAGTAAATATTGTAGCGTTCTCTGCCGCGGAGAATCACATCGCGCGTAATGGGAAAGGGAAAAGTCTCCGCCGGTTTACCATCTACTATTCCGGTATATAAATGCGCGTCTGTACGCAAATGTCCGCGTGCAACCGTGCCTTTTATCCAGGGCCGAGAGGACCGGTTATCCGCAAAAAAGGTATTTTTTTCCAGCGGTTCAAATCTCGACTGGTTGTACATTTCTTGCCGCAAACGCTCGATATCTGTCGTGCCGTCACACCCCATTGTCATAAAGAGTGCGAACACCACAAGCCATCTCGCGGGGTGGGCAATTTTTACCCAATTAGCTAATTTACGGTTCGACATCATCTACCTTTTTTGCTTTCAGGCTCTCGAGAAATGCACGGGTTTCGGTAATATCAAATTTGGGATCTTCGGCTTCGATACACAAAAAGAATCCATCGCCAGAAGCGCGTTCAAAATTGGGCACATTGAAAACCGGGTGATAGGGACGAGGCAAACCATTGAGAATGAGCATGCCTATCAATGCACCGAAGGCGGAAAATAGCACGCCGAGTTCAAATGTCACGGGAATAAAAGAAGGCCAGCTCAAAAGGGGCCGACCACCCACATTGAGCGGATAGTCAATTACAGATACCCAGTACTGAAGCCCAAAGCCTGAACAGGCACCGAGAAGCGCACAGATCAACACAATGATGGGCACGCGGTGCTTGTCATAACCCATTGATTCCGACAAATCGTGTATCGGCATTGGAGAATAAGCGTCCATCTTGCGATACCCTTCTGCATATGAATCTTTCGCAGCTTTGAGCAATTCGTCGGGACCATCAAATTCAGCCAAAAGACCGTATAAATTTTCAGCCATAATCACACCCGTTTAATCATCGGCAGAAGCCGTTTCCGCCTGTTCGCTTTTATTTGCTACCAACTGGCGGATTTCAAAAATGTTAATGACGGGCATCACCCGAATAAACAGGATCATCATAAAGAGGAAAAATCCAATTGTGCCTGCGTACAATCCCCAGTCCCACGGCGTCGAGTGATACATATCCCAGGACGAAGGCATAAAGTCGCGGTGGAGACTCGTCACCACAATAATAAATCGCTCGAGCCACATTCCCACATTGATGAACATCGAAATAATGAATAGCCCCAATGGACTCAGGCGCACCTTTTTAATCCACAATAATTGGGGGATGGCCACATTGCACAAGATCAATGACCAGTAAGTACCAGAATAAGGGCCAAATGTGCGATTTTGCATCATATAGCCTTCGTAGGGGCTGGCACTATACCAGGCAAAAAACTGCTCCATCAAATAGCCATAAGCCACAATGAGTCCGGTGGCGAGCATCACCTTGCCCATATTGTTCAGGTGACGATCAGTGATATAATCGTGCAATCCATAGAAGTAGCGAATGGGCAGCCCCAGCGTCAGCACCATTGCGAAACCCGCATATACGGCACCCGCCACAAAATAGGGCGGGAAGATAGTTGCATGCCAGCCGGGAATCAGGCCTACGGAAAAGTCCAAACTCACGATGGAGTGTACGGACAACACCAGCGGCGTCGATACACCCGCTAAGAGAAGCGCGGCCATTTCATAGTTAAACCAGTGCTTGGCGGATCCGCGCCATCCCATTGACAACACGCCGTAGATGATCTGTGAAATTTTGTGTTTGGCCTTGTCGCGCAGGGTGGCAAAATCGGGAATCAGGCCCAGATACCAGAAGATCAGAGATACTGTAAAGTAGGTGCCAACGGCAAATACGTCCCATATCAGCGGACTGCGGAACTGCGGCCATACAGACATTGTATTGGGATAGGGCAACAACCAGTAAGCCGCTACCCAGGGACGCCCCGTGTGCAACAGCGGAAACATACCGGCGCACATGACAGCAAAAATGGTCATGGCTTCGGCAAATCGGTTGATCGAATTGCGCCATTGCTGACGCATAAGCAACAAAATAGCCGAGATTAACGTGCCCGCATGTCCAATACCGATCCACCAGACAAAGTTGATAATTGCCCAGCCCCAGCCAACGGGAATATTTAAACCCCAGATACCGGTCCCTTTGATTAGCAGCCAGGTCGCAGACAACATCAATAATTGCAGGATACCACCTGCAATTAACATCGCTGCAATCCACCCCAAAGGCGTGCGACTGGTGATGATAGCGCTGAGTCTTTGCGTCACCGTTGTATAGGTCTGCCCCGGACCGAGCACCGGCGCCGGCATCGTCGGATCTTTTATAGGTGCAGGACTACCCATGCTGTGAAATCTCCGGATTGGGATTGGTCAATCGCGCCAGATACGTGGTGCGTGGTTTGGTATTTAATTCTGTCAAAATGCCGTAATTTCTCTGTTGGGCTTTGAGCTTGGCCACGCGGCTATTGGGGTCTTTAATATCGCCAAATACAATGGCATCTGTAGGACACGCACCCTGACAGGCGGTTGTAATATCGCCATCTTTCAATTCTCGATCTTCGACTCTGGACTCAATGCGCGCGGCACTGATGCGCTGCACACAATAGGTACATTTTTCCATAACGCCGCGACCGCGCACTGTCACATTGGGATTGCGCTGTAATTTGAAGCTCGGTGTTTCTTCATCGGCATAGTGAAGGAAATTGAAGCGCCGCACCTTATAGGGACAGTTATTTGAACAATACCTCGTGCCCACACAGCGGTTATAGGCCATATCGTTCAAACCCTCGGCGCTGTGTACGGTCGCGCCAACGGGACAGACCAGTTCGCAGGGGGCATTTTCGCACTGCATACAGGGTACGGGCTGGTTGTAAAGTTCTGGATTGTCCAGATCGCCCTTGTAGTAGCGGTCGATGCGAATCCAGTGCATTTCGCGTCCGTTGAGCACCTCATCTTTGCCCACCACCGGGATATTATTTTCCGACTGACAGGCGACTGTGCAGGCATTGCAACCATTGCACGAATTTAGATCAATTGCCATGCCCCAGGCTATGCCATCGTTGTCGTGAATGCCATCGAAAAAGTTTGCATCGGGACCGGGATCGTGTCCCATTTCGTGTACAAAATGCGGATGTTTTTCGTATTCATCAACAGTACCAGACCGCACCAGCGCGCGGCCTTCCATGCTGTGGTGATCCTGTGTGCAGGCCAGGGGATACATCTGTCCCGTTTTTGTCATTGACGCGCTCGATGCAACCCATGGAGAATCAGATGTCTGAAGAGCATAAGCGTTAAAGCCAACGCCATTACCCACGCGGCCAGCGGCCGTGCGTCCAAAGCCGAGATGTACAGTGACGGCATTTGCGGGATGCCCGGGTGCGATCCAAACAGGTACTTCCACAGAGCGATCATTTGCACTCAACGCGACCACGTCACCATTTTGAAGCCCCATTACCTCGGCAGTTGCCGGCGCGATCAAAGCCGCATTATCCCAGGTGAGGCGCGTATGGGGTTTGGGCAATTCTTGCAACCAGCCATTGTTGGCATATCGTCCATCGCCAATTGTGGGATCCAGGCGGAAGTTCACTTCGAGACCTTCATTCGCCTGCGATGGCGTGCCGTAATTTTCGGTCAAGCTAACAGATCGCTCGGGCAAAGCTGTATCGGGTACCAACCCGTCGTGTAAATAAGTTTGCCAGGCTGTTTCAAAATCGCTGTCTTTGTATTGCTCCTGCCAATATTCTTTGACCCGGTCGTAATCCGTGCGTCCTTCTCCCAGCATCATAGCTACCAATTCTGCGGCGGACTTACCACCGTAGAGTGGCTCAATCAACGGCTGGACGATAGAAACAGTGCCATCAAAAGCACGTGTATCGCCCCAGGCTTCTAATGCGTGTGCTTCGGGCAAATGCCAGTGAGACAATTGCGCGGTTTCATTTTGGGACTGGCCCAGATGGATGCGCGTTGTCACCTTCTGGTAAGCGGCAGCAAAATTGAGGTCTGCCGGTGCATTATAGACGGGATTGCCACTCAGAACTACCAGCAGTGAAACTCTGCCTTCTGACATATCAACGGTTAAATCTTTGAGGGAAGCGTATTGATTGGTAGGTTCGGCTTCTACTGGGTCTGTGTACGTCACGGTGTTACCCACATTGCCCAACGCATCGTTAATGGCGTGTGCAAGTGCGTGAACAGCAGGCGGTTGATGGTCGCCTGCGATCACCAGCGATGCGCCCTGGTGTGCCGTCAAATCTTTGACCAGTGCATTGAGCCAGGCATTGTGTCCAGCACTATTGCCACCTGTCGTGTTTATTCCCAATGCAACAGCTACTGCCCGCGCAAATACCTCGACTTGACTGGCTTTCAATGGCAGGCGATGATCGGCAAAAGATCCCGTGTTAGATGGGGTAGATTCAACGACATAGATCCGATTCATATCGGCCTTTTGGCCGTCGATGACCTGGCGGCCCAGAGCAACGTGACGAGCGTGTCGAACACTTGCCGCACCGCTTTCCATAAAATCGGCGTCTAAAGACAAAATGCGTTTGGCTTTTTCAAAATGATACTGCGTTTCGACCACTTCGCCAAAAGCCATCTTGGCGCCTTCGCGCATGTTGTCGCGTGTCCCAGGCTCAAATTGATGCCACCTTGCGTTGGGATATTTTTCCAATAGTGCGCGAATCTGGCTGATCAAAACCGGAGAAGTCACCGTTTCTGTCAACAGGCGCAATTCTTCTCCCTGGTCTAAATCGAGTTTTGCCACTTCGGTTGCAAGAGTCGCAGAAAATCTCGTCCATGTACTCGCACGCCCATTTGCCACGGGTACCTGCGTGCGGTCCGGGTCATAGAGGTCGAGTATTTGAGCCTGTGTAATTGCATCTGTGGGACCAAAAGTCGCATTGCCCGATCGGGGTGTTGCTGGATGTGAGGGATTGCCCTCTATTTTGGTTGGGCGCCCCGCATGGCTTTCGACCAGTACGCCCCGGGCGAATCCGCCTTGAGAGAGAGCCGAAGCAAAGAACAGGGGTTTGCCGGGAATGATCTGCTCGGGAGCACGCACATAGGGGACAATTTTTTCTGGCGGCTGGCGAGTACACGATGTCAAACCAGCAAATGCCAGAGACGCACCCATTACCTGTAGAAATTTGCGGCGACCGACTTTGTCGTCCCATTCGGAGGCCCCTTCGGGAAATTCGCGGTGCAAATAGTTGCGAAATTCTTCCGTATCGGCCAATTCATTCAGGCTGCGCCAATAATCCTGCCCCTCGCGCGAAGCCAAGCGTTCTCGAATCGCAGAGAGATCCAAACCGTCTTTATGTGCTGTGCGTGTCATCGATGACATGTCGAGCAATCCGTGGAAGGGTTAATATCGTAGTCTTGAACCAGTTGTGCGCCCAGCAAGGCTTGAGAGACCGCATGTCCGCGTTCATCCATTGGTGTCCAGGCCATATTGAAAACTTCTTCGCGAGGACGCACATATTTCTCGGGTGTCCGGTGACATTCCAGACACCATTCCATATTGAGGGCGTTCACTTTCCACATCAGGGGCATTTGATCGACCTGCCCGTGACATGTTTGACATCCGATGCCTTTGTGGACGTGAATGCTGTGATCGAAATAGACAAAATCGGGGAGATCGTGTACGCGAACCCACTCTATGGGATTACCCGTGCGATAACTTTCGCGGATGGGTTCGAGAAGGGGGCTTTCAGTCCAAATCTGAGAATGGCAGGTCATGCAGGTTTCAACAGGAGGGATATTGGCGAAAGAAGATTCTTCAACAGAGGTGTGACAGTAGCGACAATCGAGGCCCACGCCGGTCACGTGGTGTTTGTGACTAAAGGGAACCGGCTGTTTTTTTGCGACCTGGACATCGGTTGTATAGTGCAATCGGTTGGTGTTGAGCAGAATGGTGAGGCCCGTTCCAACAACAACCAGAACCACGACAATACTGATTCTGGCATACGCGTTACTACCACGCGGAAAAAGCTGCGCCATTTATGAATCCTGTGAAGTGAGATGAGACAAAATGAGATCAGATCAAGCCTACGAAGGGCTTAATATACACGAATCTACATGCGAGTCAAGTAATAAGTTTCTCTGATAATTAAACTGTACATTATTATCTACTTTGTTTGGCATACAAAACACAACTTTTTAATTTTAAG
>JAPPIE010000445.1:0-8396 GCA_028874765.1 Gemmatimonadota bacterium
TGTACATTATTATCTACTTTGTTTGGCATACAAAACACAACTTTTTAATTTTAAGTATCTACTTGATGTTGTTCTGCATTGCATCAATTACCGGGCAGTTCGGCAATGTACTGGTAATTGGGGTCACGCGCCTGTCTGTCCAAAATCTCGGCAATCTGTTTCCACGTTTCGCGCAAGCCGCGGGGACAGTGGGGCATCTCGTGTTTGATTAACCTGTGTAACCGACCGAGTTTGTAGCACGGAACCGCAGCATACATGTGGTGCTCGGTATGGTAGTTCATATGCCAGTAGAGAAATTGGAGTAGGGGATTGAGGTATATTGTGCGGCAGCAGAGGCGAAAATCCGGCACCTTGTCTTGCAGTCCAACATGCTGTGCGGAGTTGCAGAGGGATTGCAACCACGATCCGAACATTTTGGGAAATGTGATGACCAGCGGGACAATCCAGTACCCATACGCCAAAGATACACCTGCGATCAAGAGGTGGCCGATGAGCAACGTGCGCTCCCACCTGGTGTAAGCGCGACACCGCTCTGGATCGCTTTCGGGAAAGAGCATTCCAATCCAGGAATTTTTCCTGTTGATATAGCCAGTAAAGTTTCGAAACCTCTCTTTGAGCAGTGTGTAGGGGTATTTGTGGTTTACAATGGCCCGCTTCCACAGACCTTTGAGGTCGATTTTTTGAGGGAGTACGACTTCCTGGTCGTCGGGCGCGTGCAGAGTGTATTTGTGGTGCTCGGTATGGCTGGCCCAGAATAGATGGTGGTTGTGCCAGCCAAGGAAGGATAAAATGCGGAGGAAGAAGCGATTGAGCCATCGGGTCTTGAAGACCGAATCGTGTACCAGTTCGTGAAAACCGTTGACCAAAAAATGCCAGAAGTGCCCGTTGATGAAGACCAGTAGCGCCGTGATATACCAGGGCCAGTGGCGCGATGAGTAAATGGCCGCCCCCGCAGCAACAGTTAGCACGCCCAAGAAACCGAGTGTCTGAGCAAAGCCGAGGAAATCACTCCGCTTGTTGAGTTCGCGCAATGTCTCGCGGGGGACGCGACAGCGGTACCATTTGATGCGCGTCTTTCTGGAAGGTTTATTGTATTTTGGACCTTCTGTCAATACATCTCGATCAGAGAGCGCGTCCTGGTCGGTATTTTTAGTTTGTGTGTTCATGTCCGTGATTCGCCCATTCAAAGTTTAAAATCAGCGACCAAGATACGCGAATCTACCCGTGCGTCAAGTGGGTTCGCAGTACCTCTCTGCCTTGCTACCCACTTGTTCTACCAAAATTTGTGGTAAATATCAAAAAGTCGGCAAAATCCACGTCGCCATCCTGATCCAAATCACCTATTAAACCGCTTGGCGTACCACTCCCGCCTCCACCAGATGGGATTTCAGAGGACCACCGAAGGATCTGATTTTGTCCTCGGGTCTCTGCGACTCCGTTGCCCACACTATCTACATGAGCCAGGAATTTGCCGCCTTCAATTCCCAATACGCCGTTGCCCGCATCATCGGCTGCCATAGCTGCAATGGGGCGTCCGGAGGCGTTGAGAATGCCCATTACACCGTGCCCATTTTCATCGACGCCCAATACGGAAGTCAAAACGCCCTCTCTATTTCTCACCAATACTGCTGCATCGCCAGCTGCATCAACCCCAAGACCAACTATTGAGCCTGCAGCACTGACGGCACCGACTGAGCCATTGCCAGCTTCATCTAAACCCAAAATAGCCGCACCTGCACCCGTTTCGGAGCTACTGCCTACGATCAGTCCCGCATTTCCAGACTGATCGGAACTGAGAACCACAAAGCTCGAACCCGATGCATTTGATGAAGCTACCAAACCATTGCCAGCTTGATCCGCGCCCATCCCTGCAACAGAGGTATTATTTTCTATCACGCTAATATCGCCATTGCCAGCTTGATCAACCGATATAGCTGCCACTGCCTCACTTGCTGCGTTCCCTACGAGCAAAATACCATCTCCTACGTTATCCGATCCGATTATGGCGACGACTCCCCCCGCTGCATTTACAATCTGCAGTGTGCTTGCCTGTAGTGTTTGTACCCGCAATGTGTCGGATAAAATCTGCTGTAATCCTGCTTGCGCTTGCTTGCCCAATCGCGGTATCCCATTCTCGTGCGAGAGAATATTATTGATAAATTCTGTCTTATCTCTACCCGGACCAAGCTCTGGTGCCTGTATCCGGCGCGCCTGAATTTCTTCTCGATGCGACGCAATATTGCGAAAATCACTATCCACATTTACAGAGGTCAATTTGGGAGGGAGTAGCCTGTGAAACCACTTTGACGTAAAAGCGGGCGATGTGTTGAAAAGGAATACAATGATCAATCCAATAATCGCCCGCATTTGCCAGCGCACTCTTTTTTCCAGTGTTTCTACCTTTTTTTCTACGATTTCCCTATTCATTCTATCTCCTTGAATTGGTGGCTGTGTCGTTTTCTTTAATATAAAACAATTGACAAGCAATAATTACTTAATCCGAGATAAGCACCCATGGGTTCCCCTTGCTTTGATAAAATGAAACGGCTATTATGGACCACCCCACCGTGAATGTAGAGAATGGAGGCGCACAGCGATGAATTTGCCAGATCCACTTATCGCATCCAATGACCGCCAACTCTTTGTCGATAACCATCTCATCGATAGCATCGAACATGTGCGTATTCACCAGCACACGCCCATCCCGCGCGAAACTTGTCTCACTTTCAATCGCCTCTGGGAAGGTGAGACGAGTTGGTGTCCTGTTGTTGTCAAAGATGGCGATAAATACAGAATGTGGTACCGATCGCAAGATGAACAACAAGACACAGGTGGTTTTAACCATACGTTCACTGCTTATGCCGAGAGCGAAGACGGCATTTGTTGGCAACGGCCTAACCTCGGTTTGTTCGACTTTAACGGTTCAACCGATAACAATATCTGCGTTGACAATCCCAATACAAAAAATATCGCGGTTTTTAAGGATAAACGTCCCGGTGTGCCAGAATCCGAGCGGTACAAAGCAGCGGGACGCTGGAGCGGTGGCAAGCCCGCTCGGATCTACGGTCTCGTCTCATCCGATGGCATTCACTGGCAAAACGCAGGAGATGGGCCACTTATCGTCGCCTCTGAAGACGATCCCAATTTTGACAGTCCAGTCAGTGCTTTTTGGGATGTGCGTCAGGGGTGTTATGTCATGTACGCGCGTGGCTGGTTTCCCGATGGCAATGAACCGCGAATGCGCGCCATTCGAATGACTACTTCGCCGGATTTCATACATTGGGACCCATGGCAATATATCCGCATTGACGGCAAAACGCGCTTTGATTATCAACTTTATACAAATGCCGTTCATCCCTACGAACGGGCGCCCTATTATTTCGCATTCCCCAAACGCTTTATTCCAACGCGCAGGGCCAAGCCCGAGTGGGGTCACGAAGGTCTTTCCGATGTCCTCTTTTTCGCCAGTAGAGATGGTCTGAATTTCACACAGCCTTATGCCGATGCGTTTATGCGTCCCGGTCTGGATCAAAATAACTGGCACGAGCGCTCTGTTTTTATCGGACCGCGTGTTGTGTCCACCGCGCCCGGCGAACTCTCACTTTATTCCGTGCAAAATTATCGCACGTCCAATGCACACATTCGGCGTTTCACTCTGCGCGAAGATGGGTTTGTTTCTGTTCGCGCTGATGCGAGGATTGGGATTCTTACGACCAGACCGTTCACTTTTGCCGGCACTCAATTGGAAATCAATTATTCTACGAGTGTTGCCGGATCGATTCGCGTCGCATTGCTCGACGAAGCGGGTGATCATCTTTCAAAATTTGCGCTCGACAATTGTCCCCACATTTTTGGCGATGAAATCGCGCGCACTGTTCGCTGGGAAAATGTCAATGCTATCGATGTCGCCCCGAACCAACCCATTCGCTTGCAATTTGAACTAACCGAGGCAGACCTTTTTTCTTTTCGATTTTTCAACCCTGATTAACGCTGTATTCACCTACTTTTGAATTTTCATCTGCGTTCATCTGCGGATACTTTTCGATTCTTCAGTCCCGGAGAAATATCATGAAAATCGTTAAAATCGAACAATTCTTTCCCCGCCGGAGAATGCGTTTGATTAAAATTACAACCGATACGGGTATTGTCGGCTGGGGGGAGACCACTCTTGAGGGCAAACCCAGGAGCACATGGGCTGCCGTAGAAGAACTCGCGGATTATCTCATTGGGAAAGATCCCTTGCGGATTGAGCACCACTGGCAACATATTTACCGCTCCGCTTTTTATCGCGGGGGCAATGTGCTTATGACCGCTCTTTCGGGTATTGATCAGGCGCTTTGGGATATTGCGGGTAAGTACTTCAATGTGCCGACCTATCAGCTTCTCGGTGGACCGGTGCGCGATCGCATTCGCGTTTATGCCCATTGGGGGATTCGCGATAGTTCAGAACGCGCTTTGGATGCCGCGCGTGAGCGTCTCGAAATGCTGCAAGAAAAGGGTGGATATAAAGCTTTTAAATCGGGACCTGGTGGCAAGTGGCGTGCCCACGAACCCCCTGCGGTGATCGACCGATTTGTCAAATGTGCCTATACTATGCGTGAGTGGGTTGGTGACGATTGTGAACTCTGTTTTGATTTTCACGGCAAGATGACGCCTGCGCTTGCCGTGGAAATTTGCCATGAAATCAAAGGCATGCGGCCCATGTTTGTCGAGGAACCCGTGCCACAGGAAAATGTCGATGCGCTCAAACACGTTTCCGACCATGTGCCCTTTCCCATTGCTACGGGTGAACGCCTGCTTTCACGCTGGGAGTTTCGCACTGTTTTTGAGAAAAATGCCGTTGCCTATATCCAGCCCGATGGCTCGCATGCGGGCGGTATTTCCGAACTCAAACGCATTGCGAACATGGCAGAAGTGTATTATATGCATATTATGCCGCATTGCGCTATTGGACCAGTTGCGTTCTCGGCCTGTATGCAGGTTGATGCCGTTGTGCCCAATTTTCTCATTCAAGAGCAAGTCGATGCTGGTCTGGGTGAGGATCTTTTGCAAGACCCCTGGGTTGTCAGGGATGGACATATTGATTTGCCCGCCAGGCCCGGCCTGGGCTTTGATCTTATTGCCAAAGAAGCCGAACGGAATATCGGGGTGTACGAAGAAGAACTCGGCGGGGAATATTTTTACGAAAACGATGGCAGTGTTGCGGATTGGTAGTATATGAACGAAATAAAAGAACAACCCGACAAAATGGGCAAGGCGTTTCTCGATCTCGTCAGTCGAGGGGAAACGCGCTGGAAAAGGTATATTTTAACGTTGCTGATCATTATTGCTACCTGGACTTTGGGCAGTGGTACAGTCCTGCTTGCTGTTTATGGTCCCGAACCCGAAGGTTCCCCCATGGATGGTACAAGTCCTTTTCTGGATTTTATTGCCCTCAACTTGCTCTTTGTCACGGTGCTGATCGGCCTGTGGATTGGTATTTGCAATGCACACAAACGCTCTTTACTCACGCTTATTACGCCACGCGATGATATCCGCTGGGGCCGCATATTGCAGGGCTTTGGTTTGCAAATGGGTCTGGGTATTGTTTTCGCAGCTATTGATGCTCTGCTTTTTCCCGATAACTACACTTATACCCTGGATCCCGAACGCTTTTACAAATTCGCCATTCTCGTCCTGCTCCTTACTCCTTTTCAGGCCACTACCGAAGAATTGCTCACGCGCAGTTACTTCTTGCAAATGCTCGGTCACTTCACGCGACACCCCATTGTTCTCATTGTTCTCAATGCCCTGCCCTTTGCTTTGTTTCATTTAATGAATCCCGAGATCGCAGCGTATGGCGTAGTGCCCATGTTGATTTCCTACTTTGTCGTCGGTGCTTTTCTCGCCCTTGTCACGCTCAAAGATAACGGAGCGGAACTCGCTATTGGCATTCATGCCGCGAATAACATGTTTGCTGCGGTCCTCGTCAATTACAAAGACTCCGCGCTATCTACCAATGCCATTTTTACGATAAATGAGGTCAATGTTTGGTCAGGCACTGTTGCCTACATCATCTCCGCAGCTATTATGTATTGGATATTGTTTCGCAGTAAACGACCAGTCCCTTGATCTCTTATGGACTGCGATTTTTTGGCCAATGATTGAGTGTAGCCTGGGGTTGCTCAATACCATAGGAGACAGAGCATTTTTCCCGGTGTACCGTATATTGATTTTGTTGTCCAGACCGACAGATGAAAGGGCTTGCCATGCCTAAATTTCAAGCGAAGGCTTTGCGCCGGATTGGTTACGAGCTTTTCGAAGCTGCCGGGTGTACGCCCGAGGACACGCGGACCGTCGTGGACCACCTTGTCGAGTCGAATCTCTTCGGTCACGACTCTCACGGCGCCATCCGGTTCTACGAGTATGCTCGGGCGGTCCGGGACGGGCGGTTCCAGCCCCGGGCGGTTCCGGTGGTCGTCGAGGAGTATCCCTGCCTGGCTGTTGTGGATGCGAAGGGGGCGATGGGACAGGTGGGCGCGACCTTTGCAGCAAAGCTGGCCAGTGAGAAGGCCCGGATACACGGCGTCGGTTGCGTCGCGCTGCGGAATACCAGCCATATAGGCCGGGCTGGTGCGTATCCGCTCATGGCCGCCCGGGAAGGATTGATTGGTCTGATCTTTGTGAATGCCGGGCACCTGGGTTATCAGATCGCCCCTTTTGGGGGAATCGACGGACGCCTGAGCACCAATCCGATCGCATTTGCTGCCCCCCGACGGGAGGCAGAGCCGATTCTGGTAGATATGACGACTTCGGTGGTGGCAGAAGGGAAGGTGCGGGTGGCAATCAACAGCGGGCACCAGGTCCCCGAGGGGTGGCTGATCGATTCAGAGGGGAATCCGACCGTGGATCCGGGAGATTTTTCGTCCGATCCGCGGGGCGCAATTCTCCCTATGGGCGGCGTGGTTGCCCACAAAGGCTTTGCATTGAGTCTGGTGGTGGAGCTTTTGGGAGGTACTCTCAGCGGGCAGGGATGCGCTGCCGGCGAGCGCCAGATGATTAGCAACGGCGTGCTTTTGACGGTGTACGACATTGCGCACTTTACCGATCGGGAGGCCTACTACGACGAGGTGGAAGCATTGATCCGGCACGTGAAGTCGAGTCGCGTGGCCCCTGGATTTGAGGAAATCCTGCTGCCCGGAGAGCCGGAGTTCCGCAGCGCGATGCAGCGGAAGATGGAGGGGATCGAGGTAGATGATACGACCTGGTCGATGATCTGCGAGGAAGCGCGCGCCGTCGGGCTGGAACCCCAGCGATGGGAAGCCGAGCGGGGTATCGGTTGAGCGCGCGCTGGCTCCGGGGTCGTGTGGTCCGTACCTCGGTAGCTTTGAGTTTTAACAAATAGCCCGTAAGTCCCAAATGTTTAGCTTTGGGAGTAATCACTTTGAGATGAAAGAGAGGGACTATGGCAAATTCAATAGAAATTGGCATTGCGCGTGCTGATATCACCCCCGCGGTGGGCATTCCCATGGTCGGCTTTGCGGGACGGGAACCTTCGACGCGTATAAACGACCCGTTATATGCCACAGCTATGGCTGTTTCCTGCGCGGGGGAGCAAGCCGTATTGATCACTCTGGATCTTCTCCAGTTTAAGGCGGAAACGGTCGCCGAGTTTCGCGCACTCATCCAGGCTGCGTCGGGGATTCCCGCTGATCGGATTACTCTGGCGTGCAGTCATACTCATTACGGACCCGATGTCGATCGCGCAGGTAAGCAATCCTCGTCGTCGGGTCCGGGACCGGCTGAAGCCTCCGAGTTGGTTGATGCCTATCGGACTCATCTCGGATTCAAAATGTCGGGCCTGGTGCAGGAGGCACAACAAAATTTGAGGCCAGCGCGAATGGGTATCGGCTGGGGCAGTTCCGATATCGGTATTAATCGCAGGGAGAAGACCCCTGATGGCCGGATCATTCTCGGCAACAACTACGACGGGCCTGTTGATCGCGAGGTCGGTGTGGCGCGGATTGAAGATATAGAGGGAAATCCCATCGCCTGTCTGGTCAATTTTGCGACACATCCGGTGGCACAGACTTCTCAGCAACGCGCTATTTCCGCCGGGTTTCCCGGAAAGATGACTCAGGTGGTAGAAGGTCTTACGGGCGCGTATTGTCTCTTTCTACAGGGGGCAGCTGGAAATATCAATCCGGCTTTGGGATTCCGCCGGCCTGATCATCTGCCCGAGGATCTTCACAAACCAGCGGATAGTCTGGGCATTCGACTGGGCTGCGAAGTGGTGCGCGTGTGGGAAACCATCGGCGTTGGCGAGGCGCAAGGCTTGAATCTCGCGTCAAAAATCATAAGCCTGCCGCGCTACATGTACGGCGACTTAGAAAGCGCGAAACAGCTCGATGGAGAAT
>JAPPIE010000445.1:8496-12530 GCA_028874765.1 Gemmatimonadota bacterium
CTGCCGCGCTACATGTACGGCGACTTAGAAAGCGCGAAACAGCTCGATGGAGAATTTGCCCGGGAATTAGAGTCGAGAAATCTCTCCGATGGACGGCGACATTGGGCCGCGCTCAGGCAAAGTCGGGTGCGGGAAGCGATTAGTAGCTATGAGACGGGTGTTCCTCTCGATCCCGTTGAGGCAGAATTACAGGCATGGCGAATTGGTGATCTCGCCTTTGTGACTGCACCTGCGGAGATTTTTACCGAAAACGGCACGCTTGTCAAAAATCAATCGCCGTTTGATCACACGTTTTTCTTGGGCTATACCAATGGCTCCATCGGGTATGTTCCTACAGTGGAAGCCTATCCAGAAGGGGGCTACGAAGTTACCCACGCCTGTCAAGTCGATCCCGAGGCGGGCGGTATGGTCAATGAGAATTGTCTGGCACTGCTCCAGCAGGTGAAGGCATAGCAAAGGGGATTCATATGTCAGATAGACCCAATGTTCTGGTGATCATGTCCGATCAGCACAGCAAATTTCACATCGGGTGTTATGGCGATCAGATTGTGCGAACACCACATTTAGATCAGATGGCAGCCGAAGGAATGCGCTTTACAAACGCTTATTGTCCGGCTCCGCTTTGCGTTCCCAGTCGGATGGCCTTCATGACGGCCCGACGACCCTCCGCCAATCGCGTCTGGACGAACAGCCATATTCTGTCATCGGCTATTCCCACCTGGGCTCATGCGATGGGTGTTGCCGAATATGAAACTTCTCTGATTGGACGTATGCACTTTGTTGGCTCGGACCACCGCCACGGCTTTGAGCACCGTCCCATTGGCGAATACAGCGCACATCATCCCGGTGTTTCCTTGCAGGGTGCTCCCCGGTTTCGCAAAATGCCCCTGGGAGTAGCTGGGCAGAGCCGCGTAAGTGTAGAATATGCCGGTTATGGTCTATGTACCTATCAAGCCTATGATGACATGGTCGTCGAACGCGCCCTGGAATATCTGGATGAAAAAGCACGGGCGCAGAATGATCGTCCTTTTGCCGCAGTGGCTGGCTTCGTCCTTCCGCACTGTCCCTATATCGCGGCCACAAAGGAACTCTTTGAATATTATTACGACCGGGTAGATGTTCCACAGCCAACGCCCGAAGAGACCCAAAGGGCACCGGCGGCTATCCGCAAACTCAAACGCCTGCGCGATCTGGACAGACCACTTCCCAAAGAACGCATTCGCGTGGCCCGGGCAGCCTATTTTGCTATGTGCGAGTACTTTGACAGCATCGTCGGCCAAATGCTCCAGAAGCTGGATGAGACGGGGCTGGCCGAAAACACGCTGGTCATCTACTGTTCTGACCACGGCGAAATGGCCGGAGAACACGGACTGTGGTCCAAAAGCAATTACTACGAAGCATCAGTTTCCGTGCCCCTCATTGCCCGTTTGCCCGGAGTCATCCCAATGGGGGGAATCAGCGATAGCATCTGCAACCTCATGGATATTGGACCGACCCTGATCGAGATGGCCGACGCCTCTCCCTTGCCTGCTACCGATGGACGTTCGCTGTGGCCCCAGATGTGCGGAGAAAACGACCCGCACTGGCCTGACGAAACGTTCAGCGAGCATCTTTGGGAAGCCAACGAAGTGCCTTCCCGCATGATCCGCAAGGGACCGTGGAAGCTCTATAAATACAACGAACCCACTCCTCCAGCGCTCTTTAACCTGGAAGAAGACCCCGGAGAACTCAATGATCTGGGTCTGGACACGCGGCACCAGGATGTGCGAGAGAAGCTCCTGAAACGCCTCTACAAAGATTGGGATCCCGCAGATATCATCAAACAAACGGCTATTCTGGACCGGGATTATCGCACTATTTCGGCATGGGGCCAGGCCGTCCAGCCTATACACGAAGACACTGTAGCAGTGCCGGATGTGGAGGATATCGAACTTCGATAGAAGGTGAGTTTATTCGCAGAAAACGCAATTCGATTTTGTGGGAGTTAAGCGGAATAGCCTGAGGCGGTAATTATCTTTCATGCACTGGCTCTTTTTTTCTATTATCCTCGACTTCGGTTTTGTCCAGCTTTTCAAGCTGGGACAAAGACGCGGCTGTTACGCGCCAGTGGTTGTTTCTGTAAACTACCTCGTCTTGGCTCTTGCAATTGCCATTTATCTCTTTGTTACCGATGCGTGGACATTTCCCGCACTTGCCCTCTACACGGGGTTGGGAACGGGTACGGTTTTTATCAGTTCTATGTTGCTGATGAATCACGCGCTTACTCTCGCGCCTATTGGTTCTGTGGTTACGGCTTTCCGAATGTCCATTGTCGTGCCTATTGTGCTGGGCATTTACCTCTGGGGTGAATCCATGGCCCCAACGCAGTTTGTGGGGCTGCTTCTCGCGCTCGGTGCTCTGGCTCTTATGACTTCTCATCCGGGCAGAACCGCGCAGATCAAAGGAATAAAAGCATTTGGTTTGCTTATCGCGGTTTGTCTCTGCCAGGGCATAAGCCATACGTGTTTGCGGTCTGTTCACTACAATGGTCTCGATCCCGTCTATCTGCATATCTTGATGTTCATCGGCGCAACCGCTGGACTGCTGGGTAGTGTTGTCATCATTCTCAAAAAACACCGACCACAACGGCCTGCGGTCAAACTCGGCGTTTTTATTGGTCTTTACAATGTTCTGGCGCTTTGCGTCATTATGACCGCGTTAAGCAAGTTGCCGGGCACGCTTTTTTTTCCGACATTGGGATGTAGTGTTGTTGTGCTGGATAATCTCTTTGCCCATTTCTACTGGAAAGAACGCCTCGCCCGACCCGCTATTGCCGGTGTGGGGATCGCTGTTCTTGCCGTTCTTCTGGTTTTGTGAAAGGAATACTCCATGAGCCGACCCAATATTGTTTTTGTATTCGCCGATGACTGGGGATGGGGCGATTTGAGTTGTTATGGACATCCTCATGCCAAAACGCCAAATCTGGATCGCCTCGCGGCACAGGGTACTCTTTTTTCTCAGTTCTACGTTTGCTCCGGGGTTTGTTCCCCAAGCCGCGCCGCTGTTATGACCGGGCGTTTTCCGGCACACTGGGGCATACACGGGCATTTTGCACAGCACGCGCAAAACGCAGCGCGGGGTATGCCCAATTTTCTCGATCCCGATGCGGTGACGGTTACTGGTCTGTTACAACAAAGCGGGTACGCCGTGGGACACTTTGGCAAGTGGCATCTCGGTAGCGGAGAGGGTGCGCCCGCGCCTTATGATTACGGCATTGACGAGAGTAAAATCAATGTGGGGAATGGCCCGTTGCTCGATTTTACCGATTTGCAGACTGGCGAGGGTCGTAGCCGCTCTACAGAGGTGATTATTGATGAAACCATTGGCTTTATTGAGCGCAATAAAAACGAGCCTTTTTTTGTTCAGGCATGGCTTAACGATACCCATGCCATTCTCGATCCCACTGAGGAGCAGATGGAGCCTTACAAACAATTCACGGCGGATGGCCTGGAAGACAAGCACAAGGGCGCGTTGCGGATTTACTATTCGGTTGTCACCAATGCAGACCGCCATATTGGCCGGCTGATGGATAAACTCGATGAATTGAATTTGAGTGATAATACCATCGTTATTTTTTCTGCGGACAACGGTCCCGAAGATATTCACATTCGCAATGCCACGCATAGCGGCGTTGGTTCTTCCGGTCCTTTTCGCGGTCGCAAACGCAGTCTTTACGAAGGTGGCGTGCGTACGCCTTTTATTATTCGCTGGCCCAATGGCGTTTCTGCCGGGCGGATTGATAATGATACGCCGCTTTGCGCGGTCGATTTGTTGCCCACTTTTTGCAATCTGGCGGGTGTTGATATCGATGGTCTGGTGATCGATGGGGAGGATATGACCGATGCGCTGCGCGGCCGCAGTGGTATAAGAAAAAAACCGCTTATGTGGGAATGGCGGTTCAATATTGCGGGTCACTGTTTGCACAAAAGCCCCATGCTTTCCATCCGCGAAGGCGATTGGAAATTGCTTTTGAATCCCGACCGCAGCCGCGTCGA
>JAPPIE010000445.1:12630-14188 GCA_028874765.1 Gemmatimonadota bacterium
CGGTTGATCGGTCTTATGTCTCGCGCGCCTTATTATGTCAAAATAGGTACAGATGAAAACGAATATATCCAGGGTGGTGAAAGTATGCCCGGGTACTATCGTCACCATGTGGATAGTACAGAGGATTTCGCCATTACATGCGATTATCTCGATGTTCAAGAACGCGAGGCAGTTGCATGGTTTTACACACGTCAGACCTGGAATCTCAAATGGCAGGGCCAGCGCGAAGAACTGTCTATGCGCTTGACGGGTGTTCTGGAGAAAGAAAAAGACGCGTGGAAATTTGTTCAGATCCACGCTTCACTCGGCGTACCTGAATCAGGAGATATGCACGATGGAAGAACTCGCTATTAACGGTGGAGAAAAGGCAAAAACAGTTCCGTATAATCAACCGAATAAGTACACCGATGAAGAGCGCGAATTATTGCTCGAGGTTCTCGATTCGGGGAAACTGATGGGGCCGGATGGGAAAGTCGCGGATTTTGAAGCTGAGATATGTCGCGCATTCGATGTCAAGCACGCGATTATGGTGACATCTGGCACGGTTGCACTGCAAACGGCTCTTGCCTCGCTGGGTGTATCCGAAGGCGATGAGGTTATTACTACGCCTATGACAGATTTTGGCACGACTGCGGCTATTCTTGCACTGCACGCCATTCCGATTTTTTCTGATATCGATTTGTCAACCCGCTTGCTCGATCCGCAAAAGGTGCGCGAGAAAATTACGGATAAGACCAGAGTTATTATTGCCGTCCACATGGCCGGTATGCCGTGTGAGATGGATGCGTTTTTGGATATCAGTGAGGAGACTGGGGTTAAAATTCTCGAAGATTGCGCGCAGGCACACGGCGCGACTTATCGCGGTCGATTTGTCGGTGCGATTGGACACGCCGCGGGATTTTCCATGAATGAATCCAAGCAGATTTCCACTGGCGATGGCGGTTTTGTCACGACCAATGACGATGAGACCGCTGAAATCGCCCGTCTTTTCCGAGATAAAACCTATTTGCGGGGTCAGAAACTCGAACGCGGTGTGCAACCCATTCCTTTCTTTGGCACGAATTTGCGTCCGACCTGCTTGCAAGCCGCTGTCGCTATTGCGCAACTCCACAAGCTCGAGTATCTCGTTGCCCGCCGCGACCAGATTGTTCGGCGATACTATGACGAACTCGGCGATCTGCCCCATCTCGATTTTCCGAAAATTGCCGATCAAGCCCACCCGTCGTGGTGGCCCCTTGCCATTCGCTATACGGGTAGCTCGCCAACGCGGGATGAACTCGTCGATGTTTTTCGCGCCGAGGGCGTTTCCATCAATACGAGCATGTCCGCGGTGAAAAATATCCTCCGTACGGAAGTGATTCAAAAACGCAAGTACTATCCCTTAACGGACGATATTCCGATATTCTGGCAAAATACTGCGTACAATCCCGATGATTGCCCCAATGTCGATACCCTGCAAGCCACTTGTCTGCGTCTTCCCGTGAATGAACGCTATACCGACGAGGATATCGATCAGACAATCGCGGCGGTGAAGAAGGTTTGGGCGCACTATTTTTAG
>JAPPIE010000348.1:0-7862 GCA_028874765.1 Gemmatimonadota bacterium
TTTAAGGATTTTCCAGTGATTCAACCCGATCTCAAAACTGTCGAGAAGTTGAGCGATGGCTGTGGTCTCGTTCCCATTTCAAGAGAGTTGCTCGCGGATACAGAGACGCCGGTTTCGGCCTATTTGAAAATTCGCGCCAGATCATCGCATGCGTTTTTGTTTGAAAGCGTGGTGGGCGGCGAGCAGATTGGACGATATTCGTTTTTGGGCGTGGATCCGTTTTTGGTTTTTCGTTCGCGCGGAACAAAAATTTTCATTGAACATGCGACGACGGGTGAGCTGCGAATATTTGAAGGGGAGCCTATTGAGGTATTGCGCGGGTTGTTAAAAAAATACCACTCACAACACGTGGAGGGGTTTCCTCGGTTTACGGGCGGTGCTGTGGGTTATGTGAGCTATGATGCCGTGCGTTTGATTGAGCGCATTCCCGAGACGGTTGAAGACGATCTCGAGTTGGACGATATATTTTTCTCATTTTACGATTCGGTGCTGGCGTTTGACAATGTGACGCACAAAGTGCATGTGATGGCCAATGTGCATACAGAGGGCGACCTGGAGACGAATTACTCAGATGCAGTCAAACGGATTGATGCGCTGATTGAGGCACTGGCGCAACCGGTGGATGCATCCCTGAAGCCTGGAACGAGTTCGTGCGAGGTGACTTCAAATACGAGCAAAGAAGCGTATATGGATGTGGTGGCGCGTTGCAGGGAATACATCGTTGCAGGTGATATTTTTCAGGTGGTGCCTTCGCAGCGTTTTGCAATGGATGTGACGGTTGATGCGCTGGATATTTATCGGGCGTTGCGGACGGTGAATCCGTCGCCTTATATGTTTCACGTCGATTTGATAGACCATCAACTCGTGGGCGCGTCGCCCGAGTTGCTCGTCAGGGTAGAGGACGGGGTGGTGCAGGTGAGACCTATTGCGGGGACGCGGTGGCGCGGCAAAACAGAGGCAGAGGACAGGGCATTGTCACAGGAGTTGTTGGCAGATGAGAAAGAACGCGCCGAGCATATTATGTTGGTGGATTTGGGACGCAATGATGTGGGGCGCGTCTCAAGGTTTGATACGGTGCGCGTGACCGAACAGATGGCGATTGAACGCTATTCGCATGTGATGCATATCGTTTCGAATGTGCGCGGCGAATTGCACGAGGGTGTCGATGCGCTGGACGCGCTTTTTGCATGTTATCCGGCTGGTACGGTGTCGGGCGCGCCGAAGATTCGAGCGATGGAGATTATCGACGAGATGGAGCCAACGCGCCGCGGGCCTTATGCCGGTGCAGTGGGCTATATCGATTTTGCGGGCAATATGGATACGTGTATTGCCATTCGCACGATGGTGATTAAGGATGGCAAAGCGTATGTGCAGGCAGGGGGTGGCGTGGTGTTTGATTCAGAGCCGGAATACGAATATCAGGAGACCGTGAACAAAGCGCGGGCACTGTTTCGGGCGGTAGAGATGGCTGAAGGGGGAGAGTTGTTGTGATTCTCGTTATTGATAATTACGATTCTTTTACTTATAACCTCGTTCAATATCTCGGCGAATTGGGTGCGGATCTGATGGTGTATCGCAATGATCAGATCTCGCTTGAAGAGATTGATGATATTGCGCCCGAGAAGATCGTGATTTCTCCCGGTCCATGCACGCCTAACGAAGCGGGGATTTCCGTGGCTTTGGTACAGCATTTTGCGGGGAAAATTCCGATTTTAGGGGTTTGCCTGGGGCACCAGTCCATTGGGCAGGCGTTTGGTGGAAAAATTGTGGGCGCGCCGACGATTATGCACGGGAAGGTATCGGAGATTCATCATAGAGGGGAGTCTATTTTTGAGGGGTTACCCGATCCGTTTATTGCTACGCGCTATCATTCGTTGGTGGTCGAACGAGAGAGTTTGCCCATTTGTTTGGAAATTACAGCAGAGACCGATGATGGCGTGATTATGGGCCTGCGCCATCGAGATATGGCGGTAGATGGTGTGCAGTTTCATCCCGAATCGATTTTGACGGGTGAAGGCAAGAATTTGCTGCAAAATTTTCTCGATGCGTGATTTGTTAGCTGAGGAGATGGGTATGAACATACAAGAGGCGATTGCAAAAGTGATTGAAGGTGCGGATTTGAGTCGGGGTGAGATGACGGATGTGATGAATCAGATTATGTCGGGCGAGGCGACGGATGCGCAGATCGGCGCGTTTTTGATTGCTTTGCGCGTGAAGGGCGAGAGTGTTGATGAGATTGCCGGGGCCGCGTCTGTGATGCGCGAGAAGGCGACGCCTATTGCGACAAGGCACGATGTGATTGTCGATACTTGTGGCACGGGGGGCGATCATTCGGGCACGTTTAATATTTCGACGGCGGCGGCATTTGTCGTGGCTGGGGCGGGTTTGTGTGTGGCCAAACACGGCAACCGCGCGGCGACGAGTCAGTGTGGTAGCGCGGATGTGCTGGGTGCATTGGGTGTGAATATTGAAGCATCGCCCGAGACGGTGAGCAGGTGCCTGGACGATGTGGGGATTGGGTTTTTGTTTGCTATTTCGTTGCATGGGGCGATGAAATACGCGATTGGGCCGCGTCGGGAAATTGGTGCACGGACCATTTTCAATGCGCTGGGACCGCTGAGCAATCCGGCGGGCGCAACGCGGCAGGTGGTCGGTGTGTACAGCCCGGCATTGACCGAGACACTCGCTGGTGTTTTGGGGACTCTGGGGGCGGAGCGCGCGTTTGTCGTTCACGGTTCGGATGGTTTGGATGAGATGACCTTGACGGGTCCGACGAGGGTGAGCGAATTGAAAAATGGATCGGTTTCGACGTATGATGTATTACCCGGGGACTTTGGGCTGATACAGGCTCCAGCCGCCGCGCTAAAAGGAGGAGATGCCGATTATAATGCAGAGATTACGCGGTCGATTCTGAATGGCGAAGAAGGTCCTCGGCGAGATATTGTGTTGTTGAATGCGGCGGCGGCAATTGTGGCGGGAGATAAGGCGCGTGATTTGAACGAAGGCGTGCAGGTCGCTGCTGAAGTGATTGATTCGGGCAAGGCGTTGGAGAAGTTGGAGGGGTTGGTTGCGGCGAGTCAGGAATGATTCTGGAGGTGAAGTAAAATGGCCCTCTCTGTAGGTGTTGCTGGTTTGCGATTTGGCATGTCCTGGGCGCGGGTGTTTGATGCGTATGCCGAGACTGAGTTGGTCGCTGTTTGTGATATTCAGGAGGAGAGACAGGACGAGGCAAAAGAGCAGTTGGGTGTCGATGTTTGTTATGCGGCTTTTGATGATCTGGTCGCTGATGAACGGGTTGATGCGGTGGCTATTTTTACGCCCGCGCCGCTTCATGCAGAACATGTGATTCGAGCAATTCGGGCAGGTAAGCACGTTTTGTGTGCCGTGCCCGCTGCGCTGACTATGGATGAGGCAAAGGCATTGGTCGAGGTCGTTTCAAAAAGTGATCGCATTTATATGATGGCTGAGAATTGGGTCTATGAACCCAGTGTGGTGCGTGCGAGATCGCTTTATGAAGCGCGGAAGTTGGGGCGTATTTACTATGCCGAGGCCGAGTATATTCACGGTCTAAAAGCGTTGAGACGACATCCCGATGGACGATCTACCTGGCGGAATAGTTTGCAACCCCTTCTTTATCCGACACATGGGACGTCGCCGTATTTGAATATGACGGGTGACCGTTTGGTTGAGGTCATGGCTGTTTCGGCTTCAGGGAGAGATGAATTTTTAGAGGGATATGAAGCAGATTGGGTGCAGACGGCTTTGTTCCGAACAGAAGAAGGTGCGGTGTTCAGGTTGACAAATTCGTTTCAGAATGTGCATGGGATGAGCCATTTTTTGAGTTTTTATGGCGATGAGGGTTCTTTAGAGACGGGGCGATTTCGCGAAGCACGAACGGTGTGTTATTATTCGGTGGGGAATAAGGAGCAGGTGACGCGAGAAGAATGCCACCATCCCGAGTTGTCCCAGTTTTCGGACGCGCTCGGTGCAGGGCACGGCAAAACGAGTATGCTCATTGTTTTGGATTTTGTGCAGGCGATTGTGAATGGATTGCGATCGCCGATAGATTTGATGCAGGCACTGGATATGACACTGCCCGGTATTGCGGGGTTGCAGGCTGTGCGCGAAAATGGATGGGTGTCTGTTCCAGACCCGCGGTCCTGGCTTTAGCACTGTCTGAGGATGGTGGGATTTTATGGCTGGCAATATTCTCGACAAAATTGTGGCGTATAAACGCAGGTTTCTCGCCAGGTGTATGGCGCAGACGCCGTTTGAGGAGATGGCGCAGTTGGCAGAAGATGCGCCAGAGCCGCCTTCGTTTTTTGATGGGCTGATAGATGGGGATGATATTGCTTTGATCGCCGAGGTGAAAAAGGCTTCGCCGTCTAAGGGCGTGATCCGCAGGGATTTTGACGCGGTGGATATTGCGAAAATTTATGTGGAAAATGGGGCTTCGGCACTTTCGGTATTGACGGATGAGAAGTTTTTTCAGGGATCGGCAGATTATTTGACTCAGATTTCAACAGTTGTCGATCGGCCCATTTTGCGAAAGGATTTCACGATTGATCCCTATCAGATTTACGAGGCGCGCGCGATTGGGGCTTCGGCTGTGCTGTTGATTGTGTCGATTTTAACGCCTCGAGACTTGTCTTCATTTATAGCGACGAGTCGGGCATTGGGGCTGGATGCGGTGGTGGAGGTGCATGAGAGAGAAGAACTGATGGTTGCGCTTGATGCAGGCGCAGAGGTTGTTGGGATTAACAATCGGAATTTGAAGACTTTTGATACGTCTCTGGATACGACTTATGGGTTGATCAATTACATTCCCGATGACGTGTTGAAGGTGAGTGAGAGCGGTATTTATACGCGCGAGGATGTTGTCGCGCTTCGAGATGCGGGCGCAGATGCCGTGCTGGTGGGCGAGAGTTTGATGCGAGAATCGGATATTGCCGTTAAGTTGCAGGAGTTGATAGGGCATGGTGCGAGCTAAAATTTGCGGTGTTACAAATCGGGATGATGCGCTGTGCGCGGTTGATCACGGCGCGGATGCTCTGGGGTTTAATTTTTACGAGAAGAGTCTTCGCTATATCGCACCCGAGAAAGCAGGAGAAATTATTTTTGATTTGCCGCCATTTGTGACGCCTGTCGGGGTGTTTGTGAATGCATCGGAGCGAGAGATTGATATAGCAGTGAAGTTGGCGGGGCTGCGGGCGATTCAATTGCACGGAGATGAACCTCCCGAAGCATGTCTGGGGCATGCGGTTCCTGTGATTCGCGCGCTTCGCGTAGGGTGTGATTTTGATGTGCAGACGATGGGGTCGTATCTGGTCAATACCTTCTTATTGGATACAGAGAAAGCGGGGTCTTACGGCGGTACAGGGGAGACATTTGACTGGACAAAGGCGGTGGAGGCAAAAAGGTATGGGCGCATTATTCTTGCCGGTGGGCTAAATCCGGATAATATTCAGGAGGCGATTGAGCAAGTTGATCCATACTCAGTGGATACGAGTAGTGGCGTAGAATCCGAGCCGGGGAAGAAGGACCACAAAAAAGTACGAGATTTTTTGGCGCGCGTAAAGGCGTGATATGAATATGGAGATAAAAACGTGGATGTATTAGACGATTTGGCATTTCGTGGCTATATTTTTCAGATGACAGATGAGGATAGGCTCCGCAGGCGTTTGGCAGAGGGGCAGATGACACTGTATTGTGGATTTGATCCCACTGCCGATAGTCTGCATGCGGGCAGTCTGGTTCCTATTATGGGATTGCGTCGCTTTCAAGATGCGGGGCACAAGCCCATTGCACTTGTGGGCGGTGGTACGGGGTTGATTGGTGACCCGAGTGGGAAAGCAGAAGAGCGACAGTTGAATTCACTGGAGGTGGTGCAGGCATATACAGAGCGTCAGCGTGTGCAATTGGAAAAGTATCTGGATTTTGAGACCGGGCACAACCAGGCGCTGATGGTGAGCAATTATACCTGGCTTTCAGAGTTGCGTACGATTGAATTTTTGCGCGATGTGGGCAAACACTTTTCAATGGGGTATATGCTGGGCAAAGAGTCGGTGTCGTCGCGTCTTTCAACCGGGATTTCGTTTACCGAATTTAGCTATATGGTTTTGCAGGCTTATGACTTTATGGAGTTGAAACGGGAGTATGGCTGTGAGCTTCAGATCGGGGGTAGCGATCAGTGGGGCAATATTACGGCGGGTATAGAATTGTGTCGGCGCGTACTCAATAAGACTGTGTATGGGTTGACTTTTCCGTTGCTGGAAAAATCGGATGGGACGAAATTTGGCAAGACCGAGACGGGTACATTATGGCTCGATCCCGAGAAGACATCGCCCTATCAATTTTATCAGTTTTGGGTGAATGCAGCAGATCGCGATGTGGTGAAATTTTTGAAGTTGTTCACTTTTTTGAGCCGCGAACGCATAGAGGAGTTGGAACGAGAAGTGGAGGCGCGACCCGAGAGGCGCGAGGCGCAGCGCGTGCTGGCCGAAGAGGTGACGACTTTTATCCACGGTGCAGCCGCAAAGGATCGCTCTGTGCATATTTCCGAGGCGCTGTTTTACGGCAATTTGCGGGATTTGAATGAACAGGAGATCGCAGAAGGGTTTAGCGATGTGCCATCTTACGCGCTCAATGGTGTTGATGAAGTGGAGTTGATCGATTTGCTCGTGGATGCGCGGATTTCGTCGTCCAGACGACAGGCGCGTGAAGATATCGGGAATGGTGCTATTTATATCAATGGAGAACGCTGTAGAGATATGAGTCATGTATTAAAGCCTTCTGAAAGACTGGCTGGAAAATATCTGGTGATGCGCCGTGGTAAACGCCGCTACTTTTTGGTGAGGTGGTCGATGTGATTGGGCAGGTGTACGTAGATTTTTCACTAACTAATTAACTCCAAAGGAAGGATTTTTTATGAAAGCACCCTGGATTACCTACCGCCCGGAACTCAAGGTACTCGATTGTACGATCCGAGATGGCGGTTTGATGAATGACCATCATTTTGATGATGATTTTGTGAAGGCCGTGTATGAAACATGTGTCGCGGCAGGTGTTGATTATATGGAAATTGGGTACCGAAACTCCAAGGAGATGTTCCCCAAAGGAGATTTTGGTGCGTTCCGCCACAGCGATGAAGAGGATATTCGCAAAATTACCGGGGATCACGATCCCGAAGCGACGGGGATGAAACTCGCAATTATGGCCGATGCCGGCAAGAGCGATTGGGCAGAAGATATTCTGCCATCCAGCGAGAGCGTGGTCGATATGGTGCGCGTGGCGTGTTATGTCGAGCAAATTCCCGAGACTGTTGAAATGTTGCTCGATGCCCACGAGAAGGGGTATGAAACGAGTTGTAATATTATGGCGATTTCGAAGGTGCAAGATGTCGAGATTGATCAGGCGTTAGAGGTGTTGATGGAAACCCCTGTGGGCACGATTTGTGTGGTGGATAGTTTCGGTGCGCTGTATCGAGAGCAGGTTGATATGCTTGTGCGAAAATACATGGACGTAACCAAAGGCTCGGGCAAAGAGGTGGGCATTCACGCGCACAACAATCAGCAACTGGCATTTGCCAATACTATTGAGGCCATTATTTTAGGGGCCAATCGGATTGATGCCACTGTGGATGGATTGGGACGCGGTGCGGGCAATTGTCCCATGGAATTGTTGCTCGGTTTTTTGCGGAATCCCAAGTTTAAAATCCGTCCTGTCTATAAGTTGCTGGAAGATCATTTTGTCAAGTTGCGTAGCGAAATGACTTGGGGTCCTCTGGTGCCCTATAATATCACGGGCCAGCACAACCAGCATCCCCGCGAGGCAATGGCATTGCTCGATGGTGATGACCGCGA
>JAPPIE010000348.1:7962-14132 GCA_028874765.1 Gemmatimonadota bacterium
GGGCAGTATGTGCCCGAGACGCTTATGGCGCTGTTGCAAGATCTGGAGGCGGCTTATCGGGAGGCAAAGCGCGATCCCGAGTTTTGGGCTGAACTGGATCGATATTTGCGCGATTATGTCGGGCGGCCCACGCCGCTTTATTTTGCCGAGCGGTTGACAGAAGAACTCGACGGGCCTAAAATTTATCTCAAGCGCGAAGACCTCGCCCATACGGGGGCGCATAAAATCAATCACGCTATGGGACAAATTTTGCTCGCAAACCGAATGGGCAAAACGCGGATTATTGCCGAGACCGGTGCCGGGCAACACGGCGTGGCAACGGCAACTGTGGCGGCGATGTTCGGTCTCAAATGCGAAATTTACATGGGTGTTGAAGATATGGAACGGCAAGCGCTCAATGTGTTTCGCATGCGGCTCCTGGGTGCAAAAGTTACGGGTGTCCATTCGGGTAGCAAAACCCTGAAGGATGCGATTAATGAGGCCATCCGCGACTGGGTGACCAATGTAGAGGATACGTTTTACATTTTTGGTTCGGTTTTGGGACCGCATCCGTATCCGATGATTGTGCGCGATTTTCAGCGGGTTATTGGCGTTGAAGCCCGTGCTCAAATTTTGGAGAGGGAAGGCCGA
This sequence comes from Gemmatimonadota bacterium, assembly GCA_028874765.1. Lineage (GTDB taxonomy): Bacteria > Latescibacterota > UBA2968 > UBA2968 > UBA2968 > VXRD01. The sequence goes on from JAPPIE010000348.1 coordinate 8,593, forward strand.
TTGCCCGATGTGCTCGTCGCATGTGTGGGCGGGGGAAGCAATTCTATCGGGTTGTTTCACGCTTTTTTGGATGATGCCAATGTGCAGATGATCGGCGTGGAGGCCGGCGGGCATGGTATTGAATCTGGCGAGCACGCTGCGCGTTTTAATGGCGGCGATTTAGGGGTTTTGCACGGTGCGCGTATTTATGTGTTGCAAGATGATGATGGACAAATCGCATTGACGCATTCGGTGTCGGCGGGTCTCGATTATTCGGGTGTGGGGCCAGAGCATTGCTATTTGCGAGATATGGCGCGTACGGCTTATACGTATGCGACGGACGAGGAAGCTCTCAGTGCTTTTGAGTTGCTCAGTCATACCGAAGGGATTATTCCCGCTTTGGAGAGTTCACATGCTATTGCCCATGTTTGCAAGTTGGCCCCCGAGATGAGTCGAGATCAGATTGTGGTGGTCAATTTATCGGGACGCGGGGACAAAGATGTGCAGCAAGCGGCGCGGTTTATCGAAGGGGTGAGATGATGCGGATTGGACAGCGGTTTGAAGATTTGAGAAAAGTGGGGCGGACGGGATTTGTCGCGTATATTACTGCGGGCGATCCGGACTTAAATACCACGCATCAGGTGGTGTTGGAATTGGATCGGCAGGGTGTGGATGTCCTGGAACTGGGTGTTCCCTTTTCAGATCCTCTGGCCGATGGTCCCGTGATTCAGGAGGCGTCGCAACGCGCTTTGGCCGCTGGTGCAACGCTCGAGGGTGTGTTGTCTATGGTTGCAGATGTGCGGACTGAGACCGAAATACCCATTGTGTTGTTTACGTATTATAATCCGATTCATCGCTACGGTGTGGCGCGCTTTGTAAAACGCGCCGCAGATGTGGGGGTGGATGGTGTTCTGATGCTGGATCTGCCTCCGGAAGAGGGCAGCGATTACAAGGCGCAGATGGATGTGCATGGGCTGGATACGATTTTTCTCGTGACACCGACTACGCGCGATGATCGGATGAAGCTGATTGCATCGCATACCAGGGGTTTTGTCTATTATGTGTCGCGTACCGGGGTGACGGGAGAGCGCGATTCTCTGGCCGATGAAATTCAAAACAAGGTGTCTGCGATATGCCGGTACACAGATATGCCCGTTGCCGTTGGGTTTGGTATATCAACGCCCGAGCATGTGTCGGAAATTGCGCGGTATGCCGATGCGGTTGTGGTTGGTAGTGCGATTGTGCGTCGTATTGGCGAGTACCAGGGCGATGCCGGTCTGGTTTCAAAGGTGGGTGCTTTTGTCGGGTCTTTGATCGGCCCTTTGAGAGAAGGTGTGTAGGTTATGGAGAAGGATCTGGATTTCTGGCGCGAGAAAATTGATGCCTTAGATGATCAAATTCTCGATTTGCTCAATGAGCGTGCCCGGTGTGCGCTGTCTGTGGGAAAAATTAAGCTTGCCGAGGATTTGCCCTTGCATGCCCCTGAACGAGAAACCCTGATTCTCAACCGCATTCGCGAATTGAATGGCGGTCCTTTGAGTCACGAAGCAGCGCAACGCATTTTTAGGCAGATTATCGATGAGTCACTGCGGTTGGAAGAAGATCACGCAGATTCAGAGTCTTAAAAAAGGTACTATTATGAGTTTCAAACAGATTCAGCCCATTCCCAGTGCAGAAGAAATCCAGGATGTTTTGCCACTGCCCGATGATTTGAAGGCTAAGAAGGATGAACGCGATGCCGAGATTCGGGCTATTTTTGAGCGCAAGAGCGATAAGTTTTTGTTGGTTATTGGTCCTTGCTCGGCGCACAATGTCGATGCGGTGTGTGAATATGTGAATCGCCTGGCGCGGCTCCAAGAGCAGGTGGTGGACAAGCTGGTGCTCGTGCCGAGGATTTATACCAATAAACCGCGCACGACTGGCGAAGGGTATAAGGGCATGGCCCATCAGCCCGATCCCGAAGGTATGCCCGATATGGTTGTTGGGATTAAGACCATTCGGCAGATGCAGATTCGCGCTTTTCGCGAGTCGCATTTGACGGCTGCCGATGAGATGCTCTATCCTTCGAATTTGCCCTATGTGGAGGATTTGCTGAGTTATATTGCCGTGGGGGCGCGGTCCGTTGAAAATCAGAATCATCGCCTGACCATTAGCGGTGTCGATGTGCCTGCGGGCATGAAAAATCCGACGGGTGGCGATCTGGATGTGATGTTCAATGCCATTTATGCAGCGCAAATTCCACATGTGTTTTTTCACAATGGCTGGGAGGTCAGCACGTCGGGCAATTCGCTGACGCATGCGGTGTTGCGCGGGATGTCGTATAATGGGCGAAGTATTCCCAATTATCACTACGAAGATTTGATGCATGTTGCCGAGGAATATCTGGCGCGCAAGTTGGGCAATCCGACGATTATTGTGGATACCAATCACAATAATTCAGATAAAACGTTTTCCGAACAGCCGCGCATTGGTCTCGAAGTGATGCGCAGCCGCCGCCATTCTGCGCTGCTTCACAATGTGGTGCGCGGGTTGATGGTGGAGAGCTATCTGGAGGAAGGCGCGCAAAAACCCGAAGAGGGGATATTCGGGAAGTCGATTACTGACCCGTGTCTGGGGTGGGACGATACGGAAGTTTTTGTGAAAGACCTGGCGGGTCTGGTTTAGGATTTTATGTCGTATCAGGTTATTTGTATGAACGATCCTCCGTTTAGAGATGCCGCGATTGCCATTGTGGGTGTGGGTTTGATTGGTGGGTCGCTGGGGCTGGCGTTTAAGCGATTGGGTATTGGGCGCGAGATTATTGGTATTAGCCGCGCGGAGACCCTGCAAGAAGCCCGTGCGCTCGGTGCGATTGACAGTGGCTATGAATACGACGCGATGGACAATGGCGTAAAGCGGTCAGATCTGGTATTTTTGTGTTCGCCGATTGTGCGTATTCTGGAGCAGTTGCCCTCGGTTGTGCGAGCGGCTTCGTCGGGTTGTATTATTACAGATGTGGGCAGCACCAAGGGCGCGATTGTCGCCTGTGCTGAACGGGTGGCGCGTGAAGATGTGCATTTTGTGGGCGGGCATCCCATGGCGGGATCGGAAAAGAGCGGCGTGGGCGCAGCCGATCCCTTTTTGTTTGAAAACGCGCTTTATGTGCTTACGCCCGCAAGTGGTGTTTCCGACGAAATTGTGGATGCGCTTGCAGCACTGGTGCAATGCCTTGGGGCGCGTTCTATGCGCATGGAGGCCGAGACGCATGATCGGGTCGCTGCGACGGTGAGTCATTTGCCGCAGATGATGGCTACTACACTCGTGGGATTGGTGGGCAGGCTCAATGAGGCCGATGGTCTTCCCCTGCAAATGGCGGCGGGTGGGTTCCGCGATTTGACGCGTATTGCTTCCAGTCCGTTCGCGATGTGGCGAGATATTTGTCAGACGAATGCCGGTCCTATTCGAGAGATGATCGATGCGTATCTCGACGCGCTTGTGGCGATACGAGAGAAGGTGGATCGGGAAGCGTTATTAGAAGATTTTGACTATGCGAATCGCATTCGCGGGGAGATTCCCAAAGATTCCAAGGGGTTTTTGCATCCGCTTCACGAAATTTTGCTGGTGGCAGAAGACAAACCAGGTGTGATTGCTGATGTCGCATCGCGTTTATCTGCTGAAGGAATTAATATTGAAGATATTGAGGTGCTGAAGGTGCGCGAAGGCGAAGGAGGGACGATTCGGATGGGGTTTGGGCAGCAGGAGGACGCCGAGCGGTCTGTCGGTATTTTGCGAGATGCGGGTTATCAAGTGCGGTTGCGTTAGAGGGGTAAGTATGTATGAGGTAAAAGAAGCGCGTGGGCTTATTGGAGAGTGCGATGTGCCGGGAGATCCCGAGACTACGCTGTATTTGCTCGGTGCTGCGGCGATGTTATCGCAGTCGGATTTGACCCTTCACTGCGTGGGCGACGATTGGAAGACTCGGCGCGCATTGGATTTGTTGCGGCGGTTGAATGCACAATTGGATATTCAGGTGACGCGATCAAAGTCAAAAGTGACGCGCACAGTTAAAGTCCAGGGATCTGAATTGCGGCGTACGCGCATAGGGGGTGAGCAGACGGATCTATTTATTCGTGAAGTGCCTTTTCTCGCTGTGCTGGGCACGCAGGCTGCGGGCGAAACGGTTATTCGAGATGCAGAGGATTTGAGACGGGGAGAGACCGACCGCCTATCACTGATGATTCAAAATTTGCGTCAAATGGGGGCTAAGGTAGGCGAAATGCCCGATGGTCTGGTTGTACAGGGGCCTGTGCGTCTTCAGGGAATAGAGGTCGATGCTGGCGGCGATGTCCATACGGGATTGACCTTTGCACTGGCGGGATTGGTAGCCGAGGGCGAAACCCGGGTGTCAAATACGGGCGATATGTGTCGTGATTTCGCTGAGTTATTTGCCTGTTTATCTACTGTTATTCAACCAAAAGAGGTAAAAATATGAAGATACTTTTTAAGCTCGCGCTCTTTGCGATTTTGATGATCCTGGGTGGTGTGGCATTTATACGCTATACATACAACTGCTCGTGGAGAGAGAGTTTTGATATCGCTGATGAGTTTGTGAATGATTTGTTGGGTGGGAATAAAGGCGGGTGAGACGCGAGATAGAAGCGAGACATTAAAGGCAACCCGTCTCGCCTTTCATCTGCGTTCATCTGCGTAAAACGCTCAAATTACTCGCGTTTTTTCTGCGGATTTTATGACATGAATATTCGCGCAACAAGTCAGGTGCTGGGCGTTATTGGCGACCCGGTGGCTCATTCGTTTTCTCCCGATATGCACAATGCCGCAATCGCCGCATTAGATGTGGATTATTGTTATGTGGCTTTTCACGTGTTGCCCGACCGCGTGGGCGAGGCGATGAAGGGGTTGCGCGGGTTGAATATTCGCGGATTAAATGTGACTATTCCGCACAAGCTGGCGGTGATGGAACACCTGGATCGCATTTCAGAAGAAGCACTGGCTGTGGGGGCGGTCAATACCATTTCGCGCGAAGAAGATGAGTTGGTCGGATACAATACGGATGTCTATGGCGTCTTGACGGCATTGCGCGATATTGCGGGGGTTGAGACATTTCCCGCGCATTGCGTGGTGCTCGGCGCAGGTGGGGCTGCCCGCGCTGTGACGTATGCGCTGGGGACGCAAGACGAGGTGCAGCGGGTGACGATTTTGAATCGCACGGTTAAACGCGCCGAGGATCTGGCGGTGGATATGGAAGAAATAACGGGTACAAAAATGGATGTAGGATCACTGGATGCCGATGCGCAATGCAGGGCGTTTGCCGATGCAGGCGTGGTTGTGAATACCACTTCGCTGGGGATGTATCCCAAGGTCAATGCCTCGCCCCTTGCCGATGTGCGCGCTGTCCATCCGGATTTGGTGCTCTACGATACGGTGTTCAATCCGCTGGAAACGCAGTTGATGCGCGCGTTTCAATCGGTTGGTGCGCTGGCTTTTGGAGGGCTGGATATGCTGGTTTTTCAAGGGGCGCGGTCTTTTGCGATCTGGACGGGTGTTGCGCCACCGACTGATGT
>JAPPIE010000156.1:0-6182 GCA_028874765.1 Gemmatimonadota bacterium
TTATGAAAAAAGAGTCAAAAAAAGATTTGACTTTCGCATAGACAAGTAATATTTTAGCTGAGCTTCTCAATTCCCTGCAAGAATATATCTCGCTATGGGGCGCAATGGCTCTTGACCGAATTGAGTGAGTGTGTTTGTTTTTTGCACGCGATGTGCGGCAAGAGCTTCCGTAGATAATTTTCACACATCAGGATACAGGTCCATGGAGATTAAAACCCAAAGAGAAAATAGCATTTTAATCGCGAACGTGAATGGCCGGGTTGATAGTGCCAATGCCCGCGAGTTCGAAAATGTATTAAGTTCTGCAATCAGTGACGACGATTCCTGCGTGGTCGTAGATTTTGGAGGGCTTTCTTACATTAGTAGCTCGGGCCTGCGGGTCATTTTGCTGGTTGCCAAGTCACTCCGGAATCGCAATGCGGAATTCGCGCTTTGCTCGCTTTCTGGTCCCATCGGAGAGGTCTTCAAAATCAGCGGATTTGACAAGATCATTTCGATCTACGACTCACAGGCAGAGGCTTGCGCCGCTCTGAGCGGATAATTCGCTTTATCGCACAAGCCATAGATGAGAGTTTGGCGTATCTCATCTCACCTGTTGCACAGACCGATTTAGCTCGCCAGGCTTACTGTGTGCTTTCTAAAATCGGGTTGCAGGCATTCTCGAAACTCACATGCCGATCCGTTTTTCCTGTGTGTATCTGGTCCATAGATCACTTTCCAGGGTATTTCCCATGCCCTGTATATCCGCTTTCAAAACCTCCCGAATAACAGCCAACCTTCTGCAATTCAGTAACCGGTGTCGCGTAGTTTGTCATTACACAATGACCGACCTGGCATTTGTTCATGTATTGTATTCTCCCCGTAGTCCTCTCCCTTACAACGCAGCAGAATAAGTAACAGGGACAGGCCCATGAAACGAGGACTTTTGCTATCGCAACCATTGTGCTCCAATCAAAGAATGCTTAACATCAGTATAAGTAAGACACCATTAATCGTAAGAGGCGCATATATGAAAAAGGCGCAATACAGAATACTCGTAGTTGATGACGAACCCGATCTCGAACATCTCGTGAGGCAGCGCATGCGGCGCGATGTTCGCGCCGGGCACTACGAATTCGTCTTTGCTTACAACGGCGTTGAGGCTCTCGAGGTGCTGAACGCGGATCCGGATATCGATATGGTGCTTTCGGACATCAATATGCCGCGGATGGATGGCCTCACCTTGCTCGAACAGATGCCGCAGGTTGATCCAGACCTCCGGGCTGTCATTGTCTCGGCTTATGGCGATATGAAAAATATCCGTACGGCCATGAATCGGGGGGCGTTCGACTTTGTTACCAAGCCCATTGATTTTCAGGATTTGAGGGTCACTATTGAGCGCACTTTGGAACACCTGAAGCTGTGGCGCGAGGCTGTGGCTTCGCGGGATAAGCTGGTGGCACTGCAAAACGAGCTTCGCGTTGCTCATGATATGCAGCAGTCTATTCTGCCGAAGACCTTTCCCGACAAACCTGGCTACCAGCTATTTGGAAGCATGGAGCCTGCACGCCAGGTGGGAGGTGACTTTTTTGATATTATCAATCTGGAAAACGACCGCATCGGCCTGGCAATTGCCGATGTCTCCGACAAGGGAGTACCGGCTGCCCTATTCATGATGTCCAGTCGCACGTTGATGAAAGGAGCGGCGATTGGCAGATCAAATCCGGCCGAGGTGTTGAGCGAGGTCAATCATCTCCTGCAGGAAGACAACGACGCAGCGATGTTTGTCACTGTGTTTTATGCTGAATATAACCCGGCGGATGGGTCGCTGTCTTACGCCAACGGAGGGCACAATCCCCCGATCCTCGTCCACGCGGATGGCAGCTCGACTGTGCTCCCTCAGACCAACGGAATTGCTCTGGGTATCATGCCAGATATTGAATACGAACAAAACTCAGTCACTCTGTCGCCTGGCGATACTCTCGTGCTCTACACAGATGGTGTCACCGAAGCCATGAATGCCCAGAATGAGGAGTTTGAGATGGAGCGCTTGTGTGCGGTATTGTCCGAGTATTGTTCGTGTGATGTCCGCGAAATGAATCAGGCGATCTTTCAAGCTGTGCAGGCATTTGCGGGTGATATGCCCCAGTTCGACGATATGACCTGTATGACACTTTTTTGTAGAGAGATAGGGACATGAAGGTGAAACGTTCTCTATGTATTGCGTCGGATCTCAACGAGTTGGAGCGGCTTCACGATGCCGTGGCAGAACTCGGCGAGGCGGGGGATTGGCCCCCCGATCTCGTGTATCAGGTAGATCTCGTCCTCGAAGAATTGATCGTCAATACTGTGAACTACGGGTACGACGACGATGCACGCCACGAGATTGAGGTCACGCTGACCTCGGATGAGGATGTCTTCACCGTTGAGATTATAGACGACGGGCAGGCCTTCAATCCACTGAGTGACGCTCCCGAACCAGACCTGAACGCAGGGATAGAAGATCGGCCGATAGGGGGGCTTGGCATCCATCTGATGCGCGTTATGATGGACGATGTACACTATCGCCGCGAGCAGAATAAGAATCATCTTACTTTGATTAAGCGGAGGAATGGATGAGGACTACGCGCTACAGTTGTGCGGTTTTATTACTCGTCTTGCTGATTGTAGAAATCTGCGCAGAAGAATCCGGAATCTCTGACGAGCGCATCCTTTTTGGGCAATCCGCTGCCTTTAGTGGCCCCGCTCAAGAATTGGGTAAGGACATGCGGATTGGTATTGAAGCAGCTTTTCAGGAGGCTAACGCGCGGGGCGGCGTGCATGGTCGGCAACTCGCGTTGTTGTCTCTCGATGATGCGTACGAGCCTGAAGCTGCTATCGCGAACACCCGTCTCTTGATTGAACAGGAAGGGGTTTTCGCGCTGATCGGTGCTGTCGGAACGCCCACTTCGCGCTCTGCTACGCCTATCGCCGCAAGTGCGGGGGTTCCCTATATTGCCCCATTTTCCGGTGCCGCCTTTCTGCGTGAGGCCACCTGGCAAAATGTGATCAATCTACGGGCGTCTTATAATCAGGAGACCGAGGCTATGGTCGCTCGTTTGACTACAGACCTGGGCATTAAACGCATTGCCGTTATGTACCAGGATGACTCTTTTGGTCAGGCGGGCTATCGCGGCGTACGGCAGGCACTTGTGCGGCGTGGTCTGGAACCTGTGGCGATAGGCGTGTACCCGCGCAATACCACGGCTGTGAAGACGGGTTTGCTCAACCTGCATGGAGCAAACCCCGATGCCGTAATCCTGATCGGGGCCTACCAGCCGGTGGCAACGCTGATTGCTTGGGCGCGACACACGGGGCTGGATCCCGTGTTCATGACCATTTCCTTCGTGGGCAGCAATGCGTTGGCCAGAGAACTCGGTCGCGCTGGTGCTGGGGTCTTCGTTACTCAGGTCGTACCCTTTCCAACAGATAACACTCTCCCCGTTGGTATTGCCTATCGCCGTGCCCTAACGGTCCACGCACCCGAAGCGACTCCCGGTTTTGTCTCCTACGAAGGCTATCTGGCGGGGCGGTTGGCTATTGCCACTCTCGAACGCTGTGGCAGGGAGGTTGACCGCGTTGGGTTTCTCAAGAATTTGCGTAATACAGACGCCATTGATCTCGATGGCTTTGTACTTCGCTATGGCGAAAATGATAATCAGGGTTCAGATGCTGTCTTTCTCACCGTGATTGGCGGAGATGGCAGTTATCACGCAATCCAAACGCTGCGGGACGGAATAAAGCCATGATTAACATACTAAAACACCTGCTTGAAGGCCGCTACCGAATCTCTACGCAACTCTATTTGGGTATTGGCGGTGCTGTTGTCCTCACTATGGGGGCGAGTTTGGTCGGCTGGTTTTCTTTTAACAGCGTGGGTGATGCACAAAGTCGCGTGAATGAAGGCAGTGTGCCCGGAATGGCAGCCGCATTTGGAGTCGCTCAACAAAGCGGTGCCATTGTAGCCGCAGCACCGCGTCTCATCGCTGCTGCAACGCCAGAGACTTTTGATCAGGTTATTGCCGAGATTGCCGAAGAGCGAAGCACTTTTGAAACGCAGTTGGCGGCTCTGACGCAGCAAGGTGAAGAAGAGGAACGCTTCAGTCGTATTCGCGCCCAGGGTGGTACTCTGATCTCAAATATCGAAGAAATTGAATGCTCCCTGGCCGAGCTTTTTGTGCTGCAAAAACGGAGAGAGGCCCTGCGTGCAGAACTGGTTAAAGTGCGCAACGAACTGGTGGGTGTCATGGTTCCGCTTATTGACGACCAGTTGTTCTACGCTATGACGGGGTATCGCAATCTCGGCGAAGCACCCGCGTCGCCTGCACAGCACTTGTCGAGACAAGAGTTCGACCACTATCGCCATCTGGCTGCATTGCAAGCAGACGCCACCACAGCAATTCAGCTTCTGTCGAGTGCTTTCAATCTTTCAGATGCGCCCCTGATTGAGCCATTGCGGGAGCGATTTGAGGCTGCTAAAGACAGGATTGAATGGAGTTTGTCGGCACTCGGAACGGCCCGCGCGCGCAGTCAGATCGCTCCGATATGTGCCCGCCTGTACCAGTTGGGGCTGGGGGAAGAAGGGGGCTTCGGCCTGCGTACACGAGAACTTGATCTCGCTGTGCACCAGCGAGATCTGCTCGCACACAATCAGTCTCTGGCCCTTGATCTAATCGCCGAAGCCGAAGGGCTGGTAAATGCTGCCCGCATAAGTGCGAAGGAAGCCACCCTCGCTTCCACACTGGCCATCGGCACCGGGCGCAGTCTTCTGTTGGTTTTGAATGTGATCAGCATTACTGGCGCGTTGTTGATCGCCTATTTATTCGTGGGACGAATGCTATTGCCCCGTCTCGAGCGACTGTCCGAGCGGATGCGCCGCATGGCTGATGGCGACCTGGAGGGCAAGGTCGATATCGGTGGGAACGACGAGGTGGCAGACATGGCCGCAGCCCTTGAAGTCTTTCGCCGCCACGCTCTGGAGGTGCAGCGCCTGAATCTGGTGGAAAAACTGGCAGAAGAGTTGCAATCTAAAAACGAAGAGCTCGAAAAGGTGCTGGAGGATTTGCAGGTGGCGCAGGACCAGATTGTTATGCGCGAGAAATTGGCCGCGCTCGGCGAACTCACTGCAGGTGTGGCGCATGAGATCAAGAATCCGCTGAATTTTGTGAAAAACTTTTCAGAAGCGTCGGAAGAACTCATGGAGGAGTTGGTGGAGGTACTGGACGAAATTCCCGAGGCGCTGGACGAGGAGCAGCGCGAATTGGTTGACGAGATATGCCAGGACCTCACCGACAACATGGGGCGCATCCTCCAACACGGCACCCGCGCCGACCGCATTGTTCACGATATGCTCATGATGGGGCGCGGCTCTGGTGAGCGACTGCCCATTGAAATTAACAATCTGCTCGATGAACACGCCCGCCTTGCCTACCACAGTGCACGGGCCACTGACGCGGATTTTAACTTGACCATTGAGACGGATTTCGACCCAGATGCGGGACAAATTGAGGCCGTGCCGCAGGATCTGGGGCGCGTTTTCCTCAACATGGTAGGCAATGCCTGTTACGCTACCGATGAGAAACGTCGTGCTATTGAAGCAGATAATGGTGAGACCTTTTTTCCGACCCTGTCGCTGAGCACCAGGCGCCTGGATGATCGGATAGAGGTGAGCATAAGAGATAATGGGAATGGAATTCCGCCCGAGGTTGTCGATAAAATTTTTAATCCTTTCTTTACCACCAAACCGACAGACAAGGGAACTGGCCTCGGCCTTGCTCTTTCCAACGATATTGTGCGCGAACACGGGGGAAATATCCGGGTTGTATCTGAACCTGGTGAATTTACCGAGATGATAGTAGAATTGCCTTTGGTGCCGTCCGCGGTGACGACTGAAGAGGTAGAGAGATAGAAGGGAGTGGAGGCACTGTTCCATCATTATGGGAGGGAATATCCATGCGGACGTTTTTAAAAACCCTTATTCATCACCGGTTCACCAACCGGGTGGGAAAACCGCTCGCGGTGCTCGGGTTCCTTGCGTGTGCCACAACCGCCGCGCACGCAGCGGTTGACGAGGAAACCCTGTTCGTCTTCAACACTTTTTCATTTCTCATTTGGGGCGTGCTGGTGATGTGGATGTGCGCGGGATTTACCATGCTCGAGTCCGG
>JAPPIE010000156.1:6282-14085 GCA_028874765.1 Gemmatimonadota bacterium
TCGTCGGTGCGTGGACATGGGGCGAAGGATGGCTAAGTGCGATGGGTTTCAAGGATTTTGCTGGATCGACCATTGTGCATAGCACCGGTGGCTGGGCGGCACTTGCTGGCGCGATAGTCGTTGGACCGAGGTTAGGCAAATTCCGCAGCGATGGTACGGTCAAATCCACGCCGCCCTCTAACATTTTGATAGTAACACTGGGCGTCTTCATCCTGTGGTTCGGGTGGTTCGGTTTCAACGGTGGGTCGCAACTGGCATTGGGAAGCGCGCTTGACGCGGTCGCGATGAGTCATGTGCTGGTCAATACCAATTTGGGAGCTGCAGCCGGTGTTATGGCAGCTCTTTTAGTTTCTCGTCCCATCCTGGGGCGCGTAGATCTGTTCGCCGGTCTGAATGGCGCAATCGCCGGTCTGGTGTCGATTACTGCGGGACCCGATATTGTCGATCACTACTGGGCTGTCATTATTGGTGCTATTGGCGCGGTTTTGTGTACTGCCGGGATCAAGTTGCTGGAAAAGGTCAAGCTGGATGATGTGGTCGGGGCAATACCCGCTCACCTGTTCGCCGGTATCTGGGGCACCATAGCGGTCTGCATTGCTGGCGGCGGCAACTTAGGCGTACAATTGATCGGCATCGTGACGGTTGGCGCATTCGTGTTTGTGACCTCGTGGGTGTTGTGGCGCGTAATTGCTATGACGTTGAGTGTGCGCGTGTCGCGCCAGGTCGAGCAATTGGGGCAGGATGTTGGGGAATTGGGAATTGACGCCTATCCCGAATTTGTGCTTATGCCAGAAGAGGATGATGAGGAATAAGCAAGGATTTTCTGCATATCTTCTGGTGGATGTGCTTCAAACATCATTTCTTTTTTTGTTACGGGATGCACGAATGTCAATTGAGTCGCGTGGAGCATCTGTCGATTAGTTTGCGCGAGCAGATGGGTTGCCTCTCTCCGAAACAGAGGGGCAATCCCAGACAGCCGCTCCTCGCGTCCGCCGTATAGCGGGTCGCCAAATACAGGACGATTGAGATGCGCGAGATGCACTCTGATCTGGTGTGTACGACCCGTCTCCAGTGCGAGAGATAGAAAAGAGAGAAAATCGTAGCGCGCCCTTATTTTCCAGCGCGTTGCTGCATATCTTCCATTCTGAGAAACGGCCATTCGCTTTCGATCTTTGGGATGCCTTCCAATTGGTGCTTCTATGCGCCCTTCATCTGCTTCAAAGCCCCCCCATATCAGCGCGAGATAACGCCGCTCCATCGCCCGGGCTTCCAACTGGGCAGCCAATTTGCGATGCCCTTCATCACTTTTGGCGACGACCATCAGGCCCGATGTGTCTTTATCCAGCCGATGTACAATACCTGGTCGCAAAACCCCGTTGATACCCGATAAATGCGTGCAGTGTGACAGGAGGGCATTGACGAGTGTTCCCGAGGTCACGCTTCCCGCTGGATGTACAATCATACCCGCAGGTTTGTCGAGCACCAGCACATGGTCATCTTCAAAAAAAATATCCAGAGGAATATCCTCTGGATTAATTGCACTATCTGTTGGAGGGGGTATGTTTATTGTGATGCTATCGCCAGCCACCACCCGATAGCTCGATCGGGGCGTCTTTCCCTTGATGAAAACAGCACCCTCGGCAATCAGTTTTTGAAGGCGTGAACGCGAAAGTTCGGGGCGTTGGTCGGCCAAATAGCGGTCCAGACGCTGGCCTTCATGTTGAGGCAGAATTTTTAGATGAATCACGGTTATGCACCGTCTCACGGCGTTTAGATGTGATGCCAAAAGCAAAAATCAAGAGAGCGGTCCCCACACTGACACAGGTATCCGCGAGGTTAAAAACCCACCACCGCGCAGTTCCAATGCCAAAATCGAGAAAATCAATTACGACGCCAAATCGCACGCGGTCGATGATATTGCCAATTGCACCTCCCAACACCAGAGTCAAACCAATGGCTGCGAGGCGGTCTTCGGGAGGGATACGCCACAGCAACCCACCAACCACGATAAGTGCCACACAAGCCAGTAGTAGATGCAGGTAAGGGTTGCCCAATCGGATGCCGAATACTGCACCTGGATTGTGAATATAGGTCAGCTTAAAAAAAGATCCCAATACCGGTACAGATTCGCCCAGGGTCATGGTTTGCAACACCCACCATTTTGTAAGTTGGTCCAGCACCAATGCCACACCTGTAATCCACAAGAATCTCACAATTATACCTCATGCCAATTTGTTTTGTTTTTCTTTACAAGGGACGCAAATTTCCGTGGTTGGCACAGCTTCCAGTCTTGCTCTGGGGATAGGAGATTTACAGGCTCGACACACGCCATATTTGCGGTTTTTAATGCGCGTTAAAGCAGCGTCAATTTGGTCCAGATAAGCACCGTCGCGTGCTGCAAATAGAAAAGCCTTTTCGCGTTCCATGGTCGAATTGCCCAAATCGGGCATGTGATCTGAATACGTCAGGTCGCCCGACGATTCTGCCGAGGTGATCTGCATGGAATGGCTCTGCAACGTGCCCAGGTCTTTAACGATGGAGGTGCGTTTGGTCTGTAAAAGTTTTTTGAAATACTTCAGGTCTTGATCTGTCATTTTATTCCTTTCTATCCACAGCTTCCCAAATTTGACGCGCGTTTTCTTCGATTAGCGCGCGTTGTTCCGGCCAGAAAAACACGGGGAGTGGATCGAGTGGCACCCAGGACATGCTTTCGTGATGCGTTGTGTCGGTTGGCACGGCATCAATCTGTTCGGTCGAATACAAAAAATAATGTGTTATTTTCCATTCTTTCTTGGAAAAATCAAGCCGTTCTTTTGTGCCGAGTTTTTCCACGAGTTGCAGTTTTGATACCCCAACTTCTTCTTTGATCTCTCGTCTGGCAGCATATTCGATTTTCTCGCCCGCTTCAATGTGTCCTTTGGGCAACACATAGTCGGTGTGCCCTCTTTCGCGGGCCAGAGCCAGCAATATCTGATGGCCATCCCAACGCACGACTACACCGCCCGCAGCGTGACGTTCTCGCAACCCTTTGGGGCGTATGTACCAGCTATTGTCGATCATAAATCAGTTATCAGTGGGGCACGTCTTTGTTCATTTCCAGTACTTATCGTATAGAAGACCGAGTCTTTCTTTTGCCGCGTTGGAAATTGCATCTGGCGATGTGATAATCGCAAATTGTGCGGCATTGAGACAATCGCAATCCGATGTTCTAGGCAACTGTGCGGCCAATGTACATACAATTTGATTTGCGTGCTCGGCATTGGCTTTTAACACAGCGACTACGGCTTCTACCGACACATCTTCTTCTGCTTCATGCCAGCAATCGTAATCGGTGCCCATAGCCAGCATCGCATAACACATTTCGGCCTCGCGTGCGAGTTTGGCTTCGGGCAAAGCCGTCATTCCAATCACGGTCGCATTGACTTCTCGACGATAAAAATGGGACTCTGCGCGTGTGGAGAATTGCGGTCCCTCCATACAGATATACGTTCCACCATCGTGGGTGGTCACTCCGGAGTTTTTTGCAGCAGCCAGCAGTAAGTCGCGCAATTCTCCGCAAAAAGGATCCGCAAAGGCCACATGGCCGGCAATGCCTTTACCAAAAAATGTGCTCGCACGGATGCCGCGGGTGCGATCAAAAATCTGGTCGGGCACCACCATATCACCCGGTTTTATAGCTTCCCGCATAATTCCCACAGCACTTATCGACAACAGATGTGTCACGCCCATCTGTTTCATGGCATATACATTGGCGCGATAGGGCACTTCAGAAGGCAGCAGCACATGTCCACGTCCATGACGGGGCAAAAAATATACCGATTGGTCGCCTATACGCGTTTCGACAACGGCATCTGAAGGCGCGCCAAAAGGTGTGGCAAGGCGATGTTCGGCTACGATTTCCACACCTTCCATGTGATAAACACCCGATCCACCCATAACACCCAGTCGAACAATCTGTTCAGGCATTTTCGTCGTCCTGATCTGTGGTGTCATCTTCTATTTCGGGAATATTCTCTTTTACCACATCGAAGGTCGTCATTTGAAATTGGTCCAAAAAATCAGTCTGACCCTGTACCAGAGCCTTAAATTTGGACAAGAACATATTGCGTTGAT
Organism: Gemmatimonadota bacterium; assembly: GCA_028874765.1. GTDB lineage: Bacteria > Latescibacterota > UBA2968 > UBA2968 > UBA2968 > VXRD01. The sequence goes on from JAPPIE010000156.1 coordinate 10,396, forward strand.
TTTGTAACTCTACAAGCTCTGTGCGGATTTCCTGCACCTGTGTGCGCGCTTTTTCAATAGCCCGATTGCTGCGGATTTCCGCTTCTTTCACAATCAGCCGCGCTTCTTTGTGCCCATTTTCCTTGACTTCTTCAGCCGTTTGTTGAGCAGTTCTAAGCATTTCCTGGAGGGTTTGCTCTATTGACTGATAGTGATGCACTTCTGATTGCAACGCATTGAGAAATTCTTTTAGTTCGATATTCTCGGAGTTGAGATGTTCGACTTCTGTCGCCAGCGTTTCGAGAAATGTCTGCACTTCTTCTTGATCATAACCGCGAAAAGATTTCTTAAAAATCTGTTTGCGAATATCCTGTGGTGTGATGTTCACAATTTCCCTCCCTCAGAGCTATTTTATAACTCAAATACACTTTGGATAGCACTCTGAACAATTTGCAGAAGCAAAATTAACAAAATAGGCGACAAATCGAACATGCCCAGCGGAGGGACGATCTGCCGAAAAGGTCCCATAATAGGCTCAGTCAAGCTGTAAAGTGTCCACATAAACCTGCCCCCGCGCACAAAGGGCAACCAGGAAAATACAATACGCGCAATAATTAAAACCAGCAGGGTCGCAACGGCCCCATAGAGCAACCAACCGATGACATGCAGGATTTCGCCAGAAGAAATACCTTGTAGCAATCCTATGAGTGCAAGCAGTACATCGTTGGTTAACCATTTAAAAAAAAATGCCCCAATCAATGTCGCTATCACCAGAATCAATGGTGCCGCAGCGGTATTTCCAGGCATGTGTTGCGCAATGGGCCACACGAGCGGATCGGTTATGCGCCGAACATAGTATTGAGACCAGCCAAAAGAATTCATACGCACCAAAATAGCGCGTAATAGCAACAAAGCCACCATGCCGATTACCAGTGCAACAAGCATCCAGTCAATGGCTTGTTGGATTAAAATAATCGCCTGAGCAACCACATCAACCATAGTTTATACCGTCCGCTGACCAAAAATCGCCGTGCCCACGCGAACCATTGTCGCGCCTTCTTCAATTGCAACTTCAAAGTCGCTGGTCATCCCCATAGATAGGGCAGATACATGGGGCTTGTGAATTGCGATGCGATCCCTGATTTGTCGCAACAAGACAAAATTTGGCCGCGCTGTTTCGGAGTCTGGAGCAAATGCACCAATCGTCATTAGCCCTGCCACTGAAACCCCCTGCAGGTCATCGACCTGCCCGACCAGATCTAATGCCGCGTTGGGCGATACACCAAACTTCGATGCTTCGCCCGATGTATTTACCTGTACCAATACGCGAGTTGGGATGTTTCTTCGCACAGCCCACCGGCTGATTTCTTTCGCCAGGCGCAATGTGTCAACCGAGTGAATCAGATCGAATAAAGGCAAGGCTATTTTGACTTTGTTGCGCTGTAAGTGTCCAACCAAATGCCAGGATACGGTGCCTGCTACCTCTGTGACTTTATGCTGTGCCTCTTGCACGCGACTTTCGCCTAAAATCCGTGTCTCCGCATCTACGACCTGTTGCACGACATCGGCAGGCCAGGTCTTTGTTACAACAATCAATTTAACCGCATCTGCCGACCGCCCGGACCGATGAGCAGCCCTATCAATGCGGTCTTGAACGCGTTTTAAGTTATCAGCAATTGCCGACATAGATTTCGGTCTCAAAATTGAAATATAGATTTCATAATGTAGGCAAAAACCAGTGTAATAGCAACAAAAACGGCCTGGAATACTGAGGCGAACTGCGTGAGCTTTTTAGCTGTGAGGTAAAAAAAACCGTTGACCCCACACAGGAGATCTATGTATTGTACAGGTGCTTTCGCGCCACGTCTTATTTTTCTAATCCGGAGCTATTCTTATGCCGCGAAATGGTTATGGACACATGGTGCTGGATGACTATGTCGCGCGCGTGCGGGCTGTAAATGCCGACCGCGCAAAACGCCTATCATCCATTCGCACAAAAAAAGAAGCTTTCGCATACCGCGATGAAGTGCGTGAGGCGATTGACAAAGCCTATCGCCCCTGGCCGAGCAAAACACCGCTTAATGCGCGTGTCATCGGTACAATTGAACGCCGCCATTATCGCATTGAAAAAATCCTCTTTGAGAGCCGCCCGGGTTGTTTGGTTACCGCTCACCTTTATGTGCCGGACAAACTCGATGGACCAGCACCTGGTATTATTGGTTCTTGCGGTCATGCTGCCGATGGCAAAAATGCATCGCTTTATCAGGCATTTTGTCAGCGTCTGGCGCGCAATGGTTTTGTCGTTTTGATCTATGATCCCTTTAATCAGGGCGAACGCGATCAATACTATGCCCTGCACAGCCGCGAAAGTGTGCGATCATCGACACATGCCCACAATATGATGGGCAAACAACTCGAACTTGTGGGCGAATGGTTTGGCGCGTGGCGCGCATGGGATGGTATCCGCGCGCTCGATTATCTGCTTACCCGTCCCGAAGTTGATCCCGCGCACATCGGGCTTACGGGTAACTCGGGCGGCGGTACTATGACCAGTTGGATATGGCCGGTGGAAGCGCGTTTTACTATGGCTGCCCCCAGTTGCTTTGTCACCACGTTTGCCGCCAATCTCGAAAATGAATTGCCCGCCGATTCGGAACAGTATCCGCCGGGTGTGATTGGCGCGGGTCTGGATATGGCCGATTTTTTTATTGCCCGAGCACCGGCTCCCGTCATTTTGCTCGGACAAGCCTATTGCTTTTTTGACCGACGCGGTCTCAAACAAGCCTATTCTGAAGTCCGTCGTTTTTACGATATCATTGGCGCGCCAGGCAATGCGACTGATATTTTTATCGGGTCAGAAGGCCACGGCTTTTTTCGAGATAACCAGGAAGCTATGGTGCAATTTTTTGCAACACATGCGGGCATTCAGCAGGTTACCAGTTTGGAAGAGACCGAAGACTTGAGCGATGTTTTAAATGTCACTCCAAAAGGCGAGGTTGTGCCCGAAGGGGCTACGCCCATTTACGATCTGATTGCCCATAAAGCAGATGTTCTTGCATCAAAACGCAAAAAGTTGGGTAAAGGCGAACTCACCCGTTGTGTGCAAAATACGCTCAATTTGTCTGATGACCGCGACCTGCCCCATCACCGCTGGTTGCGCAGTACGACAGAAGATGGCGTTCGCCTGGCGCGGTATGCGATTGAAACCGAGGGCAATATTCGCGCTATTATGCGGAAGCGCCTGTCCAATCCGTCTTATTCGCATACGCTCGATGTCGAGCGCGAGGTTCATCTCTATTTGCCACATGTTTCTGCGGAAGTGGATCTGATTGAGGATTCTTTTGCAAAAAGGCTGAAAGAACAACACCCGCTCTATGCGCTTGATGTGCGCGGTCTGGGGGAATCGCTTGCCGATGATGAACGCGATTTTTTTCATCCTTATGGCAATGACTATATGTGCAATGGATATGGTTTGATGCTCGATCAGAGCTTTCTGGGACGGCGGGTTCACGATGTGTTATCCACACTCGACCTGCTGGCTTATGAAGGCGCGGAAAAAATCCATCTTTACGGTCGCGGACAAGGTGCGATTCACGCACTATTTGCCGGGTTTCTCCATTCCGGAGTGACGACTGTTACGCTGAAAAACTATCCACAGTCCTTTCACGCCTGGACACAAACGCCCCTGGTCAGTTGGCCCACTGCCAATAT
>JAPPIE010000029.1:0-8459 GCA_028874765.1 Gemmatimonadota bacterium
GGCTATGAGGTTCGCACTGCGCCGGAAGGTACGGTTGCTATAAAGCAGTTGGCGTAGAAGAAGGTGGATGACTTTTATGAATTTTCCGATTACTCGCATGCGCCGTTTGCGCCAGAGTGAGACGACGCGCCGAATGGTGCGCGAAAATCACGTGCGTGTTGACGATTTGATTATGCCTTTGTTTGTGTGTCCAGGTAGAGGTGTGAAGAAAGAAATCGGGTCTATGCCGGGCAACCATCAGATGTCGATAGATGTCGCGGTTGAGGCGTGTAGAGAAATTGCCGATCTGGGCATTCCCGCGGTGATTCTTTTTGGGATTCCCGATCACAAAGACGCGCAGGGCAGTGGGGCTTATTGCGATGATGGCATTATTCAGCGCGCGATAGCTGAGATTAAAGAACATACGCCTGATCTCTATGTGATTACGGATGTGTGTTTGTGCGAATATACGGATCACGGGCATTGCGGTGTGATTGTGGATAACGATGTGGATAATGATGAAACGGTTGATCTTCTCGTCGAGGAATCCCTTTCCCATGTTCGCGCGGGCGCAGATATGGTCGCGCCTTCGGATATGATGGATGGCCGGGTTGGGGCTATTCGCTCTGCTCTGGATGTCCAGGGGTTTGACCATATACCGATTATGGCATATTCGGCTAAATACTGCTCGGGTTTTTACGGTCCATTCCGCGAAGCGGCAGAGTCTGCGCCGCAATTTGGCGATCGCCGGTCCTATCAGATGGATCCGGCAAATGGCGACGAGGCCATGCGCGAGGTGGCTCTGGATATTGAAGAGGGCGCGGATATTGTTATGATCAAGCCCGCATTGCCCTATCTGGATATTATTTATCGGGTGAAAACAGAGTTTGGCGTGCCGGTTGCCGCTTACAATGTCAGCGGCGAGTTTGCGATGCTCAAAGCTGCTTTCGCAAATGGTTGGTTGGATGAAGACCGGGTGCGAGACGAGGTTCTGGTGAGTATTAAACGCGCGGGCGCAGATCTTATTTTGACCTATTTTGCACGCGATATTGCGCGGGTGTTGAGGTGAGAGGTTTTATGGATATTACGATTGATCGCATTATGCAAAATTTTGATGTTCTCACGGATTGGGAAGATCGCTACCGGTATATTATTGAACTCGGTCGCAAGTTGCCGCCTTTTGATGAGGAATACAAAATTGATGATAATTTGGTGCGGGGATGTGTGAGCCAGGTTTGGCTCGTGACCGATGTTCGAGATGGCGATCCCCCTGTGATCGAATTTCGCGCAGATAGCGATGCGCAGATTGTCAAGGGTCTGGTCGCTATTTTGTTGTCGCTGTATTCGGGCAAGACCGCGCGCGAGATTCTCACGGCTGATATTCGCAGCATTTTTCAAAAGCTCGATCTCGCCAAACACCTCAGTATCAATCGCGCCAATGGCTTTGCCTCTATGGTCAAGCGCATTCACGAACTCGCGCTTGCCACAGCGGCATAGGGTGATGAATAATAAAAAGGGCCTATGAGGAAGACTCACAGGCCCTTTTTTTCTTGAAAATTTTTTTTAGACCATCAGCGCGTTTTCCGCTTCTTTGCGGTGTGTCAATAGCGGTCCGCGTACACCGCGCTCAATTTTGGCATAAGCATCGTGGTTGTGGATGCTTTCGTAATTGTTGCTCGATACGTAAAACCACGCGATGCGCTCTTCGTCCATCATTGCCAGCAAGTCTGTCGCCACATCGCGCACGATGTCTTCGACAAATTTGGGGTTGTTATATGCGCGCTCGGTTACGTATTTTTCATCTGTTCGTTTTAGAATGGGATAGAGTTGACACGAGGCATGGTATTCACCGATGTCGATCAAATCTTCAAACCAGATAAATTCATCCTCATAAGGCCGCACGTCCATTGTGATTTCGGAACGTTGATTGTGCGCGCCGTAGTCGCTGATTTCTTTGCTGCAGGGGCAGAGGCTTGCCACGTTGGCACGCACGCCGATTAGCTTGTCTTGCAGGCCTTCATTTGTCAACATTGCCTTAAATTCACAGTTGTAGTCCAGCATGCCTTCAATGCCTGTGATAGGCGCTTTGCGGGTTAAAAAAATGGGAAATGCCATACTGAGAAACGCTTCTTCGGCTTCCAATAATTCGAGCATTTCTTCGAGTACGATGTGTACGCTATCAGGTGTAAAGTGTTTGTGTTGTTCATTCAGTGCAATCATAAACCGCGACATGTGGGTTCCCTTTTGATGGTGGGGTAAGCTCACGGTCATGGATAGATTGGCCACTGTGTGAAATTCGCCATTATCGCGTAGGGGCAAGGTCAAGGGATAGCGCACATTGGATACACCAACCTGGTCGATTTCAATGCCGCGTTTGTCGTGTGAGTTTTGTATGTCTGGTAGGGTCATTCTGTTCTCCGTGGCGAAAATTGCAAAAAAGTTCCGCCTAATATACCTCAAAATGCAAAATGGTCAATCCTATAAAAATGGTTGATAGAGTGTTTTCCGCCACCGCGTGTGTGCTTATCAAGGGCTATCAATATGTGCTGTCGCCCCTGATGCGCTTTTTTGCCATTGCGCCCAGTCCATGCCGGTATCATCCCACATGTTCGCACTACGCGCTTGAGGCTTTTCGCCAGCATTCCTTTCCGTACGCTCTTTCTCTTGCGATACGACGTATCTTGCGCTGTCGTCCGTTTGCCAGAGGTGGGTACGATCCGGTTCCTCCGCCTTCTGATCAATGACCTTCTATCTCGCCAACATTCTGCCCAGAGGTCGTCCGCCGACCAGATGCATGTGGATGTGATATACTTCCTGGCCTCCGTCGCGATTGCAATTGATGAGCAGGCGATACCCGTTTTCTGAAATGCCCTCTTCTGCGGCGATTTTTGCCGCTACGGTTATCATGCGCCCGAGAGCGGGTTCGTCTTCTTTTGTTACGTCATTGATTGTTGGGATCAATTTATTCGGAACAATTAATACGTGGGTGGGTGCCTGGGGATTGATGTCTCTAAAAGCGGTTACCAGGTCGTCTTGATAGACGATGTCTGCGTTGATTTCGCGTCGAATAATTTTGCTAAAGATCGTTTCTTTGGCCATGGTTCTCTCCTCGGTTGGATGTTTGCGAACGCAAACTGTATGATAGCGAATAGGATCTGTTTTTGCCAACTGGATTTTGACTGTGACTAAAAATAATACAAATTTCTTGATGTTATAGTGGTAACACTGTATATTTCAACTTCTTGCCCCGCCGCGTGTTGGCGGTTTAACGAATAAAGATACTGGAGGTAGATATGGCTAAGCGACAGGGCAGCCGCGTTCTCATTAAAATGAAAAGTACAGAGAGTTCGCACCACTATCATACAGAAAAAAATCGACAGAATCATCCCGATCGTCTGGAATTGAAGAAGTTCGATCCCATACTGCGGAAGCATGTGCTTTATCGGGAAGATAGATAGCGATAAATATAAGAGGATTTTCCCATGGCCAGACGTTGTAGTATTACGGGTAGGGGACCGCTGAGTGGTCATCACGTGTCCCACTCCAAACGAAGAGTCAAGCGGGTGCAGAAACCCAATTTGAAGAGCAAGCGCATTTACGTTCCCGAACTGGGTCGCTTTGTGCGTATCAAACTCTCAGCCCGCGCACTGCGAACGGTAAATAAAAAAGGTCTTTTACCGTATCTCAAAGATCGCGGTCTTTCAGTGGAGGAAGTTGCGCTTTAAATAAAATGTCATAAAACGATGGATTCAGGTTGCAGTATAGGGAAAACGGTGAAATTCCGTTGCGGTCCCGCCGCTGTAACTGGGGATGTTTCTCGCATTGTGCCACTGGTAAAAACCGGGAAGGCGCGAGAAGCACGAGACCCAGAAGCCAGAAGACCTGCCTGAATCTAAGACCTTATTGATTTCCTCGTGGATTGGGAAAAAGGTGAGATTATGCGTGCGCTATGTGGTTTTGTCGCGTATCGATATGTCCCCGATTTCTACAAGGAAGTCGGGGATTTTTTTTGAATGGAGGTGCGTGTGAATCTGAAAATATGGATGCAGATGATATGTTGTATCGGGGTTTGGGCTATACCTGCTCAAGCGCAGTTGCCTTTGCAATATGCACAGGGTTTTCGCGTTGATTATTTCGATGATTACAGGGTTGTAACAGTGCTCGCGCCCGGGGGTGGAGAGCGGGAAAAGGTTCAGTATGTCCTGGTGCAGCGCGGGCACGAGTCGCCCGATGGCTATGAAGGTGTTCCGAGAATAGAAATTCCCGTGCGGACTTTGATTACGACATCTACGACGCATTTGCCACATCTCGAAAAGCTCGGTGAGGTTCATAGCCTGATTGGGATTGATAATATCAAATTTGTCAATTCAGAGGTTGTCAATCAACGCTTTGCAGAGGGTAAGTTGACAGAAGTTGGACGGGGTAGGACTATAGATTTGGAGAAAGTTCTGGTGCTTCAACCCGATCTCGTTATTGCAGATACGTACACGCAAGAGAATGTGCTTGTCGCGTTGCAAGAGGCTGGTGTGCCCGTTGTGATTAACGCCGCTTATGCGGAATCCTCTTTGCTTGGGCGTGTGGAGTGGATCAAATTTGTGGGTGCTTTTTTTAATAAAGAAGAGCGGGCGACGGCCCAGTTTGATAGCATTGTTGTGAGGTATGAGGTGCATAGAGCTTTGACGCAGAATTTGCCAATGGATAAGCGTCCCACTGTTTTTGTGGGGTCTCTCTGGCGCGGGACCTGGTTTATGTCTGGGGGCAAAACCTATCCCGCACAGTTGCTGAGGGATGCGGGTGCAAATTATCTGTGGGCAGATGATGAGTCACAACAGAGTTTGGCGCTCGATTTTGAAACGGTTTACGAAAAGGCACACGATGCGGATTGCTGGATTACGATGAAAAATGGGTGGTTTTCTCGAAATGATGTTGTCGCCGAGGACGAGCGGTACAAAAAATTCACGGCGTTTGAGAACGGGAATGTGTTCAATGCCAATGCGCGTCTGAATGCGCATGGGGGCAATGATTATTGGGAGACAGGGCTGATTGAGCCGGATGTTGTGTTGGCGGATATTATTAAAATTTTATATCCTCACTTGTTGCCAGATCATCAACTCAAGTACTATCGAAAGCTGGATCCATAGCTTATGAAAACGATGCGTTTTTTAGTTTTTTTGATTTTCTGTGCGAATACGTCGCTTTGGGGCGCGGAGATTACGGGTCGCGTTATTGATGTGGAGAGCCGAATGCCCATCGCAAGTGTGCGTGTTAGTATTCTCAATACGGATTTTGTGACGCAGACGGATGGGGATGGGCACTTTGCTTTTGCCGATCTGATGCCCGGTTCTTATACGGTCGTCATGACACATGTGGCTTATGAGGTAGGGCGACGCACGGTTCAGGTGGTTGGGGCGGCTGAGGTGTTTATTGCGCTGTCTCATAGGACGCTTTCTCTCGATGAGTTTTCGGTGATTGCCGATCCGATAGGTGCCAGTGATATTCACAAGAATCCGGCGTATGCGACTGTTATTACGCGCGAGAGTTTTGAGGGTCGGGAGACGTCTTTGCCCGATGTGTTGGCCGAAGCTACGGGTGTGCATGTCAAACGCCTGGGTGGGTTGGGTACTTTTAGCACGCTTTCGTTGCGGGGTTCATCAGCCGATCAGGTTGAGGTCTATCTCGATGGCATTTTGCTCAATACAGCTTTTGGCGGGGGGGTAGATCTCAGCAATTTGCCACTGGCTCACGTCGGGCAGATTGAGGTGTATCGCGGTGCAGGTGCCAGCGGCAATGGTCTGGGGGGCACGGTGCATGTGCGTACGCGGCGGACGCAGAGGCGATGGTTTCACGGGATTCGCGGGTCGTGGGGTGCTTTTGATACGCGGTTGTTGAGTGGCGTGTTCGCGGGCGGGTTTGGTCAGTCGGAATTTCTCGTTGTGGCCGATTATGCACATAGCGATAACGATTTTGGATTTCTCGATGATAATGGCACGGAATACAATGTCGATGACGATGTTTGGAGCAGGCGTCAGAATAACGATCACCGGTCTTTCAATCTGTTGGGCAAATGGCGTCGCGCTTTTGGGGAGGATAGAATTTTATCCATCCACGAGTCCGCTTACTGGAAATATCAGGGCATGCCCGGTATTAGCAATAATCAGTCTCAGAATGCACATCTGGACGCGTTCCAGACGATGACGGAGGTCGCTTATGAAGATCGCGTTCTGTTGCGGGGCGTGAATATGCGACAATCGCTTTATGTCACGCATGTCAAAGAGCGGTTCCGCGATCTGGATGGCGAAGTTGGGATTGGTCGCCAGGATAACGATTATCGTACGCGCACTTATGGGTGGCAGGGTCGTGTGCAAACGGTTTTGTTTTCGCGCTGTGATATTGCGGCTGCGATTGGGTTGCACCGGGAGACTTATTTGCCGATGGCGCGTCTTCGGTCTATTTCCAATTTGTTCGATAGTCAGCGGTGGGTTTTTGTCGCGCGCAAGGGTCTCGATATTTCGCTGCCGGGCGAGATTGGGATCTGGTCTTTTGGCGCGGAGCAGCGGCGGATATACAGTTCGTTTACGGGTGCCAATCCTTTTAATTTTTCGCCGCTCGCGCCCGATTCGGCCAATACGCGCGATCTGACCAGTTTGCGTTCTGGGGTGCGGTTGGATCTGGCATCTCATCTGATGTTTAAGGCCAATGCGGGGCGAATATTTCGAGTGCCTTCTTTTTTCGAGCTTTTTGGGGATCGCGGCGGTGTGGTCGGCAATGTCAATCTCAGGCCCGAGTATGGGCTTACGTGGGATGCGGGTTTGCGTTATGCAGATGGGATGACTACGTTGGAGGGCGCGTTTTTTGACCATCGCTATGAGGATTTGATTCAATTTGTGCATACGTCACAGGCTACGTCGCGTCCGGTCAATATTGGCAAAGCGCGTGTGTATGGTTTTGAAGTGACCGTGCAGAGACGCTTTGGTTCTCGGGTGAATTTGTCGGGTAATTATACGTATCAAAGAGCCAGAGATGTGTCTGATATTCCCCATTTGGCTGGTAATATCTTGCCCAATCGCCCGCCCCACGCGCTGTTTGTTCGCGCGACAATGCGTCTGGGACGCTGTACTGCGTTTTACGATTATGCGTTTGAAGATGGCAATTTTCTCGATCAGGCAAATCGACGCCCGCTATTATCGCGGCATGTTCACAATGCGGGTGTGAAGGTGGATACAGGGCTGCGGTTTCACATTGGATTGGAGGTTAAAAATTTAACCGGGGCACAAATAGCCGATACCTGGGGTTATCCGCTGCCAGGGCGTGCGTTTTTTGTGAGTGTGAATGCAGATTAGGTGGATGAAAGGTTCTTTTTAATACAGGAGGATGTAATGAGGTGGTTTTTAGTTGTTCTGTTTTTTGCAGCAGATGCGCTGGCAAATCAAGCAGTTATTACGACGACGGATTATAGCAGTGGTAGTTTTTCGAGTTTGGATCTGAGCACGAATACGGCAACAAATGATCATTTGACTATTCACTCGGATGCGACGGTGAGGACGTATCGGGATAAGGTGTATATTATCAATCGTCTGGGACAGGATAATGTGATTGTTTTGAATCGCGGTGATCTGAAGACGCCGTTGACGCAGTATTCGGCGGGCAATGGTTCAAATCCCCACGATATGGCTTTTGTCAGCGAGGAGAAAGCGTATATTTCTCGGTATGGGCGCACGCATTTGTTGATTGTCAATCCGGTTACGGGCGATTCATTGGGTGTGGTGGATTTATCGGGTTTTGCGGATGCAGATGGTTTGCCCGAAGTATCTCAGCTCGCGTTGTACGGCAATTATTTGTTTGCGGCGTGTCAGCGGCTGGATCGAGATAATGGGTGGGTGCCGACGGATGTTTCGGTGATTGCGGTTGTCGATGTGATGACGGATCAGGTGGTGGATGTGGATGCAAATACAGCGGGTGTGCAGGGGATTGTGATGGCGGGTAAGAATCCCGCGGGTGCAGCACAGCGGGGGAATAAGTGGTTTTTGAGCGCGGTCAATACGTTCGATGATTTGACGGATGGCGGGATTGAGGTGATTGATCTGGCAAATTTGAGGAGCGAAGGCGTTGTTATTGGCGAGGGGGCTTTTGGTGGTAATCTGAGTTCTCTGGCGATGGTTTCGGATGGTGAAGGGTATGTCGTTGTTCTGAATGCGAGTTTTGTTAATGCGGTCAAACGATTTGATTTGGCGATGCAGTCTGTGTCGTCACCTCTGGATGGTTTGACCGGGGGTTTTGTTCCGAGTCTGGGGATATTTGGGGGACGGTTGTACGTTTTGGATCAAGGGAGTTTTGCGGATCCGGCAGCCGTTGGCGTGAGGGTTTATGATGTGAAGACGGATGAGCTTGTGGCCGGTCCGATCAGTACAGGGCTGTTGCCAACGAGTATTGCATTTGTGGGCAGTGTGGCTGATTTTAATGGCGATTGTGTGGTTGATTTT
>JAPPIE010000029.1:8559-14072 GCA_028874765.1 Gemmatimonadota bacterium
TATTGCATTTGTGGGCAGTGTGGCTGATTTTAATGGCGATTGTGTGGTTGATTTTAGCGATTTTTTGGCTTTTGCTTCCGCGTTTGGGAAATCAGCGAGTGATGCCATGTTCGATTTGAATGGCAATGATTCGGTCGATTTTCCCGATTTTCTGATTTTTGTTTCGGAATTTGAAGGGGAATGAATTAACCTTTATCCGCGTTCATCCGTTCATCCGCGTAATCCGCGATCCAAAAGAGAGGTTTTTATGAGTGCCAGAAAAGAGACAGAACGCAAGCGGCATGTGAAAAAGGGTCTGGTGATGGTTAATACAGGAGATGGCAAGGGCAAGACTACGGCTGCACTTGGGGTGATGACCCGCGCATGGGGACGCAAGATGCGCGTGGGCGTGATTCAGTTTTTGAAGCATGAGAATGCCAATTTTGGCGAGATTCGCGCGGCCAGGCGCATGGAGATTGATTGGATTGGTACGGGTGATGGGTGGACGTGGACGAGTAAGGATATCGATGAGACACAGGCTCGGGCATTGCGCGGTTGGGAAGTGGCGCAGGAGCGAATTGCAAGTGGCGATTACGATCTGTTTATTCTGGATGAGTTTACGTATTTGATGGCTTTTGGCTGGTTGGATGCGATAGAGGTGGTGGATTGGCTGCGGGAGCACAAGCCCGAGATGTTGCATGTGATTATTACGGGGCGGGATGCGCCCGATGCGTTGGTTGATTTTGCCGATATGGTGACCGAGATGCGGGAGATTAAGCATCCGTTTAGTGATCAGGGTATTGTTGCGCAACCCGGGATTGATTTTTGAGATGGGTGAGTTTATCGATCGGCATGAATATTACGATTTGAAGCGCGATGGGCGTTTTTTGATCGCGGAATTGCTGGTGCCGCATCAGGTGCTGAGTACGTCGGCATATCGCGGTGGTTTGTGCGATAATATCCGATATCTGGTGAATCACCAGAGTTGTGAGGGCAATGGGCACGATGCGCGTTTTGCGTTGATTAAGCAACTGGGTGAGGTGGGGTATCATCGCCATGTATGCGGAGAACGCGGCTTGCCGCCGGAAGCGGTTGCGCTGATGGGTACGGCTGCGAATATGAATTATGCGGCTCGCGTTGTGGATACGCATGCCGAGTTGCGCGTGTGTGCGGTTGTTACCGCGGGTGTTGAGGGCAATGCGGGGTGTGCGGGCGATGGGGCGAGTTGGCACGAGGAGGATGCGGGATGGCGCCATCTCTATGAGGGGACGATCAATGCGATGGTGTTTATCAATTGGCCGCTTGCGCCGGGGGCTATGGCGCGGGCAGTGGTGACGATGACCGAGGGGAAGTCTGCCGCGCTTCGCGATCTCGCTGTTTCGAGTCGGTATTCTCAGGATCTCGCAACGGGTACGGGGACAGATCAGTACTGTATTGCCGCGCCTGTGGATAAGACACGGGTGCCCAAGACCAATGCGGGGCATCACGCAAAATTGGGCGAGTTGATCGGCAAGTCTGTGCGCAGGGCCACGCTGGAGGCATTGCGATGGCAAAATGGTTTGGAAGGGTCTTATACGCGTAGTGTTTTTCATGCGTTGAAGCGGTTTGGGTTTAGAGAGGACCGTTTTTTGTCGGCGATGGAGAGACGGCTAAAAGCGGGTGATTTTGCGTTGTTGAAGAAGAATCTCAAGTCTGTTGTTTACGAACCGCGCGTTTCGGCGGCGGCGTATGGGTTTGCAGCGGTTTGGGACCGGGTGCGGTTTGGGACGGTTTCACTGGAACTGGCAGAGCCGGTGTTGCGGCAACAGGCAGCGATATTGGCGACTTCGCTGGCGGCGAGGCCAGATGTCTGGGTGTCGTGTTACGAGCAGTTGCGCGTGGATAAAAACGCATTTTTGGAGGTCGTTTACGATGCATTCGCGCTTGGATGGCGTTTGAAATGGACGTGACAATTCTTAGGCCAGATCCGGTTTTGCTTCTTTGCGCGGTCGTTTTAGATGGTCTTTTTGGCGACCCGGTTTATGCGTTGCATCCCATTCGTTTGATGGGGGCAACGCTGTCTTTTTTTGAGCGGTTGCTTCGCGGGCTGCGTCTGGATGGTTATGCAGGTGGGTGTTTGCTGTTTTTGTTGCTGGCTGCGTTTTGGGTGGGGGTTATCTGTGCATTGGCGTGTGTGTTGCATGATGTCCAATCTGAGGTGGGTTGGATTTTTCAGATTTTTGTTTTGTACTCTATGCTTGCGCTCAAAGATTTGTGCAAGCACGGGTTGGCGATTGATCGCGCTACTGATCTGGCGCGCGCGCGCGAGGCTGCATCTATGCTTGTGGGACGCGATACCGATGTGATGGATTTTGCGGCTTGCCGGCGTGCGGGTATGGAGAGTTTGAGCGAGAATGCTGTGGATGGTTTTGTTTCGCCGATTTTTTGGTACGCTATACTGGGGTTGCCGGGTGTTGTGCTTTTTAAGGTGGTCAGTACGATGGATTCTATGGTGGGGTTTAAGACGCCGCAATACCGCTATTTTGGCTGGTGTGGGGCGCGGCTGGACGATGTGCTCAATTTTATTCCGGCGCGTTTGACGTATTTGGGGATGGTGCTGGTGGCGTTTTTTATGCCCGGGTGTTCCGCACGCAAGGCACTGCTGATCGGGTGGCGGCAACACGCGCTTGTTCCGGGGCCAAATTCCGGGTGGAGCGAAGCTGCGGCTGCAGGCGCTTTGCAGAGGCGATTGGTCGGTCCTGTTTGGCAGGGTGGGACGCAGGTTACAGATGTGTGGTTGGGCGATGTGGATGATCCCGAAGGTGGTCAACCCGGGGATATGCGCCGTATGTGTGTTTTTGTGATTGTTACCTGTTTGCTCGCGACAGGGCTGGTGGTTTTATATGTGTTCATATCGCGTTTGCATTCATTGACTTTCTGAGGTCAGTCCACTATTTTTAGTATGTTATTTTGAGGAGGATATATATATGAAAACATATTTATTTAAGGCTGTCCTGGAGAAAGACAAGTGGCCCGATGAGCCGGATGCGAAAGCGGTCTGGAGAGCTTATATTCCCGCGTTGGAACATAGAGGGGCTGCGAGTTGGGGATATACCGAGAAAGAGGCGTTAGAGAATTTGGAAAACGCTGTTGATCTTCTTGTTGCTTATCTGCTGGAGAATGGAGAAGAAATTCCTTCTGAGCCTTCTTCACAGATTCAGGTCAGCGATGTTCCTCTGGTCACCGTAGCTATCTGATATGGCGATTGATTATAGCAGGCTTCGTTCATTGACAGCACGCAGATTGATACGAGCAATTACAAGAGACGGGTTTCGTGAATACAGAAGAAAAGGCGCGACCCGTTTTTTTGTTCACCCAGATGGGAGAATGACGACTATTCATCTCCACAATATGAATCAGACCTTTGCTGTCGGTACGCTCAAATCAATTATTGAGCGACAAGTTCAGTGGGAAGAGGAAGACCTTAAGCGTCTTGGACTTTTAAAATGATTTGACAGAGGTGCATGGTGGCGATTCTCAAAACACAAAATCTCGCTGTGGGTTACAAATACGGTCGTCGTCCGCCTCGCGTTGTGGCACGCGATATAGATGTGTCGCTCCATCGCGGTGAGTTTGTGTGTTTGCTCGGTCCCAATGGTGCGGGGAAGTCCACGCTTATTCGCACGCTTGTGGGAATGCAGCCGCCGCTCGATGGGCATGTTTGTCTTATGGGGCGGGATATCGCGGATATGTCTGCTACAGAAGTTGCCCAGGTGATTAGCGTGGTGCTTACGGACCGCATTGGTGTTGGTATTATGGCTGTGCGCGATCTGGTCGGTCTGGGGCGATATCCCCATACGGATTGGATCGGGCGCTTTACAGAGGAAGATGAACGGGTTGTTTCCTGGGCTATTCGAGCGGCTCGCGCCGAGGATCTGGCATATCGCAATGTGGCAGAACTCAGTGATGGCGAGCGTCAAAAGGTTATGATTGCACGCGCGCTGGCGCAGCAGCCCGGTCTTATGATTCTGGATGAACCTACGGCTTTTCTCGATCTGCCCCGCCGCGCTGAGATTATGGCTTTGTTGCAGGATCTGGCACATTCTACGGGTAAGGCGATTTTGCTTTCAACGCACGACTTGGATCTGGCACTGCGCTGTGCAGATCGCATCTATCTTTTGCCGTTTGAGGGTGTGTTGCAGACTGGTGCGCCTGAGGATTTAATTCTCAATGGCGCTTTTGAAAGCGCGTTTCAGAGTGATGGCGTGCGTTTTGACGCGGATACGGGTGCGTTTAAGCTCAATGGACAACGCGGTCATGCCTCAGTTGCTGTGTCTGGAGAAGGGCGACGCGCGTATTGGACAAGGCGCGCGCTGGAGAGGGCTGGGTTTCAAGTGGGAGATGCGGGGGCTGAATGGTGTGTCGATATTGGGGCAGGGGATGTCTGGTGTGTTGAGCGCGATGGCGTGGTCCGGGAATGCGATTCGATTGCCGATTTGATTGCGGCACTGAAAAGTGAGCGCGGATAAAAGGATGGTCGGGATGGAGGCTCAATACAAGGATGAACCGCAGGGGAGGTCGCGGCAGGCGGTTATTATGCTGGGGTTATTTTTGCTGCTTCTGATCGCGTTCGGCTTGAGTTTGTCGCTGGGGTCCGTTCATATTCCATTGGCGGCCTTGTTCGGCGTTCTTACGGGCGGAGAAGTGTTTTCTCCGGCGTGGGCGATTATTGTTCATACGATTCGATTGCCGAAGGCGATTACCGCAGTGCTGGCGGGTGCGGCGCTTTCTGTGAGTGGGTTGCAGATGCAAACGCTTTTTCGCAATCCGCTGGCTGATCCTTTTGTGCTGGGTATCAGTGCTGGCGCGAGTCTCGGCGTTGCTATTGTGGTGCTGACGGTGGGTTCGGTCGGTAGTGTGCTTATCGCGGGGTTGGGCTTTCTGGGCGATTTGGGTTTGGCGGTTGCGGCTATTATGGGTGCAGCCGCTGTGTTGGGGTGCGTGCTATTGGTGTCTCGCAGTGTGCAGAGTGTGATGACGTTGCTGATTTTGGGGTTGATGTTTGGGTACGCGACCGGGGCTTTTGTCAGTATTCTAATTTATTTTAGTGTTCCCGAGCAGATACAGTCGTACATTTTGTGGACTTTTGGCAGTTTTGGGAGTGTGACCTGGCGACAGATGCCCGTGCTCATTTCTGCTATTTTTATGGGTCTGTTGCTGGCGTTTTTGTGTATTAAGCCGCTCAATGCGCTTTTGCTGGGGGAAAATTATGCGCGCAGTATGGGTTTGAATGTCAAGCGCATTCGTTTGTGGATTTTGATCAGTGCGTCGATTCTGGCGGGCGCAACCACTGCTTTTTGCGGTCCGATTGCGTTTTTGGGTCTGGCTGTGCCGCATCTTTGCCGCAGTTTGTTGCATACGTCGGATCACCGCGTGCTTATGCCTGCGGTCACTTGCCTGGGGGCGACGCTGGCTCTGCTATCCGATCTGATCGCCCATTTGCCGGGTAGTCAATTTGTTTTGCCGCTGAATGCGGTGACGTCCCTGATTGGCGC
>JAPPIE010000270.1 GCA_028874765.1 Gemmatimonadota bacterium
GTTGTGGCCTGGTCGCATCCCCCGAACTGCACACCACAGTATATCCATTTATCCTCCGCGGCGTCAAACTAATCGGCATCGACTCCGTCCTGTGCCCCATGGACCTCAGACTAAAAATCTGGCAACGTCTCGCCACAGATTGGAAAATCAACACCCTGAACAACATAATCGCAGAATGCGACCTGGAAGACCTGAATGCCCAAATAGACCGCATCCTATCCGGACAAATGCGCGGACGGATCGTGGTCAAACTGTAAAAGGCCAATTAAGAATTGAGAATTAGGGAGCGGGGTACAACTGGCCGCTTCCCAGGCCAGTTCATTGAGAATTGTCCCCACCCCCAATGAACTACTGTCGCAGTTGCACACCGTTCCTTAATTTTTAATTTTTAATTCTTAATTCATCCTTAACAATCCCCCGACTCCTCTTCAGCGCGTCGAGAGGATCTGGAATATCCGACTTCAGCTCCAGACTCATATTCCCGGCATAATTGACCGAAAGAAGCGCGGCAAATGTAGATTGCAGCACTTCCCGCGTCAGCACCCCATCGCACAGCCCCAGGTGCAGATCCTCCTCCCCATCATTATCATCGAGATGAACATAACCCAGACGGTCCCCTGCCAGCGCGATCATATCCGCGGGATCTTCATTCGCCATCTGTGCGTGCCCAATATCAAAAAGCAGATACAGATTGGAATGACCGATCTCCTCGAGATAATCGAGCGTAAACGGCACCGTCGGCAAAAACGTACCTGGAAAGTGTTCAACAGCGAGCTTGACACCTGCATCTTGCGCCTGATCAGCCAGCACACTCAAAGACTCGGCAAACAGGTCGGCATCATCGCCCTGGGGCACCAGGTATGCCGTCGTTGCGCCGAGCCGAGCGCCGTGTTCAAATGCCCGATTTATATGATCGCGTGCAGATTGTAAATTATCCCCTGCAAGGGACACCCCCTCGGGCATATCGGCAGAAGCGGCAATACACGAAACAGCGAGACCGAGATCTTTCGCCCGTTGTTGAAGATCGGAGGTCCGAAGCCAACCCGGACGAATATCAATATGCGTAAACCCCGCATCGGCAACCTGTTCTAACGCAAGTTCCTCGGCACAGGTCAGTGCCCATATACATACAGCGAGCGACATATTGGACTCCTTTGGAAAAAACGTCAGATTTATATTCAAAATAGTAAAAAAATTGCTGTTCTATAAGAACATTTTTTTATAAATACTTACACACGGTTGCAAAAAAACTGGGAATCTTATCGAATTTGAAGTACTGTGTAACATTAGTAAATAAATCGGCGCGAAAGAAAGGATGATAGCATTGTCCCAAAAGAAACAGATTCCGAAGTTCAAGAATGAAGAGGAAGAGCGCACATTCTGGGATGCTCACGACTCTACTGAATATGTAGATTGGACGAAGGGCAAGCGCGTCACATTGTCTAATCAGAAACCATCAACCAATGCTGATGAATGCCAATCGTGAGTTGACCAAGCAGATAGAAGAGAAGATACTGATCGCTACTGGACGGACGTGAAAGGAGGGAATACAGCACTGATCGGTTAGTTATCAGCGGGTTCGGCCACAGAGGCACTCTTTGGTTTGCGGCGCATCTGCATGTAGGTTTCTGCCAGAAGATCGCGCAATTCCTCGGCAATCTCTGGATGAGGATCGCCAGCAAGTGCTCTGCTTGCCAACTTCTCGGCCCGACGGAACTGATTGCTATTAAACGCCATCCACCCGGCACTGCGGTGCAGCACGGACCAGGTTGGCTCGGTGCGTTCGCCGCGTTCATCCAGTTCCCTAATGGCAGCAAGCTCCAATTCCAACGCTTTGGCATAAAGCTGGATAGCTTTCCCATCATGGCCGCGTGTTCGTTCCAGAATAGCTGTTTCCACGAGATCCATGGCCTGATTATGAGGGTTGGTCGTGGTGACACTCATTTTTTATTTACCTCGGCAAGTGGGCGGCTAAACTCGACTACGACCACATAAGCGGGCAACTGACTATCAATAAAATTAACTTGATCCATTTTTTCGCGCAACCGTCTTTTTACTTCTCCATCGCCACCATTAAGAATACCAGAAACTTCCAGTCTTGCCTTACGCTGAAAGT
This sequence comes from Gemmatimonadota bacterium, assembly GCA_028874765.1. GTDB lineage: Bacteria > Latescibacterota > UBA2968 > UBA2968 > UBA2968 > VXRD01. Next base: position 2,117 of record JAPPIE010000270.1, read on the forward strand.
TGGGTGCATCAGATTCTTCGCCCAGCCAGCGGTCAATGCGCGTACCTATCGCAGCACGCTCGATTGCGGTGTAACCAAGTTCTTGTTTGAGCAGCAAGATCGCAATACCCTCAGCACCTTTTTCCGTGGCCTCTCGGAGATCTGCCCAAGTCCTGCGGACCTGGTCTGTGACTGGCGACCATTCCAAAATATAGTTGTTTGCGATATAACCTCTGACACTAAGTTCGACTCCTCTGGTATGGCCCTGTGATTCCAAGCATACACTCGCACACTGTGCCATCGACCCACCAGATTCTGAAGTAAGGCCGGGCTGCCCAGCACTTAAGTCATTCAAATTCAGCATGTATCATTTCCGTTTCGTCCATGCATGTGTAAATTATATAGAATATCAAGTGGGTGAATTTTATTTTAAAACACACACAACAGTTAGATCCCAAGCAAATATCAGACCAACGTCACTGAATTGAGCGATAAATTGTGTGGACAGAAGCTCAAGCACCCTCATCGTGCTTTTAATATGCTGTATTGCGCCCCTAACTTGAATGTAAGGATCGTCTCTGGAGGCACATACAAACGGAACGCGCCGGGATGCAAAAGGGTACATTTTGAACCATGAACGGGCGTTCAGGTGAAAGATATGTGCCGCTACCTCGCGCCTCCCAACCCCTGATTCTTTTCCCTCAGCGACCATGATTTATCCGGATTGTGATACAACCATTGCTCCATATTTCTTTTAATCCGGGACCATTCGGTATCCAGCATAGCAAACCAGGTCGTATCCCGGTTGCGGTCTTTCACAATCATATGCTGGCGAAACAGCCCTTCATAAGTGAACCCCAGGCGGAGCGCGGCAGACCGCGAGCGTTCATTGAGAGAATCGCACTTCCACTCCACGCGGCGATAACGCATACAATCAAACGCCTCGCAAAGCATGAGATACGCCGCCTCGGTATTCGCACACGTATTTTGTGCCTCCGGACCATACCAGATATTCCCAAGCTCCAACCGCCGCGCATCGGACGCAATATTCAAAAAACTCACCATCCCAACAGGCCGATCAGATACTCTATCCCGAACACTAAAAAAGAGCGGATCCTCCGAATCTTCAATCCCCTCAAGCCACGCCTGCATATCCGACACATCTTCAAAAGGCCCATACGCCATATACGACCACAACTGCTCCACAGGTTCCGTCCCGTGCGAACAGGCGAACAACCCGGGCGCCTCCCTTTCGGGATCGAGAGGTGACAGCGCAATATACTGCCCCTCATAATCCACTCGTCGAGGGGTATGCACTTCAGACACAGACGGCACAAAATCGCCAACGGGAAGAGATGACATCTGTTTTGCCTCCATAAGCTATAGTTGATGTGATATTCTGACTTTTCTGCCTATTCTTTGACAAAATCGAAACATTCGAGGTTTCCCCAAAACATCGTCCCAGAGACAAAAAAAGCCCGTCCAAAAGGACGGGCTTCTCAGATAAGGAATCACACTTACATCTCAATAATATCCTCCCGCCTCGGACCCACGGAAATCCACTTCACCGGGACCTCGAGCCATTCCTCAATATGCTTCACATAACGCTGTGCATTAGCTGGCAGATCCGAGAACTCGCGCACCGATGAAATATCTGTTCTCCACCCCGGCAACTTTTCCAACACAGGCGTCGCCCGGTCGAGCAGCGATGGAACCGGAAAAATATCTGTCTTCTCTCCATCGATCTCATAAGCTGTACAAACGGGAATCTCATCCAAATAACCCAACACATCGAGCAGCGACAACGCAACCGCCGTCGCCCCTTGCATGCGACACCCATAGCGCGTAGCAACCGCATCGAACCAGCCCATCCTGCGGGGCCGCCCCGTCGTCGCACCGTATTCCCCTGCATCGCCACCCCTCTCGCGAAGCTCCTCTGCCTCCTCGCCGAAAATCTCAGAAATAAAAGGACCTGCCCCCACGCAAGAAGAATACGCCTTCGCAACAGCGACAACCTGCGTAATCGAATGAGGCGGAATACCCGCCCCAATTGACGCAAAGCCCGCCAAAGTAGAAGAAGACGTCGGATAGGGATAAATACCGTGATCCGGATCGCGCAAAGCACCCAACTGCCCCTCCACGAGAATCTTCTTATTCTCCTTCAGCGCATTGTGAAGCAACAACGACGTATCGCAAACATAAGACTCGATCTGCTCTCCGGCCGCCATCAAATCCGGCACAACCTCCTCCAGAGACATCAGCGGCTTGTGATATAAATGCTCAAAAAGCACATTTTTCACCTCCAGAGCGCGCGCAACGCGATCGCGCAAGCGTCCCTCATCGTACAAATCGGCAACCTGAACCCCCACCTTCAAATACTTATCCGAATAAAACGGCGCAATACCCGACTTGGTCGAACCGTACTTTCGATCCCCCAACCGCTCCTCCTCGTACACATCCATCAGAAGATGATAGGGAAGCAACACCTGCGCGCGCTCGGATATACACAGATTCGGTTTCGGCACACCCCGGGCAATGAGATCATCTACCTCCTCTATAAAAGCCGAAATATTCAACGCGATCCCCGTACCGAGAATATTCGTCGTATGCGGATAAAACACGCCCGAAGGCAAAAGGTGAAGGGCAAATTTCCCATACTCATTAATAATCGTATGCCCGGCATTATTGCCACCCTGAAAGCGAATAACAAAATCGGAATCCCGAGCCAGAACATCCGTCATCTTGCCCTTGCCTTCATCACCCCAATTTGCACCTACAATAGCTGAAACAGACATTTTTTTTCCTTTTTTACAATTTCACCTGTTTAACCCAGTTCACAAACTCCTGAGACACAATATCGGCCAGCACCTCATCCTGCACCGGCGTATCAATATTAAAAACCATAATCGCATCGCCACCCTGGCTCCTGCGCCCCAGCGCCATATCGGAAATATTGATCCCATTTACCGCAAACAAATTGCCCATATGCCCCACCACACCAGGCACATCCCGATTGCCCAAAACAATCATATTCCCCTCGAGCTTTGCCTTCACCTCAATATCATCTATGCGAACCAACCGCAAATCTCGGCGCCCAAAAACCGTCGCCGAAATCGATGTCGTCTCTTCCGAAGTCTCGACATCTATCGTAATCAAATTGCTATAATCCGCGTGACTGCTCTTGGACTCTTCAACCCGAATGCTGCGCGCCTTAGCCCATAAAGGCGCGTTGACCAGCGTCACCGGCTCCTCAGCCTGATATTCAAAAATACCTTTCAAAACCGCAGCCGTAAGCGGCGCCGTAGCGTATTCCTGAATCACACCCTGATAGCGATTAATCACCCTGTGCAAATGCCCGCCCATAAGTTGCGCGTGCAACGCCCCCACCTTTTCTGCCAGCGACAAATAGGGACTAATCGCATCGAGATACTCCGGATCAATCGGTGGCAAATTGATACCACTTTGAACGGGCTTACCCTGCAGTGCATCGCGCAAATCCACGGCAATTTGCCGCGCCACATTTTCCTGTGCCTCGAATGTCGAAGCCCCCAGATGAGGCGTAGAAACCACCTCTGGCCTTTTAATTAACGGATGATCAACTGCAGGGGGTTCTTCACCAAACACATCCAATGCAGCTCCTGCGACCTTACCCGCCTTAATCGCTCTATCAAGAGCTTCCTCATCCACAAGCTCGCCCCGGGCACAATTGATAATACGCACCCCATCTTTGCACCTTGCAAGCGCCGATGCAGAAATGAGATGATGGGTCTGATCTGTAAACGCTGCGTGCAACGTAATATAATCCGCCCTGGCAAAAATCTCATCGTAAGAAGCCTGCTGTATATGCAACTGTCTCGCCAGATCATCCGACAAAAAAGGATCGGCACCCAACAACGTCATACCAAACGCATGCGCGCGTCGCGCCACCTGCTGGCCAACGCGCCCCACGCCAATAATACCCAAAATTTTGCCGTATAATTCAACACCCGTATATCTGCCGCGCTCCCATTCGCCAGCTTTAAGCGACGCCGTCGCCTGGGGAATATTGCGCGATAGCGCCATCATCATAGCCATCGCATATTCGGCGGCAGATATCGTATTGCCGCCCGGAGCATTCATCACCACAATCCCCCGCTCAGTCGCGGCTTCCACATCGATATTATCCACACCAGCGCCCGCTCGACCAATCGCACGAAGATTCACACCCGCCTCAACCATCCGTCGCGTAACCTCCGTTGCACTGCGCACAATCAGCCCGGCATAATCGCCAATAATCTCGCACAACTCATCTTCAGACAACCCCGTATTCACATCGACTTTTATATCTGAAGAAGCAAAAACATCCTGCCAGCCATCGGCCAGAGAATCGGCAATCAGAACCTTTTGCACTTTCACTCAATGCCCCCTCGCATCCACTGCCCATGTCTCTACAAACATCCCATTTTCATCAATCACGCACACCTCATCCCACAAATTCACAGTCGTACACACATGGCGCGGCACCAGATAAAATTGATCGCCCACACGCGGCCGCGGTGTACCCTCCGGCAGTTGCAACAATTGGTGTTCCTCATTGCGCCGCACAAACACAATATCATCTGGCAACCCCATCGCTCGAAAATGGGGCGCAGGCGTATCCGGCGCAACCGACTTACTGCCCGCATCCAGCGTAATCAGATGATCAGCAGTCGTACTGATCACACTGGACAAAACCAGCGCCGCCCATTCAAAGGGACCCTGCAACTTGTCACCATACCCCATATCCCAAAAAATCCACGTACCCGGCGAAACCTCATCCACCCCATCCACCCGTTGCGTATGCTCAAAGCCCGGCGACCCCGAAGCCACCATTTTTTTCATCTCAATCCCAGAACGTTCTATCAGACCTCGGGTCTCAACAGCCCGCTCAATCGACTCAATCGCCGTCTTCTGACGCATATCCCCATCGAAATCACCCACATGCCCATCATACACATGCAAACCCGCAAAACACAACCCCGGCGACTGTGCAATCTGCTGCGCCAGCGCCAGCGAAGGCGCGCCGGGCAATGCCCCCGTGCGATTCATCCCCGTATTGACATCCACCATAACACCTATACGTACATCCGCCGATGTGCAAGCATCGGATAAAGCCTGAATATTATCCGCATCATCCGCAATAACTTTCAAGTCGGTATCGGGATACAACCGCTTCAAATCCACCACGCGCCCGATATTTGCCCCCACGATATGATAAGAAATCAACACATCGGTCGCACCAATCGCAACGAGCATCGCCGCCTCTTTGGGCGTTGCACACTTAAATTTATCTATTCCCTCATCCATCTCCATACGCGCAATCTGCGACATCTTATGCGTCTTGATATGCGGACGCAGACGCGCATACCCCCCCATCATATCTCCAATCGCGCGAATATTATGCGCCACCGCCTCCTTGTAAACCAACAGCGCAGGCGTGGGAATCTCCTCGACATTCTTTACCCGATAGTCAAGCATTCAGCACCTCTCCAATCCATCGCCAAACCGCGTCCTTGCCGCGACCCGTCGTAGCGGAAAACGGCAACAGATCAATATCCCCGTGCAGAGCGAGCATGCGTCGCGTTTGATCCAACCGACTTTTGAGCTTATGACCCGACAGCTTATCGGCCTTGGTGGCAACCACCAAAAACGGCTTGTTGCCGTGTACCAGCCAGTCAATCATCAGCAAATCATCTCGGCTCGGATCGTGCCTCGCATCAATTAACTGAACAAAACCCCTGATTGAAGGCCGATCCCGCACATACCCCTCAATCAGCTTTCCCCACGTCTGACGCTCTTCCCAACTGCGCTTTGCATAGCCATAACCGGGCAAATCGACAAAATAATACGCCTGGTTTACACGGTAAAAATTCAGCGTTCGCGTCTTCCCGGGCGTGCCACTGGTCTTCGCCAAATTTTTCCGATTGAACAGCCGATTGAGCAACGACGACTTGCCCACATTGGAACGTCCCGCAAATGCAATCTCAGCCATCCCATCGCGGGGCAACTGCCTCAAAAAACCAACACTCGTAACAAATTCGGCAGAATGGAATTGCATGATTAGCTTTCACACAAACGAAAACCGGGGTCCAATTCGGCCCCGGTTCCCCATCTTTGGGAAATATCTATCTCTTTAAGCGCGTTTTTGGGTCGATTCGAGAACTTCAATACGCGGCTTGTTGCGGTTTTGAACCATATCGCAGGTCACTGTGACCTCGGTCAGGTCCTCATTGGTGGGTATATCGTACATCAAATCCGTCATAACGACTTCGAGAACGGACCGCAACCCGCGCGCACCTGTACCCTTTTCCTGCGTAATGCGAACAACCTCGCGCAGCGCGTCATCCTCAAAAGTCAGCTCAACCCCATCGAGCTCAAACAACTTTTGATATTGCTTAGTAATCGCATTTTGCGGTTCCGTCAAAATCTGCAACAGTGCAGCCTCGTCCAGATTACCCAACGCACACATTACGGGCATTCGCCCAACCAGTTCTGGAATCAAACCGTACTTTATCAAATCTTCCGGCTCGGCATGCTGGAAAATCTCACCGGTATTTTGCTCTTCCAAATCGTTCGAATCGGACCCAAAACCAATGGTCTTCTTGCCGATACGGGTGCTAATAACGCTTTCCAAACCGTCAAATGCACCGCCACAGATAAACAGAATATTTTTTGTATTGAGCTGAATCAGGGGTTGCTCGGGATGCTTGCGCCCCCCCTTGGGCGGAATACTCGCCACCGTACCTTCCAGAATTTTCAACAAAGCCTGCTGAACACCTTCCCCAGACACATCGCGCGTAATAGACGGATTGGCCGACTTTCGAGAAATTTTATCGACCTCGTCCAAATACAAAATACCCATCTCTGCCTGCGCCACGTCGTAATCCGCCGCCTGAAGCAGACGCACCAGGATATTCTCAACATCTTCGCCAACATATCCCGCTTCGGTCAAAATAGTGGCATCTGCAATTGAAAATGGAACCTGTAAAATGCGCGCCAGTGTTTGCGCCAAAAGCGTCTTGCCAGTACCCGTAGGCCCCATAAGCAAAATATTGCTCTTATCGAGTTCGACATCATCCGCAGACTGATTGGACCGAATGCGCTTGTAGTGATTATACACCGCAACCGAAAGAACGCGCTTGGCGCGCTCTTGACCAATCACATAATCGTCGAGACGGGCCTTAATCTCCTGCGGCTTGGGCAACCCTTTGTGAAGCGTCACGGGCTTTTTGAGATCGTCCTCTCGCAAAACCTCATTGCACAGCTTGATACACTCACTGCAAATATTCACGCTCGGGCCAGTGACGATCTTATCGACCTGATCGGCACTCTTACCACAAAAAGAACAGCGAATTTCTGTTCTGGAAGTCCGTCGTTTCATAACGCCCCACTCCTCATAACAAGGCTTCGTCGATATCGGGGTTAGAATTTTGATCGGGAATGAGCACTTCGTCAATCAAGCCATAATCCTTTGCCTCATCAGCCGACATAAAGAAATCGCGGTCCGCATCCCTTTCTATGCGCTCAATACCCTGACCTGTACATTCGGATAAAATGGCGTTCAAACGGTCGCGATATTGCAAAATCTCTTCGGCATGTCGCTCGATATCCGAAGCCTGACCGCCTGCGCCACCAATGGGTTGATGCAGCAAAATGCGAGAATTTGGCAATGCGCGGCGCTGCCCCTTTGTACCCCCTGCAAGAAGCACCGCGCCCAGCGAAAAAGCCTGACCCACACAAACCGTTTCAACATCGTTGGGCACGTATTGCATCGTATCGTAAATCGCCAAACCCGCCGTAATACTACCGCCGGGAGAATTGATATACAGCCGAATAGGCTTCTCGGGTGTTTCAGACGTGCAAAACAACATCTGAGCAATCACCAGATTGGCAATCGTATCGTTAATCGGCGTACCAATAAAAATAATATTATCGCGCAACAGCCGCGAAAAAATGTCATAAGCGCGCTCGCCACGCCCTGTTTGTTCAAGAACTGTAGGAACCAGAGCCACATTAAACTCCGTTTTATTGTTTAAATGAAAAAACTATTCGCCTTCAATTTCCTCAACATCTTCGACATCTGCGTTATCGATGAGAAAATCAAACGTCTTCTGCGTTTTAATCTCCGACTCAATCTGATCGAGTTGTTCGGTTCGGCTCAAAATCTGACGCAGACGCGGCCCCTCAATATTGTGTCGTTGCGACATCTCTTCGAGGTGCTTGTCCAGATCGTCATCCGTCACCTCAATATCTTCCTGATCGGCAACAGCATCCAGCAACAAAAAGCGTTTAACACCGCGCTCGGCTTGATCGCGCCCTTCTTCGCGAAGCGCATCTTCGTCAATCCCCTGATCGTGACCCGCTTGCTCCCGCTTGTACGACTCAATCATACCATCGAGATAGTTTTCGACCATGCTATCGGGAACCTCAAAAGGATTATCCTCAATTAGCGCATCCATCAAATTTTCCTCAACGCGCTGGCGAATCATTTGATCGTACTGCGCCTGCATCTCATTGCGAATCTGCGTCTTGAGTTCGTCCAACGTCTCCACACCGCCGACATCCTGAGCCAACTCGTCATCCAACTCGGGCAACTCGCGCTCGCGTATTTCTTTCGCCATCACGCGAAACATCACAGTCTCTTCTTTCGGTCCTTCGTCTTGATCCCCATGATCGTGGTCATCGTGATCGTGGTCGCAATCCTCGTGATCGTGCTCATCCTGAACGGGCCGCGTAATTTTAACCTCACGGGACTCACCGGCCGAAATGCCCATCAATTGCTCTGCCAAATCAGTCGGCTTATCGTCTTCCGTCTTAAACAACCGAATCGATTGATCTTCTGACCTGTGATCGGCCACGGGACTGCCGCCCTCATCGAGCTCTTCGACATCGGCAAAAACCACATCGTCGAGATCGGCAGCGCGCTCCACGACTTGCTCGGTCGCACTCTCCTCTTGCATATACCGCAGCCGACTGTCAACATGCTCGTCTTCAACTGCAAACACGGGGCGCGTCACCTTCAGCCCCTTATAGGTCTCCACGGTTATCTCTGGACGGACATCGACAGAAGCCTTGAACACCAGAGGCTGTCCCTCTTCAAAATTGATATCGTCAATACTCGCCTGAGAAACGGGTTGAATCCCTTCGGCTTCGCTCGCCTCCCGGTAAAATTCCTCGACCATCTCCTGGACAACCTCGCCCTGGATAGCCGGCCCAAATTGCCGTTTAATAACACTCAGGGGAATTTTACCCTTGCGAAAACCCGGCAAATTAAGGGTCTTGCTATACTTCCTGTAAGCGTCATTGAGACGCTTATCCACATCTGACGCCGGGGCTTCAATCTCCAATGTTCTACGCCACGTCCCCGACTCGGTCACCTGCACATTCATCGCGTTGGATAATCCTTTCTTTATAATACTTCACTAACTAACTGGCCCAACGTGCAATAATAAACAAATGAAATCGCTTTGTCAATTATTAGCGGTCAGCGGGCGACCACAGGGGGTCGCAAGACAACCACAGGGGGTTGTCCCTACAACAAACCACAATGTCATCGTAGGTCACCCATACCCCAACACCTTCAAATACGCCTTCACCGTATTCTCCAACCCCATAAAAACAGTATCTGCGATCAGCGCGTGACCAATAGACACCTCGAGAATCCCGGGAATCGTCACAAACTCACCCAAATTATCGAGATTGAGATCATGCCCTGCATTAACCCCCAGCCCCGCATCTTGTGCTGCGCGAGCCGAATCCGCGTACTGCCGAAAAACAGGCCCTACATCGCCCCCGTCACAAGCAGAAGCGTAAGATTCCGTATAAAGCTCAACGCGATCCGCACCCAGAGCCTTTGCCAGAGCCATATCCTCTGGCACCGGATCCATAAACAGAGAAACCCGAATACCCAGACCTTTCAACTCCGCAATAATCGGCACAAGCCGCTCGCCATCCCGCCTCAAATCCCAACCGTGATCGGACGTACTCTGATCGGGTTCATCCGGCACCAGCGTACACTGATCTGGCACCACATCCCGCACCATATCCATAAAATCGGGAAAGGGATTGCCCTCAATATTGTACTCCACCCCTGAAATCACCTCTTTCAGCTCATAAACATCCGTCCTGCGAATATGCCGCTCATCGGGCCGGGGATGCACCGTAATCCCATGTGCCCCCGCATCAATACACACCTGCGCCGCCCTTGTCACACTGGGAAAAGTAAGCGGCCGGCTATTCCGCAAGAGCGCCACCCGATTCAAATTCACACTGAGTTTCGTCATTGTAATTCCTATCCTTAATGAACTGGTCTGGACTACGACCACTTGTACACCGCTCCCCAATTTTTAATTCTTAATTTCTAATTTCTAATTCTCAGGGCGCCAGCAAAGCGCGCTTCCACGCGCCATCACCTTGCCGAACATACAAAAACCGATCGTGCAACCGATCATCCCTATTCACCCAAAATTCAAACTGATCGGGAACCACCCGATAGCCCCCCCAAAACTCCGGCAGCGGCACATCCTCTCCCGGATATTTTCGTTCCAATTCTGCCACGCGACCTTCCAAAAACGCCCGGTCGGGAATAGTCTCGCTTTGAGGTGAGGCCCAGGCACTCAAACGACTACCTCGGGGACGCGAATCAAAATACGCCCTGGACACCGCGTCCGAAACAGCCTCAACCCGTCCCTCAATACGCACCTGCCTGACCAGCGATTTCCAGTGAAACAGCAAAGCGGCTCTGGGATTCTCCGCCAACTCATCGGCCTTGCGACTCTCCAGATTTGTAAAAAACACAAATCCATCCCGGTCGCACTGCTTCACCAGCACCATACGCACCGAAGGCTTTCCATCGCGCGTCGCCGTAGCCAGAGCCACGGCCTCCGGCAGTGTCGGCTCCGAAGCTCTCGCCTCTTCAAACCACATCTCAAACTGAACAAAAGGATCTGGATTCATTTTTTTCCCTGAGTGATTTAAGCAAATAAATACGCAACTCTCGCCAGTTGCTCTGCCCGCCATTGGCATCCGTATAAACACCCCGTGCCAAATACGGTTCCCATCCCGCATCTCTGTACCCGCGGCGCGCGTACAAATTCAGCGCCGGATGATTCTTCACGTAAACGCACAGACCAATATTCTCATAGCCCCGCTGAAAAGTAATCCGCTCACACACATCTAACAACCGCGACGCAATACCCATCCGCCGATAATCTGGATGCACAAAAAGCGACGACACCTCGGGCCATGGTCGCACTTGCGGCGGCACGCCAGCAGCATCGCCACCTTCCCAATTGAGCAACACCTGAGCCACCGGCAAATTGCCCCGCCATGCCACAAAAAAAATGAGCCTGCCGGATTCCTGTAGCATAAACCGCCGCCGCTGCGTTTCTTTCCGGGAAAACGGCAAATACCGAAGCCGAAACACCTCAGACGATTTAAGAGAGCGAATATCAATTTTCATAAAAGTAAATTATACCGAACACCGCCCCAATATGCAAGACACCGCGACGTACAATTTTCGTCTGTACAATCCGAAATCGGATTTCCCCATATTTGTCTTGTTTTATTTACTTATCAGAAACTGCGCGTAAAACCCAATAGCTTTAGCGTTGGGTCGCATGGCGAAGCGCATAGAATTTATAGGGGGTTGCTTTAGCATGGTGGCACATTGCTCAAGGCAATATGGGCAGTGAATCAACTAAAATCATCCGTTCACAGACCACATAAGACTTGCATAAATTACTGTTT
>JAPPIE010000099.1:0-22388 GCA_028874765.1 Gemmatimonadota bacterium
AAACTGCGCTGTATGGAAATTCCGAACTGCGACTGGTTCTGACCAAAATCAAGCTGCTGGTGTCGGGAGAATTCGGATTATTCGGTACGGCTGATGCCGGCCGGGTAATTTATGACAAAGATCCGGACAATGCCGATAAATGGCACACCAGTATCGGAGGTGGAATCTGGCTGTCTTTTCTCAAGCGCCAGCAGACCTTTAGCGCGGCAATCGTAAAAGGCGATGACCTGACGGGCGTATATCTGCGCGCTGGTTTTATGTTTTAGCTCATAAGGGAGGATGCGATGCTCAACAACATCATCATACGTCTCGCCATTTACTATATCACGTGGCTTTTGATTCTCAACGCAATTTTTCACATATTCCCCGAAATTCTCTATTACGTCGCCCAGGAGCGCGAACGCATCTTTGTAGGATCATCTCTTGACTCCGGGGCCGATCCGGCCGTTCCGCTTGGAAACATCCAAGAAGGGGTAAACCGGCTCGCCGATCCGGAACACACGATTCCAGTTGTAGTCGCTTTGGTACTCGCCTTCGCGGTTACCCTCCCAATTACCTGGGTATATGCCTGGACGCATTCGGCTAAGAAATACAGCCAATCCTTTATACAAACTCTGCTGGTGATACCTGTCGCCATCTCACTGGTTGTTTTTTTGGTGAAGGGTAGTCTTGCCCTTGCGTTCAGTCTGGCGGGTATCGTGGCCGCCGTCACCTTTCGGCTCTCACTCAAATCGACCATAGAGGGCGTGTACATGTTTATGGTCATCGGGATAGGGCTGGCGGCCGGCACCCAGCTTACGACTGTGGCCTACCTCGCATCGTTGGCTTTCGTCACCATAACACTGGGCGTGTGGAAAATCAATTATGGCGCGCAGCCACCCGTATTATCCGGCTGGAGAATTGTTTCACACGATCACTCGGCCCAGACCTCTGGAACAAAGGCCACCGGGAATTCCTATGATGCCCGGATTGAAGTACACACAACGAAGGTCGAAACAGCGCAAAAAGCAACAGCGCAAATCCTGAAATCCGGGACCAAACAGTGGCAAGTAGCAGATGTGATCGAGAAAGAGGATGGAACGGCCATCGTTGTGTATGATGTTTTGTTAAAACAATCCGTCGATCTGCCTATCCTCATCCAGGATATTGAACAAAGCAAAAAAAGTATCAAAAACGCAACGCTGACAAGAGTTTAGACAAATGAAGAATCACACAGATAAATACCTGCTGGGCTTCCTTGGTTTTGGCATTTTGCTCTACCTGTTGTCGATGGGCTTTGGAAAAGATCCATCTTCAAACTTTAGTGGGAATTCGTCAAACGCAGATCCTGAGACTCCGATCGTCCGCCCTTTGGTGGACACAATGGAGACCGCTTCAGATACTTCGACCGTCCGCCTCTTGGCAGACACAATGGCTGTATTAGACTATGAAGAGGATTCATCCTCAGATTTTAATAGAAATCCGTCAGACACTGATACAGATACTTCGACCGCCCCTCCTTTGGCGGACGCGATAGCAGTAGTACAAAAGAAAATATATCTCGAAAGCTATACACTAAATGAAGAGACCGCAACGCAATGGAAGCTGTCCGAGCATCTTGAGGAGATCTCTGGTTTGGCAATGACCAGAGACAACCGGCTCCTGGCGCACAATGATGAAAGAGGGGCCATTTTTGAGATCGATTATCAAAATGGGTCAATCGCAAAATCATTCCAGCTATCGGACATGAAGAACCCGGTTGCCAGTGATTTCGAGGGCATTGCAACAATTGACGACCAGATCTATCTGGTCACGAGTTCAGGGCGACTGTACGAGTGTCGCGAGGGAACTGCTGGCGAATCTGTTCTCTTCAATGTCTATACGACTGGCGTCGGCAGAGATTGCGAAATAGAGGGCCTGGCGTATGACGAGAGCAAGCGGGCACTCTTACTGATGTGCAAGGGCGCTCGCAGCGCAGACATGGAGGGAAGGTTGGCAGTATATCATTGGTCAATTGACGAGAAACGGTTAAGAAAAGATGCACATATCGCAATACCCGTGGATGAATTCGCCCGGCACATCAAAGAAAAAAATTTCCAGCCTTCGGGAATCGAGCGACACCCAATATCGGGAAATTACTTTATCATAGCTGCTCGTCAGGGCGCCATCGCGGAGATCACCCCAGGGGGCAAGGTCGTTGCAGTCAGAGAGTTTCCCGCTCAATGGCATCGTCAGGTTGAAGGTATTGCCTTTGCTGCGGACGGCACGCTAATTGTTTCCGATGAAGGCGCGGGGAAGAGAGCGAGACTAACCCTTTACCCTATCTCGGGTAGTCAATAACAACAGCATAAATCCAACCTGCATCCATAACTAAAAAACAGGACACATAATGGCACATTCAAAACCCAACCTGCTATACATCCACTCTGACCAGCACGACCCTTATGTGACGGGCTGTTATGGCGACAAAGTCGTACAAACCCCCCATCTCGACAGCCTCGCGGCAAATGGTGTTGTATTTGAAAACTGCTACTGCCCCTCACCGATATGCGTACCCTCGCGCATGTCCATGTTATCGGGGCGCTATCCCTTTGAAAACGAAGTGTGGACAAACTCCCACATACTCAACTCGAGCATTCCCACATTTGCCCATGCCATGGGCGCAGGCGGTTATGATCCCGTGCTCGTCGGACGCATGCATTCCAATGGACCCGATCAGCTACACGGATATGCCCAGCGCCTCGTAGGCGATCACGGCCCCAATCATCCCGGTGGTGGCGGCGTCAACCACGGAATGCTCTCGGGCACAGCAGGTCCCGCCCGCGTCAGCCTGACGAAATCGGGTATTGGACAAAGCGCGTATCAGGTACACGATGAAGACGTAACCGCGGCAACCGTCGCATATCTCGACCGCCTGGGCGTAAAAAAACGCGCAGGACAACCCGCAGAACCCTTCTCTCTAACCGTTGGGTATATGCTCCCCCACCAGCCATTTGTCGCGCGCCGCGCTGACTACGAACGCTACGATGGTCGCGTACCGCCCCCCACTATCTCAGTCCCCTTCTCCGACAACCTGCATCCCCACATCAAACAATGGCGCGAACGCTGCGGTATTACAACCGTCACAGAAGCCGAAATCCACCGCGCACGCACGGCATACTGGGCACTCGTTGACCGCATGGATCACATGATCGGGCAGATCCTCACAGCCCTCCGCCAAAACGATTTGATCGAAAACACCCTCGTCATTTACATGTCAGACCACGGCGAACAAGCTGGCGAACACGGCCTGTGGTGGAAACAAACCTTTTACGAGCACTCCGCCAAAGTACCCGCCATCCTCTCCTGGCCCGGTCACCTGCCCGAAGGCAAGCACTTTGACAACGTCATCTCTTCTGTCGATCTCAACGCCACCATGATCGACGCCCTGCAATGTCCCGAACTCCCCCACTCTCGCGGGCGTTCACTCCTGCCGCTTATGCGCGGCGAAAACACATCCTGGGACAATCTCGTCTTCTCCGAATTTTGTCAGGACAGCGCAGGCGGGGGCGGACCCTTTCCTTCCAAAGGTGTGTACCAGCGCATGATTCGGCAGGACGAATGGAAATATAATTACTACCACAATCAACCCTGTCAACTCTTCAACCTGAAAGAAGACCCCAACGAATTGCACGACCGCGCAAACGACCCGTCCTGTCAAAACCTGATCAACAATTTTACCGCCCGCATCCTCAATGGCTGGAATCCCGACGCCATCGCATCTCAACTCGCCGCCCGAAATAGGGACACCCGCATCCTCTCGGCATGGGCACGCCACACCAAACCCGCAGATACGGTCCGCTGGGACTTGCGCCCCGAAATGGATTATCTGGAATAGCGGTGTCTATGAAAACCGAACTCACCAGACTCGATTTGGCCTGCTGGGGCGGGTTTATGATGTTTGCCACCAGCGGTGTCGTCACCCCAATATGCCTGCCTGAAATATCCAGAGCCTTGTCCATCTCCCTCTCTGAAAGCGGCGGTCTGGAAACCGCGCGAACATGTCTCTTGCTCGTCGTCTTAATCCTGTCCGGCATCCTCGCGCGCAAATGGGGCAAAAAACATTTTGTGATCTGGGGACAATATCTCCTCGCCATCGGCCTTCTCATGATCAGCTATGCCGACAGCTATCCCCTGCTCATCCTATCCCTCATGGTCACTGGCATCGGCGGTGGATTCACCGAAGCCCTCATCAATCCCCTCGTCATCGACATTCACCCCAAAGACTCGGGCAAATACCTCAACATCACCAACGCCTTTTACCCTGTCGGCGTCATGGTCTCCGCACTCCTCTTTGGCGAACTCCTGACCCTCGGATATTCCTGGCGGCTCGTGTTTCGCATCGCTGCAGCAGGTGCGCTTTTCATGGGCGTCTTGTTCCACCTGTCGCGTTTTCCCATACCCGTAGCAGATCAGCAATCATCCAAACACCTGATTGCACAAATTCTCAAAACGCCCAAATTTTGGCTCTTTGCCATTGCCATATTTTTGGGTGCAGGTGTCGAAGCGGCATTCACATTCTGGAGCCGCAGCTATGTGGAAACCTATCTACAAGACATGCCCCGCGCCGGTGCAATCGCAGTTGTCCTCTTTGCGATCACAATGGCACTGGGCCGCTTGCTTTCCGCAAAACTGTCCCAGATGATTCGCCTGAAAACCCTGATGCTCGGTTCCGCTATCCTCGGTGTCGTCGTCAGCAGCGGCATTCCCTTCTCCGAAAACCTGATCGGATTTTACATCCTGCTCCTTTTCGCTGGATTTGCAACCGCCTGCTTCTGGCCCACCATACTCGCCGAAGCCGCGGAACACCTGTCCTTTGACACCACCATGCTCTTTGTCGTACTCGCCTGCTTTGGCATTGCCGGATTTGGCCTCATCCCCTATATCATGGGCGTCATCGGAGACAGCGCTGGCCTGAAAGCGGGTTTCTCTGTTATCCCCGGCCTCTTTATCGGCTTGATCGTTGTCTTGGCTTTCACGGAACGTAGAGCGTAATTAACAAAGCCAAGGAATTCCGCCTTACTCCCCGGGCGGGCACAGGGGCACCGCCCCTACTATGCATTGATTCGCCAATCACCCCGGCGGCCAAACTGTCTCCTTTGTATATGCCTCTTTCAAATCGCGCCAATACCGCCTGCCTTTGTGAACCAGATTTGTCGGCGCAAACCGCTTGTTCAAACCCTTCTCGTGACTCGACCGCCCCGTATCGGTTCGATATTGCAACGTGAACCGCATCAATTGTGCGAGCAAATCAAAACGCACATCTGCATATTCTGGACCAGCCCAAACATTTTCGATCTCACCCGGATCACTGCGGTGATCGTACAACTCTCCCTCATCCAGGCTCCCGTAAAACACCAGCCGAAAATCGCGCGTGCGAATCGCCGATACCTTGCCTCCGGGATTACCCCAATCCCACTCGCAAAACGCCGCGTCTTTGCCATCTGCCCTGCCATTCACAACCGGAACCAGATCGCGCCCATCGCGCCCATCGGGAATGGGAATATCGCAGAGCCGACACAGTGTGGGATACCAATCGACCGATTCTACAATCTCATCACATGTCGCGCCCGATGGACCACCCGGATAGCGCAATACAAAAGGAATGCGGTGAATCGAATCGTAAATCCCAAAATTCTTGTGAAACAACCCGTGATCACCCGCAAAATCCCCGTGATCCGCGCAATACAACACCACGGTATTCTCCAACTCTCCCACCTCGTCCAGATAATCCAGCACCCGCCCAATCTCGGAATCAATCGCCGTAATCAGCGCGTAATAACTCGCCAAACAGCGCTTCAAACGATCGGGATTTGGATCGGCCAGCGGATACCCACACCCATCGGCCAAACGCTCTTGCATAAACTCGGGCTTGCTGGCAAAGCGACGCTCAAAATAATCAACCGCACTATCGGGCAACACCATCTCATCGGGATTGTACATATCAAAATGCTCTGCCGCAGGCGCGATCGGTGCATGGGGCCTTTGAAAACTCATGTGTAGAAAGAAAGGCCGCTCATCGTCTCGCTCCTTCAAAAATGCCAGCGACTCATTGCCCGTATAATGCTCAATCGAATGCTGATACGGCAATTTGGCTGGCGCACTGCCATCCATTGTATATTCCTGCCCGGGTCTGGCCGAGCCTTCTTCATAAAAATCTGACAACCCCAGATCTTCCAAATACTTAAAATAGTGCGTTTCGGTCGGATCCAAATGCGTCGCATCGCACAAATCCGTATATCTGATGCGCTCAAAACCATCTTCATCCCAACGCCGAACCATGTGCGCCTTGCCAATCACAGCCGTTTGATACCCGTATCTCCGAAACTGACACGCCAGCGTATTGGGATTCGCCTCGGGAATCTCCGAATGATCATTGCCAAACATCCGATGCGTATGGCAATACTGCCCGGTCATAAAACAGATCCGCGACGGCGAACAAATCGGATTATTGCAAAAAGCGCGTGTAAACACCACCCCCTCATCCGCAATGCGGTCCATATTCGGGGTCCTGACATTTGGATGCGCTGCAAATCCCGTGCAATTGGCATTGTGCTGATCCGACATCAGCCACAACACATTGGGTCTTCTCGCCATAAATTTCTCCTTTCGCAGTGTATGTGTTTGCAGACTATGAGATAAAGCATTAAATTAAGCGGGAATAATAAAAGAATTGCCAGGGCTATGACGTCCAGATTATCCACCTGTACCGCGTTCATCTACGGATAGATTTGGGGGGTTGGGTGGTATCCTGTTCATCCTTTCATCCTGACAATCCTGATTCTGACAGTGGTTGCATTTTGCAGAGGAAAACACCATGTTTTTTGACAACATCGCGCTCGGCGTACCCAAAATTTTGCTCCCAAATCCCGAAATCGACTGTAGCAAATGGGCAGTCATTGCCTGTGACCAGTATGTACACGACATATCGTATTGGGAAGAAGTCAAAAGCATCGTAGGAGACACGCCATCAACCCTGGACCTCATCTATCCCGAAGTCTATCTCTACGACGACGAACACGAAGAACGCATTGCCAGCGTACACAACAACATGAAACACTTTGTCACCGATGGCATTTTTCGCGACGAAACCGAAGGCTTTTTGCTCGTTGACCGCGTTTTGCCTTCTGGAAAATCGCGCAAAGGACTCGTCGTAACCCTCGACCTCGAGCATTACGACAGCCGCAGCCAGTCCAAAACCCTCATCCGCACAACCGAGGGCACCTATCCCAAAAATCTCGAAGCGCGTTTTGAAGTTCGGGGCAACGCCTCCCTCGAATCGCCCCATATTTTAGTACTTATCGACGATCCCAAAAAAGAAATTATCGAACCCCTCTTTGACGAAAACCATCCCAAGATCGTCGATTTCGAACTCATGATGAATGGAGGACAACTCAAATATCACTTAATCGATAATAAAAAAGACATTGCACGCATTGCCCAAAAACTCGCCAAACGCATTGAACCCGATTACATCTATCAGAAGTACGGCGTCGAGAACGAAACACTCCTCTACGCCATGGGCGATGGCAACCACTCATTTGCCGCCGCGCAAAAAGCGTGGGAAAAAACCAAATCAACACGCAACAACAGGTCAGCACAACATCCGGCCAGACACGCCATGGTCGAACTGATCAATCTGCACGACGACGCGATAGATATAGAGCCAATCCACAGACTGATCACCCGCGTTGATCCAAAGGCTACCTGCAACACCCTCGTCACACTGCTCAACACATCGGGCACCCGGGCACGCCTGGAAAAAGTCTCATCCCCCGACGCGCAACATCGTCGCACCGCAGCCCTATCATCTGCATCCACCCATTGCCTCCCCTATCGCGCCGCGGGAGACCAGGGCATACTTGTAATCGAAGAACCATCTCAAAGAACCATACCCGAAACAATGGAAGCCGCGCTCGACCTGTTCACGCGAGAAAATACCGAAGCCGAAGTCGGATTCATCCACGGCGAAGACGTAATCGACGACCTCGGCAACAAACCCGACGCCCTCGGTTTTTACATGCCTCCCATTTCAAAGGACAGCGTCTTCGAATCCATTGTCCGCTACGGCGCATATCCCCGCAAATCCATATCCATTGGACACGCAGACGAAAAGCGTTACTATATGGAATGTCGAAGCCTTGTCCGTACTAAACGATAATATATGATGATTTCAATAGCAATTCAGATGTGGGAGATATATGACTGAGCTATACGACATGATCATTGTTGGCGCAGGACCGGCAGGCGCGACAGCGGCGTTATACGCCCATCGCGCGGGACTCAATGTCTGTCTGGTAGATAAAGCGCGATTCCCTCGGGATAAAATCTGTGGCGATGCGCTATCGGGCAAAGTCGTGTCGATTTTGCACGAACTCGATTTGTTCGACCAGATCGCGCGATTGCCTGGCGCGACCATTCGAGAAGTCGTATTTGGCAGCCCGAATCATGTGGATGCACGCGTGGATCTGCGACGGTATGACCACCGGGATCAGGCCACGGGCAAAATACTGCCAATGGAAGGATTTGTGATCCGGCGCGAGGTACTGGATAATTTTCTCTTCCAAGAAGCTCAAAAAGTTGCGAACACCTGTTATGAGGGATTTGCCGTTAAAAACCTGATACGAGAAAACGAGCAAATTGTAGGCGTGCGTGGCGTGGTGGATGGCCGAGAACGCGAAATACATGGTCGCGTCGTACTCGGCTGCGATGGTTTTAATTCAATGGTCGCGCGCAAAGCGGGATTATACGCCCATGAATCCGTGCATTGGGTCGTAGCAATTCGGCGTTATTACGAAAATGTGGCGGGTCTGGGGGATCAAATCGAGTTGCATTTTGTGGATGAAGTCTTGCCGGGTTATTTCTGGATTTTCCCGCTGGAGAACGGGACGGCAAATGTGGGTATTGGCATGCGTCACGATGTATTGAAGAAGCGACGTGTGGATTTGAAAGTAGCACTAAGCGAAGTAATCAACCGCTCGCCTTATGCCCATCGGTTCAAAAATGCGCGTCCTACAGAAGACCCGGTGGGATGGAATCTACCAGTGGGAAGCACCCGTCGAAAAAGTTATGGGAATGGCGTATTGCTCTTGGGCGATGCCGCGGGATTGATCGACCCCTTCACGGGCGAGGGAATTGGCAATGCACTGTATTCCGCGCGTTTTGCCGTTAATGCTGTACAAAAAGCCATTGCCGCAGACAATTATTCAGCAGCTTTTTTGAAGCGATACGAAGACCGATTATGGGATGCAATAGGCGATGAATTGGCGACCAGCACGCGAATGCAAAAATTGGGCCAATGCCGTCCCATGCTCAATTTTACAATCCACAAAGCCGCACACAACGACAAAGTGCGCGATCTAATCTGCGGCATGATGGCCAATGCCGTCCCCAAAAAACAACTCACCAATCCCCTGTTTTATTTGAAGCTATTGTTTAGTTGAACTATTTGTATTCTCAGGTCTAAAAAATCATGAAACGAATAATGATATGCTGGATCGGCAATACAGACTTACAAGCCTCGGAAGGGGAAGATGTAGGTGTGGGACCTATCGCCCAGGCACTGGAAAAGCGCGAATTTGAAGAGGTCTTTTTTATTACAGATTATGAAGCTGCTCGTGTAAAGCCTTACCTCAACTGGATAAAAGAAAGAGCTCCAACGCCCCACCAACTATTTTATCGACAGCTTTCAAGCCCCACCCACTTTGGAGAAATTTACGAGATTGCCGCAAGCATCTGTCAAGAGGCTCTGGATCAATATGGCGATCAAACAGAACTGACCTTTCACCTCAGCCCTGGCACGCCGGCAATGGCCGCGGTATGGATCATTTTGGCGAAAACGCGCTTTCCCGCTGAATTGATCGAGTCCTCAAGAGCGCACGGCGTTCAAACAGCCTCTGTTCCCTTCGATATTTCCGCAGAATTTTTACCCACTCTCTTGCAAAAACCCGATGCAGAACTCCGCTCATTGAGCGAAGAAAAACCCACAGAATCAGCGAACTTTGGAGACATAATATACAGAAGTCCTGTCATAGCCCGCGTGGTCGAAAAATCGAAACGTGCTGCCGTGCGAAATATCCCCGTCTTATTCGAAGGAGAATCTGGCACAGGAAAAGAACTCTTTGCACGCGCCATTCATGAATCCAGCCCGCGAAAAGAGGGGCCATTTATCACTGTAAACTGCGGTGCGATTCCTCCCGGCCTCGCGGAATCTGAATTGTTTGGTCACAAAAAAAATGCCTTCACAGATGCCCGTACTGATCGCAAAGGCCACTTTGAAGAGGCAAATAAAGGCACCATCTTCTTGGATGAAATTGGCGAATTGCCCAAAGAGATATAGGTGAAAATATTGCGCGTCTTACAAGAAGGAGAGGTCGTGCGACTCGGTGAATCCAAACCCAGAAAAGTAGATGTACGCATTGTTGCGGCGACAAATCGAAATCTCATTGAGGAAGTTGGTGAAGGACGCTTCCGCGAAGATCTGTTCTATCGGATTGCAGTGGCCTATCTCAAATTGCCGCCACTGCGCGAACGCACAGGGGATTTGGGTTTGTTGATTGACCATTCGCTCAAACTGATCAACCAGGAGAATGAAACGCAACCCGGCTACAAACACAAAAAAATTTCCGCTGGCGCAAGAAATCTTCTTCTCAATTATCATTGGCCCGGCAATATACGCGAGTTACAAAATACGCTTAGACGCGCAATGGTATGGACAGATGAGGAAACCCTTACGCGACAAGACATTGAAGAAGCCCTCTTACCCGCGTTTGAGAGACGAGATAAAGATATCCTGAATCGCCCCCTTGACGCAGACTTTAGCCTGCCCGATCTAATTGATGAAGTTGCAAAACACTATCTTAATTGCGCTTTAAAAGAATCAAAAACAAAAAAAGAAGCTGCCGAACTCGTGGGATTACCCAGTCCACAGACCTTTACCAACTGGGCAAAAAAGCACGGCGTAGCAATTGATAAAAAAAGAAAATAGAAAAATTTTAAAAAAAATATCAAATTTTAGCGTGTATTGGCACGAAATATGCTATAATAAGCGTGAAAGCGGAGTGGACTCCCGTCGCCTGACAAGATTTCTTGACAAAGCTGCTGTGTTAGTGAAAAATTAGTATGCTGGCCCATTTCAAAGTGGAGAAAGTTGGATATTCCAAAAATTTGTCAATCCCAAGCGTTTCAGACAAACCTGAACGTTTTTTTCACCTTGTGAGAAATCATGGCCAATTTAGATATTAAAAACCTGGTGAAGGAACTGTTTCCTAGCAGCGTGAAGGACCCGGGGTATCAAAGGTATTTGGAAGGCTTCATTGAAGAAGGATTAAAAACTGAAAATTCTTATAAATTTCAACATCTTACATCTATTGTCATTGAAAATTTCAAGTGCATCGGCGATGCCGTAACTATTCCCATTCGTCCCCTCACCTTGTTATTTGGCAAAAATAGTTCGGGTAAATCAACAGTGTTACAGGCTCTACATTATGGCTACAAAATGTGGCAGGGTAAATTGTCCAGCGATATATCAATGAGCGGTGGCTTTAATATTGACTTTAGTGATTTTCCTTCCCTGGTACATGGCCATGATCTGGACCGAAAAATTCGAATTCGCTTCGAATATACCTTTGATTTTGATACCCAATATCCCACTTATGAATTTAACGAAGTGGTAACAGGTTGGAAAGATGGACACGGCAATATCTCCTGGTTATGGGGAATAAGCAAGAATAACGAGGAACTGATTCGTAGTTCTCCTCGTAGCTTAGAAGCCCCCCCCAGCGATACGATACTTGGCTCAAGTGGTGAGGAATTGATCCGTTTGAAGGAAAAAAAAGGGTTTCCAAAGCTTTCTCCAGAAATATATGTGAATACTAATAATATTCATAAGGATTCTATAGATTTTTATTTAAATATAATTAAGTATAAATTACTGCATCAGCAAGAACTTGCAGAATCCTCTAGTGATAGTTCTTTTGATCTCGATATTCGACATTTGGGGCCATTCCGTGAAGTGCCCCAAAGGCTTGATAACTCATGGGAAAAAGGAATTGGAGCTTGGAATACTCTCGCGCGTGATCCGGAATTGCTAAAAGAAACAAATCGCTATATGAGAGATATTTTGAAACTTGGATATACCATCAGTGATATCACACTTGATAGTCAAGAAAAGTCAAATATCACGCTTGATATGAATAGTGAAATCTTGGAAAAGTTAAAAAAAATTTGCAATTCTGAAGACATAAAAGTTGATGAATTAAAAAAACAGGTTTATGATCCTCTTGTGCTATTATCTCGCCAACCTGTGATTAAACTTCATGACGAAAATGAGAATATAGAAGTTGGTCTCTCAGATATTGGTGTTGGTATCGCCCAAATTATTCCCGTTGTGGTGGGGACATTAGACGATAGCCACGGAATTTTTTTAGTTGAACAGCCAGAGCTTCACATTCATCCTGCTGTTCAAGTGACTTTGGGCGATGTATTCATTGACAGTATAAAAACTAAGCAACTGTTTTTAGATGATTCTCAATTCATACAAGAATGGGCTCATTCTTTTCTAGCCGGAGACGAGACCTATAAGAAATTTTACTCCAAGTTTATCTCCAAGCTACAAAACAGTCCGGACTTCCTTGAAAAGAAAAAAAATATCAATAACCCTGCTTCTTTTTATAATATTTCCTCTAAGATTAGCGGCCTCATAATAGACAGCATAAAAATTGGGCAAGAGTGTTTTGATTTTTCTCTATCTTTGCAAGAGGCTTCAGATAAATTTCTCTCCAAAATGGAAAATAGCTTTGATTTTTCTCTATCTTTGCAAGAGGATTCAGATAAACTTCTCTCCAAGATAGAAAACAGCAAGGAAGACCTACTTGATATTAAAGGACGGACATTTAGAAAGGAAGATCTACT
Organism: Gemmatimonadota bacterium; assembly: GCA_028874765.1. Lineage (GTDB taxonomy): Bacteria > Latescibacterota > UBA2968 > UBA2968 > UBA2968 > VXRD01. The sequence goes on from JAPPIE010000099.1 coordinate 12,931, forward strand.
TGAAAGCGTCAAAAATATCAATGATCCTGCCAATGATCCTGCTTTTTATTATGAGATTATTGACCTCATAAAAGATAGCCATCAGGATATTCTAATAGTTGCCGAGGGGTTAAACAAAAAACAGAGAGAATTAGGTAAAAAGCGTATAAAAGATCTCTTAAGTATGGGTAAAAATAGTAATCGCACTCTACTCATTGAAACGCATTCAGAGCACCTGTTACTGAGGATTATGAGGCGGATGCGTGAGACGTTTGAAGACAGAATTGAAGAAAATCGATTTCCTGTAACCCCCGATGATATTGCCGTGCTATTTGTCGAAAGGCATGATTCGCAAACAATCATACGAGAAATGCCTGTTAATGAACGCGGAGAATTGGTAAAAGCCTGGCCGGGCGGTTTCTTTGAAGAAGATATAGAAGAGGTATTTGCTTAATGGCTTTATTTTCTGAGTATGCTGTAACACCTGATGTATTCAATGAGAGTTGTTATGATTCTCCGGCATTGTGTGACGTACATTTTAAACAATTGCTGGAAGTTTTTTTGAGTGAAGGGCTCGTTCGAAATCTTCGCAATGGCGAATGGCAAGCGTTCTTTTCAACCCATGCAAGACCCTGGCACGACCGTACAAAGCATATTTTGAAAAATTTGATAGATGCTGGTCGTTTGGTACCAAGTGATCCAGCATCAAGTCATACTCCTCAGACTGATCGTGAATGGTGCAACGAGGCGTTGGAGTCACATGAAACCACGCCTTTGAATGGCATTATAGTAAGCGATGCCATTAGAAGTACCTATCGCAGAAATCAGTTGGTTGAAAGTGTGAGCAGACTATCGCAATCTACCTGCGCGTGGTGGGAACCCACAAATAGCTCGCTTCGGTTAGAACGTACTATCAGTCAGTATATAGACGCTCTTAAGCTGATTCTCAAACATGCTAAATCCATTATGTTTATAGACCCCAATATTGATCCAGCAAAGAGCAACTATGCTAATTTTATACAATTGCTTGAAGCAGCAGGTAATAGACCATCACAATCACCCCGCCCACTCGTTGAGATACACCGCAAAAGTGTTCGCGGCTCTGGGAAAAATGCTCCCTTATGGGATCAACAAGACATGGAGAATACATTTCGAAACGAATTTGGCCCAGAGCTTTCGCAGTCAAACTTAAAAGCAGAAGTCTTTATATGGGACGATTTTCATGACCGTTATTTGATCAGCAATTTAGGAGGAATACTGGTCCCCTATGGATTTGACACGTCAAGCAAGCCTGATGACTTAACAACATGGTCACGACTTGGACGATCTGATCGAGATGATGTACAACGCGAATTTGCTCGCGAGAGCAATAAACACAAATTACTGTTTAATTTTACGGTACCGTAAAATTGGGATGTAGTACGAAACTGGCTTTACTACACGGTGAGTGTCGAGAGATGCTCACCGTTTTTGTTTGTGTATGCAATTTAGGATGTGGAGAGAAAGAAATAGCGATTCCCAATGATGTTGATTTACGAAAGAATACTCCAAGACAAACATAAAAAAATTTACGCTCTCACAATAAATTTTACTCTTACCACCATTTCGGCTTGATTAGCGAAAATGCCAGACACCGCCTTTATCGCGTTCAAAGCGTAAAAATTGGTACAAAATCAAAAAAAAGAGAAATTTTTATGAAAAAATCCAATTCCTGATCAGAGTGGCACGAAACATGCTTAAACACTGGGCACAACAGCGACAGAGATGTTCTGAGGTGGGGATCATGGACACTCCAACAGGCCGAAGCGTCAAGTTATCAACAAAAATTCGTGTCCTGATGGACATAATTCAGGAGGTATTGCAATGAGTATTTTTCGTAGAGGACGACCCAGCCGACAAGACCCTCCCAACGCCCCTGGGATATACCGGTTTATATGCAAACTGACTGGAAGAGTGGATTATATCGGCGAAGCTTCAGATATAGCACGCAGGATAGTTACGCATCTTCGGTCAACCAAACCCGTATCCATCGAGACTCACCACATCGAATGGCAGGCAGCAGATGGCAGAAGCACATCGAGAACCCGCCGAGAACATGAGCGAGTTAAAATTAACAAACACAAGCCGCGGCTGAACAAGCGAGGCGGAGGTGGCGGCCGAAGAGCCAACCGATAATCGCATCACGACTGATGCTCCGATACTTTTTGGAAACTTAGACTGAAAGGAGGTGATTCTGTGTTTACATTGCTAAAGATATGCGTGCCTGTCGTGGTTGCGCTGGCTTTCGAGGTGGTCGAAAATTGGTCGGACATCACGAAAGATAAGCGGTAGCGGCAGTATCAGGGACGGGGAATCTATTTTCCCCGTCCCCTGAAAGAATTTCTTGACAACCTGATGTGTTGTTTGAAAATTTGAAAACAGGCCGACCTATTCCAAAGTGCAGAAGGTTGGATATTCCAAAAATTTGTCAACTTCAAGCGTTTCAGATGAGCCTGAACGCTTTCACCAACTTATGAGAAAGCATGGCTATTACATCTATCACCATCGAAAACTTCAAGGGCATTGGCGATGCCGTGACGGTTCCTATCCGCCCCATCACCTTGTTATTTGGCAAAAACAACGCGGGTAAGTCAACGGTACTACAGGCGTTGCACTATATGCGCGAAGTATGTGAACATGCAGGAGCCGATCCAGATCGCACACACATGGGTGGAGACTATATTGACTTGGGTGGTTTTCGTTCTCTGGTGCATCTTCATGAGTTGAATCGGAAAATTCGGATTCGCATTGAATTTGACCTGACATCCGAAGAATCGAAAATTTTGAATCGAATTTTGGAACATGTGATCAATCCGGATTCCGCGTGGATAGAAGTGGTAACAAGTTGGAATGCAGAAGAACATAATGTTTATACTGAGTCATACGGATATGGACTTAATGGAACCGAGTGGTTGCATCTCAGGCTACTAAAAGAAAAACCCGAGGAAAAACCCAGCGATATGATTGTCTTAAATGGTACAGAATGGCAGCGATTAAATAATACTGCGTTTCTAAATATTAATCATCCGGACATTAAGGAGACAATAGCAGATGATTATCAAAAAAAAATAAATCCTGACATACTGCGCCGGTTGCCGGAAATTGCACTCAAAGAATTGCGTAACATACGATATTTGGGACCCATGCGAAAAATTCCCCCACGCGATTATCGCCCGCAACAAACGCCCGAAGAATCGCTATGGGCAGAGGGATTAGAGGCCTGGAATACACTTGGAAGAGATCCTCAATTGGTGAAAAAAATAGACCGCTATATGCAAGATGTTTTGAAACTGGGATGTAGTATTAGCCGGCAGGAAATCATCTCGCTTGATGAGGATGGCGAGATCATGAAAAATCTAAAAAAAATTTGTAACTCTAAAGACTTCAATGTTGATGAGTTAAAAAAACAAGTTTATGATCCACTCGAACAATTACCCCGCCAAATTAGAATGAAACTCCATAATAAAGAAAATGCTATCGACTTGGATTCCGCAGATGTTGGTCTGGGTATTCCCCAAGTTATTCCAGTTTTGGTGGGTGCTTTGCACAGCGGCCGACCAGATCCTAAGCGATTTTATTTGACTAAACCACCGGGAGGATTTTTTGCAGTTGAACAACCCGAACTTCACTTGCACCCCGCCGCTCAAGTGGCTTTGGGTGATGTGTTTATAGACTGCATAAAATACAACCGTGATCATCCTATTCGAGTGGCTTTAGAAAGGATTATAGATTTTATAAAAAATAGCGATATCGAGATTGTGGCCTTCAAAGAGTTCATTGAGAGTATGGGAGAAAACTGCGATCATCCGGATATTCAAGAGGAAGCGAATAAGATCATCGCTGATCTAAAAAGCAGCAATTATCCTGATATTCGAGAGGCTTCCGTCAGGTTCATTGAAAGTATAAGAGAGAACCGCGATCATCCGGATATTCAAGCAGCTATCGAAGAATACATGAAAAAAATACAAAATCGTAATCCTGATATTCAAGTAGCTTTTGAGGAGTTCTCTGATAGTAGAAAAAACAGCAGCTATCGCACCATGCTCATTGAAACACATTCAGAGCACCTGTTGTTGCGATTGCTGCGACGTGTGCATGAGACCTCCAGTGCCCGTGTTAAGACAAGTTACAAATTGACACCCGATGATCTGTCTGTGGTTTATGTTCGACCAACGCCAGAAGGAGTTAAATTCACCCCACTGACTGTAACGGATGATGGCGACTTTGATGAATCATGGCCAGAAGGCTTTTTTGAAGAACGTGACTCGGAACTGTTTTATCATGCTTAATATTTTTGCTATTGATCCAGAGATATGCCGCGATCCTGAGTGGTTCCGATATTGCATAGAGCATTGCCATCCGTCACAAGGACGTATGATTGCAGATCTCCCACCGGGCGGTTGGGATGTAGAAGCTAATAAGGTTATCAAAAAACAAGCCTCTAAAGAAAAAGAAAAAAAACGCCAGAACAGGTATCTGGAAATGGCGAAAAAACAACTGGTAGATCGGCCAGGAACTGTTTGGAAAAGTTTGGTTTATAATAATTCACCAGATCCAGATCCTTCTTGGATTATTCAAACAGAGAAAGAGCACGGTCGAGAGCCTTTTTCTGCTGTTGTCAGCCCTGATTACAATGAGACTGAAGATACAGATGAGACTGAAGATACAGAGCCGAAGTACTATCCTGATGAACTCGATAGAACCGTAGAAGCTTGGAATACACCCAGTGGCATTGCAATTACGCGCAGTCCTGGAGATTTCGTAAATGCTATTTTGCCAATGCTTCGCCTTTCAAAGGAGATTCACTTTTTAGATCGATATTTTAGCATCGATGATAACAGTTCTCATACCCAGAATTACAAACAAATTATCGAAGATTTAGCTAACAACCATAATCCACCATTTTATCCTTTTCCATCAACACTAACAATCCATTTCTGCCCAGATTCAAATAGGATTCCAGCAACAAATTACATTCAAAATAGACTTGAAAAGCACTACGCAGACTTAATCCCCATAGGGAAATCTGTAAAGATTTTTTTGTGGCAGATCAAGCAAAATATAACAATAGAAAGAGGCGGCCATCCTTTTCACAATCGCTATGTGCTATCCAATCATTGCGGCGTATTTGTGGGATATGGTACAGATAGTTTTAAAGCACCGACTGATGCCCCAGATCTCCTTCAGGTTATTGATGAAAAAATATATCGGACATTATTGAAGCAAATTCGGAAAAAGACATTTCCTATGCTCGATGTTCAGCAGGACTTTGTGATTAATGGTACCAAAAGAGTGTGATTAACAGTGTATAATACAATACCACAAAAATGAGACTTTTCACGAACAATGGGCGGTAAATGTTCGAGGCAAGTCAAAGGTGTTGCATGCACTACGCTATTACCACGCAATTTGTAATAACGAATTGTGGACTTGACCCCGAGGAGGCTCACAGTTAGATTCAATGGTGATTCCCAAGAGGATGAGACATGATCGATAACTACCACAACTATCGGTTGCTATTGGCAAAAGCAGCCAAACTTTACGAGAGGCATGGGATCGGACTTCCGGACCCCTTCAATGTCTTCTCTTCGCTTAAAAATAAAAATGGGAACCTGCACGAGACTCTACATTCACGGTTTCTTTGCACACTGCTTGACTATAAGAAGCCGGGAGATGAAACCAGAGAGAACCTGAAGGACTTCTTGCTACGTGTTGACGTAAAGGATTTTGAACTATGTGGTGTAAAGGTCGAGCCGGAGTGCGACGGCATCGACATCCGAATCACCAACGCTAACAAAAAGGCGATGGCGATTGAAAACAAAAGCAATCCCAAGCGCGGGGATGAAGATAAGCAACTATGGAGGTGTTATCATACATTGAAAGGTCAGGGTTACAGCGACATAAAACTGCTGTACCTGACACCTGACGGCCATAAGCCTTCCGACAATAGCGTTGGTAATCTTGACCACAAACGTATTAAATGCATTTCCTACGAGGGTCTTATTCCTTGGTTAGAAAGTTGCCAAGAACGCGACGAAAACGAAACCGCGTTGCAGGATGCAGTCGCGCAATACCTACAGCTTGTCCGAGAGTTGACAGGCACAGACGGCAGGGGGAAATATATGAGCGATTTAAAGGAACTTTGTCGGGAGGATAACAACTTTGTTCTTATCCGTGATTTGAGAGATGCTATGCGTGAAGTAGAGAAAGAATTGCGAAAGGAAATATGGGACAAAATAGAATGTGAGCTAAAATCGGAAATTCAATACTTTCCTCCCGATAAAAAACGCTCATATAAACAGGATAATAAGGGCCTATGCTACCAGTTGAGTGAATCCACCTCGCTCGAGATTGTAGGCGACCCCACCATCTGGTTCGGGGTCCGTTGTTCTAAAAAGAAGTATAAAGACAAATATGACACGCTCAAAAATGCACTGGAGGATGTGAGTGGAGGAAAAACAAGTGAGAAGTGGGAGCTTCCTTGGTGGCGATACGTCGATATAGATCTGGAGCTGTTGTCGAATGATGCAGCCCGGCAGGACTATACTAAAAAAGCTGCACAGGAAATCGTCGAAAAAGGTTTGAAGGAAGTTTGGGAAGTTCTTGAAGACTTAGCTCTAGTGAATGCAATCAAAGAAGGAGAAAAAACAAAGCTTGTCCCAGAAGAACAGATATTTGAGATATTAGAAAGGATATCTTGAATTTTGAAAGTCTTATTCAGAAACAGTTTTGGAAGAGATCTCAGACGTATCCGAAATCGATCTATTGGAGAGCGCGTCAAGGAAGCGATAGAGCAAGTCAAGGAAGCAAGCGATCTTACAGAAATCAGTGATGTCCGAAAACTCCGTGGTGGTAGAAACCATTACCGCGTTCGGATCGGCGACTATAGGATTGGATTTCAATTCAACGAAGGCACCGTAATTTTCGTACGATGTTTGCCGCGCCGAGATTTTTACCAACACTTTCCCTGACCACCTCGCCTACCAAATGCTCAAGTTCCTCCTGCATCTATTGCCCCCATCCGTCCCCTCTACACCAATCCCCACTTCCACATCTCAATCCATAATCGCCTTTTATCTGCGTTCATCTGCGTAATCTGCGGATCCAAACACCTCTTGCAAATACCCCAAATCGAGTTCGGGATAAACAGGAAACCGCGCGAGGAGATTACTGATCCTCTGTTGGGCCTCTTCGAGCACACCGTCCTGGACTCTGTATTGGATCTTGCTAAACTGGCCCGCACTTCTGCCCTTCGTGAACCTCAATGGCCGCGCATGGGTCAGCACATTGCCCATGACCGCGCCGATCTCTCGCATCTCTTCTGCCCCCATACCAAGCGTCGTAAGCGCCGGTGTCCCCACCCTGAGACCACTGGTGTACCATGGACCATTGGGATCAAAGGGAATGGTATTTTTATTCAGCGTAATCCCGGCATCGCGGAGCAGGGTTTCCGCCTGGCGCCCCGTGAGATTAAAAGGCGTAACATCAATCTGCAACAAATGATTGTCAGTCCCCCCAGTAAGAACTGTAAGCCCCGCGTCTATACACGCCTGTGCGAGCACCCGGGCATTATCGACAATACTGGCAGCATACGCCCGAAATTCGGGCGTACTCGCCTCCTCAAACGCGACAGCTTTGGCCGCCATCACATGAGGCAGTGGACCGCCGAGCACCATTGGGCAGCCCTTATCGACCTGTTCTGCAAATTCTTCCGTACACAAAACCATACCCCCTCTGGGACCGCGCAGGGTTTTGTGTGTGGTCGTTGTAACGACATGGGCATGGGCAACAGGATCAAAATCGCCCGCGAAAACTTTGCCAGCAACCAGCCCGGCAAAATGCGCCATATCCACCATAAAAACAGCCCCCACTTCATCGGCAATCTCCCGGAAAGTACGGAAGTTAATTTTGCGCGGATAAGCACTATAACCCGATAGAAGAATCAAAGGTTTAACCGCTCTGGCCTGATCGCGGACTTCATCGTAGTCAATCAGACCAGATTCCTTATTCACCGTGTATGCATGCGCCTCAAACATGCGCCCGGACACATTGATGCGATAGCCATGCGTGAGATGTCCCCCGGATGAAAGATCCAGCCCCAGAAGCCTTTGATTGCCCAATTGCGTGCGAAGCGCGTCCCATGCTTTAGTCGAAAGATCAAATGGCGATTTTTTCCCCATTTTTTCGAGTGCAACATCTTGAACGCGCCCCGAAAGAATCGCCCAAAAAGCGACCATATTGGCATCTGCACCCGAATGGGGTTGAACATAAGCGTGATCCGCACCAAAGAGATCGCACGCCAGTTTTGCAGCCTGGCTTTCGATCGCATCTACATTGTCGCAACCGGCGTAAAATCGGTGATCGGGAATCCCCTCGGCGTATTTGTCAGTAAGCAAATTGCCCATAGCCAGTTGCGTGGGCAAAGAACAATAATTTTCGCTCGCAATCATCTTGAGATTCGAACGCTGGTCGGCCAACTCGCCCACAATATTTTTTGCCACATCGGGCGATACGGAAGCGACTTGCTCCAGCGCAGCCAAATAGGCGATAAATCCGGGATTTGGAGTGGAATTTTGAGACAGATAGTTGGCAAGGGTGCTGGACATGGATGTTCTCCTCGTATTTGGCCCGATACAAAAATAGCCCGGGCTATGTGGATTTTCATAAGCCCAGGCGATCGGCTATCGGATAAAGAGCACTGCGCTTCCCCGTGGTCGATTCCACGTTCATTCGCCAGTCACGCAGACCCTTGTCAAAAATCAATATACAGAATTGCAGACCAAAGTCAACGGTTTGTTAGGGCGTAAAAAAACGCCAGCCCCACAGAATAAGGGGATATCCCGCAACAAAAATGACACGCGCAATAACACCCTCTATTGACGTATCGTGGAGATGAGGTGATAAAACGACAAAAACCACCGCCCCCGCAATACATATTTTCCCCAAACGCCCGTACTCGTAGGGAACCGGATAAAACCGGCGCACGATGAGATAAAGCAAAACCGCCATCAAAACATGCGCGATAAGCGTACTATAAGCAGCGGCAATAAATCCAATTTTGGGCAAAAGAAAAATATTGATCGCGATATTCACACACGCACCCGTCCCCACAATAAACGGCAAAGACCCCGCGCGACCTTCGGCATATACACCTGCAGTGAGAATGATATAAAGACCGTGAAAGAAAAATGCCAGTCCCACTATAGGCACAACCCGTATGCCTTCGAGATAAGTCTGTGCATTGTCACCGGCAATCAGAACGATAATTTCGCGTGCAAAAGTGGCTAAAATCAGACAGCCAAAAATGCCGAACAGCGTGAAATACGTGGTGACACGCGCACACATCTGCCGCGTCTCTTCCTCTGTATTTTCATCATCGGTCTCGTCGAGCACAGCAGGTGCCCAGGCCGAGCGAAACGCTTTAACCACAAAAAAGATGG
>JAPPIE010000099.1:22488-35016 GCA_028874765.1 Gemmatimonadota bacterium
TCGAGCACAGCAGGTGCCCAGGCCGAGCGAAACGCTTTAACCACAAAAAAGATGGGCAGGCCGAGTTTATACGTAATACCGTAAATACCCAGATCGTCGAGATCGAGAAAAAATCGGATCAGAAAGCGGTCAGACAGACTGATCATGAGGAAGGAAAAAGCTGAAGGTACAAAGGGCAGGCCAAAACGCAGAAGCTCGCGCAACGCGCGCATATCAAAAGTTGGACGAATTAAGCGCAGTCCAATGGGAAACATGACAATAAGTGCAAAGAGAGAACTGATGAGATTGGCTTCAAAAACCGCGATTGGCCCACGTCCGAGACCTGCGATAAAATAAGCGGTGAGACCGAGTTGTAGCGTGTGTTGAATCACCCGCACAATCGCATAGTGAAAAGACCGCTGTCGGGCGCGACAAAGCGTGAAAAGGGGTTCTGACAGCGCGTCCAAAAGGACAACGGCGGCAATAAGTTCGAAGATCGCACTGTAATCCGAACTGCCCAAAAGATGATGCGCGAGACTCTCCGCATTGATCCAGACCAGACTCGACAGAATAACACCTGTGGCAAACAGTGCCCAAAATGCAGAGCTAAATGCTGCGCGATATTTGCCGAGATCGGCCTTGCCAGATAAGAGGCGGACCAGCGCGGGATTGAGACCGAGAGAATAAAAAACCGCGCTAAATCCGATAAATGCAAATGCCAGGGACAAAATGCCATTATCAGCAGGTGTGAGATGTCTGGCATAGATGGGTACGAGCAAAATGGACACAGCGCGACCGAGCAGATCGCCCATGCCATAGACCGCCGTGTGTCGTGCGAGGGATTTAATTCGAGAGAACATAATTCACCGCTCAAAGCATCGACATCGGATCGACATTGATCGCCAGGGTGACACCACGAGACCGGCGTTTGTTGGGAGCAAATTGCGAGGCGGCACTGCGGGCGGCGGCATTGAGATGACTGTGCGAATCGGACTTGAGCAAAACCTGCCAGCGGTAAGTGCCCTGGATGCGTGCGAGAGGAGCCTGTACAGGTCCCAGAATTTCGACATCGGGGGGTGTTTGTCCGCGCAAATTCTGCGCGATTATGCCGGCCGCACGCGCGACTTCGTGTTCATCTTTGCCCTTAAAAAGCAAAAGCACCACGCGCCCAAAGGGCGGGTAACCGAGGCTCTGACGCGCATTGAGTTCGCGTTGTGCAAAAGTTTCAAAATCGTGACCCTGCGCGCATTGCACGGCTTCGCCATCGGGCATATAAGTTTGAATAACGACCTCCCCCGGAATCTCGCCTCGCCCGGCGCGTCCACTGACCTGAGTGAGCAATTGGAATGTGCGTTCGCTGGCGCGAAAATCGGGCAGATGGATACTCGTATCCGCAGAAATAACACCGACGAGTGTCACGCCGGGAAAATCGAGCCCCTTGGCGATCATCTGCGTACCGAGCAAAATATCGGCTTCACCTCGAGAAAAGCGATCGAGGATGCGGTCATGCGCGCCCTTGCGGCTCGTGGTATCCACATCCATTCGCAAAACGCGCACCCCGGGAAATTGCGCTTCGAGGGTCTCTTCAACGCGCTGCGTCCCCACACCGAGAAAATGAAAATTGCTGCTGTGACACGACGGACACGTCGAGGGCGATGGCTCAATATAACCGCAATAATGGCATAGCATCAGGCGTCGGGTCGCGTGATAGGTCAGAGTAACCTGGCAGTGATCACACTGGAAACTTTCTCCACAGTCAGCGCATTGAACCGCAGGCGCGTACCCGCGCCGGTTTTGAAGCAAAATGGTGCGTTGACCCTTTTCAATGCGTTCGCGCATCTTTTCCCGAAGCGGACGAGAAAATAAGCTGCCACCTTCGTGTCGCATATCCACGAGTGTGACAGTAGGCAATGGGCGATTATCGATGCGCTCTGGCAATATGAGTTCGTTGAATTTTTCCGTCTGTGCATTGTGATGCGACTCGAGAGAAGGGGTTGCCGATCCCAGTACAATGGGCAAATTTTGCAGATGGGCGCGCATCACAGCCACATCCCGCGCATTGTAGCGAGGTGCGGGATCGTCTTGTTTGTACGAACCATCGTGTTCTTCGTCGATGATGATAAGACCCAGATTTTCCACAGGTGCAAAAATAGCTGAGCGCGCACCAATAACAACGGCGCGTTTCCCTTTGCGAACCTCGCGCCAGGCATCGTAGCGTTCCCCAGGGGACAATGCACTGTGCAAAACTGCGACGCGATCGCCAAAATGGGTGCGAAAACGGCGGACGGTCTGCGGCGTCAGAGTGATTTCCGGCACCAGAACAATCGCGCCTTTTCCCGATGCGAGTGCGTGTGCAACCGCCCGAATATAAACCAGCGTTTTGCCGCTACCCGTCACCCCGCGCAAAAGGTGAACCCGAAAAACATTTTCATCAATGCTTTGGCCAATCGCCTGGATACCCCGCGCTTGATGGGGCGTAAGCGTTACATCCTCTGGCTGAGGAAGATCGGCATCGGCATAAGGATCACGCACCACTTCGCGGTCCATAAAACAGATCAAATTGCGCTTGGCCATTTCTCTCAGTACACCCGACGAAATCCCTTCTGCGGACAGTTGTGCGGTCAACAGAGGGCGATTTGCCGAACGCAGAAGGCGAATACATTGCGCCTGACGGGGAGCGCGTTTTTCCAGTGTGGGCAATTCCAGATCAAACCAGCGCGGATCATTGGGCACAAGTGCCACTGCGCGCTGGGTTTTTGTTTTTACTTTTGGTGCTGACATCTTTTGAAACGCGACCAGAACGCCCCGCCTCAAAAGGCCGTATATCGCGGGCTGTACGCCCTGTTTGCCCAATCGGTTTTGGAGTTGACGCATCGATGCCGAACCGAGTTCACCCAATGCAGTGACGACCTCGCGCTGGCGTGGGGAAAGCAGACGACTGATCGCGTCGTCAAAGTTTTTTTCAAGGGCAAAATGCTGCCCACTATCCAGGTGAATACCCGATGGAAGAGCCGCAGAAAGCACTTCCGAGAGACTGCATAGATAATACCAGGCCATCCACTTGCACAATTCGAGCATCGGCGGTATTACAAGCGGGTAGGAATCGAGGATTTGGGCAATGGTCTTGACGCGATTGGTGGGCAGATCACACGTTTCGCAAAAGCCGACGACAATACCCGTAACCCAGCGTTCTCCAAAAGGAACGAGAACGCGGTAGCCCGTTTGCAGATCGTTCTGGAGATCGTCGGGAATGCGGTAGGTAAATGTATCGAGGGACGTGCCCAGAGGAACGATGTGTGCAAAGGGATGCGCCATAGAAACAAACTATCGGCCGATCTGCGGGCCATCGTCGAGTTCTTCGACTTTGATAAGAGTGCGGGAAATGGTCAAGCGAAGGTCGCGATCGGGTGGGCTGGCAAATTCGAGAGGCTGGTTCTGCAGTGAAAGCGAAATTGAGCCAGCACGCTGTATCTCCACTTGAAAGTGGTCATGGGCCAGCCAGCGTTGCTCCATGCCGGGTGAAAGCACACCAGCAAAAACCCCGCGACCATCGGCCGTAATGGATAAATGCACGGTTTCACTTGCAACGCCAGAAAGAGTCATGATTTCCTCCGCGGCAATGACGCTGGGAATAGGCAAATTATATGTGGATAGCACAGCGAGTGCTGGTTGGGAAGTTGGCGTCTCCTCCACAATATCCGATGGCGTCACCTGATTTTCCGATAGAGGTTGAGATGGCATAACAGACTCCGTGCTGTCTCGTAGTTGCATCTCTTGCACGAATTTCGCACTGTCCTTCTCTTCTTCGGAAATATTTATTTGTTCGGGTAAGATAACCGATGCCGTACTATCTGGTATTGGAAGTCGTGATGTGGTTGTATCAAGCGGCGCTGTGAGCGGTGTTTCTTCACGCGAGTTGAGAATGATGATCACCACTGCAATCACCGCGAATGCGAGCAATGAGATAAATATTGCGCTGCGGTTTATCCCGCGTTCTGGAGAGGACGGCACTGGGGGCCGCTCACGCGGTAGCGCAACACTTCTGTCAAAGCGAAACAGGATATCCTGAACGTCGAGGTTGAGTTCTTGGGCATATGTCTTGAGAAACAAACGCGCGTAAGCTACGGGCAATAAATTGAATTGTCCCGCTTCGAGCACTTTGATAAACTCGGGATTAATCCGCGTGTGTTCATAAATATCACCGATACTCAAACCCAAATTTTCGCGCTGCGTTTTGAGTAATTCACCAATGTCTTGTTTTTTATCTGTCATAGATGGTTGTATTCCCGTTATTTGTTAGATCTATTTCGGGTATAATCGCCCAAAGCGATTGCCCGACCAGACGGTGATAAAGGCTCCAAAAGCTGGCAAGCGGCAAGCCCACCACATTGTAGAAGCAGCCAGAGATGGATTGAATAAATGCAGATGCACGCCCCTGCGCACCATAAGCACCGGCTTTGTCCATCGAATCTCCAGTGGCGACATAGCGCGAGATATCCTCCGATGAGAGCACGCGCATGGTGACGTGAGTAGTAGCAACCTCTGTGAGGGTCTGTCCAGTTTCCGTATCTGTGAGAGCCAACCCTGTATAGACCTGATGGGTTTTTCCCGAAAGTTGCGCCAGCATGTCTTCGGCGTGTTTGGCATCATCCGGTTTCTCAAAAATCGCATTTTCCAATACCACAACAGTATCGGCACCCAAAATGAGCGCGTGGTCAAAACGATGGGCAACTGCCTGTATTTTGCGCTGTGCGATTTCCCGCACATATTCAGCGGGTGGCAAAATGGTATCCAAAGACTCATTCGCATTGCTCGGCGCGATCTCAAATGGAACATCCAACAAACGCAACAAATGCGCACGCCTGGGCGAGGCAGACGCGAGAATCAGTCTCTTCTTCATATCTCTGAGTCAATCATCAATGTAACGGGGCCTGTATTGTGAATTTCGACCTGCATATACGCGCCAAAAACGCCGGTTTCAGTATGAATGCCAAGAGCGCAGAAGCGCTGGACAAATTGCTCGTACAGGGATTTGGCAATATCTGGCGGAGCAGCCCGATTAAAACTCGGACGGCGACCTTTGCGGGTGTCGGCGTGCAGGGTAAATTGTGAAACCACCAGCGCCTGCCCACCCGTGTCGAGCAGGGATCTATTCATTTTTCCACGATCGTCCTCAAAAATTCTCAAATTTGCACATTTCTCAGCAACATATTCCATATCCGGCAGACCATCGGTATCGCTAATACCCAGCAAAATCAAAAGACCGCCATCAATTTGCCCAACAATTTGTTCTTCAACGCGAACCGTTGCCACACACACCCGCTGAATCAATGCCCGCACGCTATCCTCCATTGCTTAAGATGCATGTATCATTTATAACTTATTTATGGCATGTGTGCAAGGTGAAAGATTTAGGAGGAGTGAAATGTGAAGTTGTCATCGCGGCATGATGTTAGGCCGCAATCCATTAACAGGAACACAACGAGCCAAACGGCTTGTCTTTTATTTCAGATATTCATATTATGGACAGCCATAAGATTTTAGACTCTGTTGTAAAACAAATTCTCAGGGTTATTCAGCCTGAATGAGGAAAAATGAACACAGATGACAATTTCCACGGGGAACGCTCCGGACCGATAGCCTACATGGCTGGCAACAGTGTAGCCGCCAATCTATTGATGTGGGCTATCATCGCCGCCGGGCTGGTATCGCTGACCGGACTCGACCGGGAAGCGTGGCCCACCACTCCCTTCTACCATATTGAAGTGTCGATGGCCTATCCCGGCGCCACACCGGAGGAGATCGAGGAGTCGATCGTCGTCAAGATCGAAGACCAGGTCAGTGGATTGGATGACGTGAAGGCGGTCAAGTCCGTATCGGCCCCGGGTATCGCATCCGTGCGGGTTCAAATGGATTTCGATACGGACATGGCTCGGGCGTTAAACGATATCGAGTCTGCCGTCAATCGCATACAGTCTTTCCCTGCCAGTGCCGAACGTCCCAGTTTCAGGGAGATGACCAACCGCATGAGCATGATGCGGCTCATTGTTTATGGCGATGTGCCCGAGCGTGCGCTGAAGGAATTGGCGTATCAGATCAAGGATGAACTCACGGCTCTTCCCTCCGTCTCCCAGGTCGAGGTCAGCGGTATTCGGAAATACGAGATCTCTATAGAGGTACCGCTTCATCGGCTAAGAGCACTTGGACTCACCCTCACCGACATAGCCAACACGATTCGTCGCAGTTCCCTGGACTTGTCTGCCGGCAGTATCAATACCCGGGAATCCCAGGTGCGGGTCAGGACCCTGGGGCAGAACTACGACCAACAGGATTTCGAAGATATCGTCCTTCTCAGCAGCAGCGATGGCACAGTCCTGCGGCTTGGCGATATCGCCGAGGTTCGCGACGGCTTTCAGGAAACCGACCTGATTGTCCGGCACCAAAATCATCCCGCTGTGTTCGTCGAGGTCTTCCGGGCCGATGGTGAGCAAGTGATGGATGTCGCCACGACCGTCCGGGAGCACCTGGCGAACGAGGTGATCCCGTCCCTGCCCGACGAGGTGGGCGTCAGCATGTGGAATGACGAATCCCAGGTCTATGAGGAACGCGCCGATCTTCTCCTCAAGAACGGTATTCTGGGCCTGTTGCTGGTCTTGATCGCCCTGAGCCTGTTTCTCGAAATCCGGCTCGCGCTTTGGGTCGCCGTGGGCCTCGCCGTTTCGGGAATCGGCGCCCTCGCCATCATGATGGCATTCGACGTGGCGATCAACACCATCAGCCTGTTCTCCTTTGTCCTCGCCATAGGAATCATCGTCGACGATGCCATCGTCGTGGCCGAGCACATTCAATACGAACGCAAGCGGGGAACACCCGGGGTCACGGCCGCGATTCGCGGCGTACGGCGGATCAAGGTGCCGTTGACATTCGCAGTTCTGACGTCGGTGGTGGCCTTCGTCCCGTTGCTGTTCATTCCCGGCGGCGTCGGTGAGGTGTGGCGGGCCCTGCCGATCATCATGATCGCCATGCTGCTGGTTTCCCTGGTCGAATCGCTGCTGGTGCTGCCCAACCACCTGTCCCACCTGCACGGCCCGGAGTGGGTGCCGGCCAATGCCTTCGACCGGTTCTTCGCGCGGCTCCAGGGGCGCGTTGACGCGCTGCTGAACAGGTTCGTCCAAGGCCCGCTGGACCGGGCCCTGCAGTTCGCCACCGACCAGCCCGCGGTGACGATGTCGGGGGCTGTGGGAATGCTCGTGCTGAGCATCTCCCTGTTGCCCGCGGGGATCGTTCCTACCACGCTGGCCGCTGACGTGGAGGGGGATATCGCGACGGTCGTCCTGGAGATGCCCGATGGGGCGACCGCTCCGAGGACGTACGAAGTGGCCCAGGAACTGGAGGCCGCTGGCCACCGGGTCATCGAACGACTCTCGCGCGACCGGCCCGGGGACGCGCCACCGCTGCTGACCGGCGTAACGGTGACCGTCGGACAGGGCTCGCGACTCGCGGGCGGGCTCAATCCGGAGCCGACCCTCAATCCGCAAGCCAACATCGCCACCATTGAGTTCAAACTCCTGGGCGCCCAACAGAGAGAAATCTCCACCGGAGAGGTCGTGCAGGCATGGCGGGAAGAGGTGGGGGTGCTGCCCTACGTACGCGGCATCACCTTCAGCGGCGAGGCCTTCGACTTGGGCAACCCGGTGGAGGTTGTGTTGTCGCATCCGGACCCGGAGCACCTTGCCCGGATTGCAAACTCCGTGGTCAATGGACTCCGCGGGGTGGGAGGCGTTTTCGACATACGTTCAGACCACACCCCGGGCATCCCGGAAGTTCAACTCGGGTTGCGGCCAGAAGCGCGAACCCTCGGTCTCACACTCGACGATCTGGCCGGGCAGGCGCGAGCCGCATTCTTCGGCGCAGAGGCCATCCGGATACAGCGCGGTCGGGAGGAGGTCCGGGTCTATGTGCGCCTGCCCTCCGATGAACGAAAATCCATCACCGATGTCGAAGGATACCTGCTCCGTACGCCGGGCGGAGCCGAGGTCCCGGTCATGAGTGTGGCCTCCCTGAACCCGGGGGTGTCGCCGCCGGCCATTCGACGGAAGGACGGTCAGCGCGTCGTCACGGTCACTGCGGACGTGGATGCTTCGGTGATTTCAGGCGACGAAGCCAACGACATCCTGACCAATTCGATCCTCGCGGATCTGACCACCCTGCACCCGGACCTGACATACAGCTTCGGAGGGGAACAACAACAGCAGCTCGAATCCCTGGATGCGCTGTATCGCGGATTTGCGATTGCCCTGCTCCTGATCTTCGCGCTGCTCGCCATCCCCCTCCGATCCTATACAAAGCCGTTCATCATCATGGCCGTCATCCCCTTCGGGTTCATCGGAGTGATCCTGGGGCACTGGGTCCTGGGAGTAGCTCTGAGTGCCGTATCTTTCATGGGTATCTTCGGCCTGAGTGGGGTGGTCGTGAACGATTCCCTGGTCATGATCGATTTCATCGATCAGAGAATCGGAGAAGGTACCTTGGCAAGGACGGCGATCGTAGAGGGCGCCAAGGGGCGCTTTCGTCCGATCATGCTCACTTCCGTGACTACGTTCCTCGGCTTCACTCCCCTTATTCTGGAACGCGCCATCCAAGCCCAGTTCCTGATCCCCTTTGCCGCCTCGCTCGGTTGCGGCATTCTCTTTACCACGGCTATACTCATGATGATCGTTCCCGCACTTTACACCATCCATCTGCGTCTGATTGCTTCGCGGAGCCGTTTCGGCACCGGGTAATGCACTTCATGATGCAGGGAGGCAGAAACCGATGGCTAATACTACCGAGGGTTTGACGCCCCAATCGCTAAGTCTCACCGAAGAGCTCATCCTGATGCTCCTCAACGAGGAGACTGGCTACTTTCACCAGGTACCCGGCTGGCATTTGAACTGCGCCGTGGTCGGTGCCGTGCTCGCGGAGCTTTCACTCAGATCGCGCATCGACACGGACCTGGAATCCCTGTTCCTCGTGGACGAGTCGGAAACGGGGAGACCTGCCCTGGACCCCATTCTGAAAGAAATCGCAGCCGAATCTGTTCAACGGAACGCCCAGTACTGGATCGAACGGCTCGCTCCCCGTGCGGAATCGATCATTGATTCGGTTCTGGACCGCCTGGTTGACCTGAAGATCCTGGAATATCACGACGGTGAATTCTGGACACTGGCTCCTACCGTCTGGCGTGGGGAACTGTCCAGCAAGTCGGAAGAAGGCACTGCAGGCCAGTTCATAAAAACGCGGATCAGCAGGGTCATCTTCACCGACGAGATTCCCGATCCGAGAGATGTCATCATTATCTGCCTCGTCAATACCTGCGACGTCTTTCGTTTCATATTCCAGCTCGACGACGAGGCGGAGGAGCGCATCGAGTTCATCTGCAAGATGGATCTGATCGGCCGCTCCCTGGCCTCTGCGGTCTCTCAGAACCTCGCCGGCCCAGCCCTTCGACGTCCTGCCCTTGCCAGAAAAATTCCGACGGTTTCGCTGCCCAAGCTGCTGCTGAACCCGCATAGTCGAGACGGCAACCTGAACGCGCTCTTCGGGAACCTTGCGGAGGAGTACGGTCCGGTGTTCCAGATCCGCCCTCCCTTCTCGAAGCCCATGATCTTCCTGGCCGGACTCGAGACAAACCGCTGGGTGCACAAGCGCGGGCGCATGTACCTGAGAGCCAGGGACTACTTCAGCGACTTCGAGAAGGTCTACGGCGCGTCCGGCGTCCTACCCGCCCTGGACGGAGCCGATCACTTCCGGCTTCGCCGGTCCCTGTCGCCCGCCTATTCTGCCGTGAGGCTGGGAGGGCAGATGGACCAGCTCTACAATCAGGGGCGCAAGTACATGGCGAGCTTGACTGTTGGGGACTCATACCGCGCCACGTCCATGTGCCGGGAGATGGTGAACGCCCAGCTCTCCCCACTGTTCATCGGCGTCGATACCCAGGACCTCATGGACGACCTGATGGCGTACAAGGAACGGGCCCTCAGCGTGCATGTCGCCAAGCTCCTGCCCAGATTCACGCTGAACACCCCGGGCATGAGACGCCGGGCGAAAGCCCTGGACACACTGATGCAGCGGGTCCAGGACATCCATACCCCTGCCCAACGGGCGGACAGCCCGCGGGACCTGGTGGACGATTACCTCAGCCTGCACGCGAGCGACCCGCAGTTTCTCCCAGAGTCCAACCTGCTGTTCTCCTTTTCCGCGGCCTTGATTGCCAGCGTGTACCTCGGCGATACGTTCAGCCTCGTAGTCTACGCCATGGCGTCTCAGCCCGACCTCTACGCCAGAATCCAGGCCGAAGCAGATGCCCTGTTCGCCAAGGGAGACCCCGAGAGAGAGGATTTCACCCCCGCCAACATCGACGTTACCCACCGCTTCCTCATGGAGTGCATGCGCATGTACCCGATCGTCTCCATGTCCATTCGGAACGTGATGAATACGTGCGTGGTCGAGGACTACGAGCTGCCCATGGGGGAACGGATCCACATCGCCATGACCGCCACGCATTACATGAGCGAGGTCTTTCCCGACCCCTACAAGTTCGACATCGACCGCTACCTGCCGTCGCGCCATGAGCATCGCAGCCCCGGGTACGCCCCGTACGGGCTGGGCACGCACAAGTGTCTCGGCACCCGGTGGATGGAGCTGCACCTGGCGGCCAACTTGTTGATGCTGGCGCACTACTTCACGATTGAGGTGTCGCCGGCGAAGTACAATCACAAGCTCCGTTTCAGTCCGTTCCCGTCGCTGAAACCGAGCAAGAAGCTGAAGTTCCGCATCTCCCAGCAGAGACGGGAGCTGTTCACCTGACGACTTGGCTCCTTGTGGAGCCAGGGGGGAAATACCACGAAATGCGGCTGTGCAAACTATCGAGAGAGCTGAGAGATGCGTACCGGGAATCGGACGTCGCACGTCGAGTGCAGCACTTCGACGGCTGGCTCGACCGGGCGGCGCTGGAGCCCGGTGGCCCGGGCGGGTACGATCACACGGAAACAGTGAAAGACTATTACGACCTTTGCAGCGGGTTCATGGTGTGGGGCTGGGGCCAGTCCCTGCACTTCGCGCCCCTCACGCCTCATGAGAGTCTGGAGGAGTCCAAGGTCCGGCATCAGCGGCTGATGATTTCCAAGTTGGAACTGCAACAGGGTATGACAGTGATCGACGTTGGTTGTGGAGTCGGCGCCCCCATGCGCCGCGTCGTCCGTGAGGCTGGTGTCAGGGTTGTAGGAATCAACATCAATGAGATCCAGTTGGAAGAGGCGAAGAGGTTGAACGCCGAGGCGGGGCTTGATCACATGGTCGATTTCGAGACGTGCAGCTTCATAGACATGAGCACCATCGAAGACGGCACCTTCGACCGGGGTTATGCCATAGAGTCAACGTGCCATGCACCGGACAAGCAACGCGCCTTCGAGGAGGTATTCCGCGTGCTGAAACCCGGTGCCCTGTTCTGGGGGCAGGAAATGTGTCTGACGGGCAAGTTCGATCCGAAGGACGACCGGCATCGGGCCATCAAGGAGGATCTCATGCGCGGCATTGCGCTGAAAGACATCGCCACCTTCGGGGAAGTGAATCACGCGCTCGAAGCCGCGGGATTCCAAGTCATGGAAGGGATGGACCGGGCGATCCAGGAAGGACCCTCCACACCTTGGTATCAACCCATGGAGAGTCGCCATGGGACGGTTGGAAACGCCTTGCGCAGGCTGCCGTGGGGTCGTAAAGCGGTCATCACAGGATCGAAGCTGGCTGAAGTACTGCGGCTCTTACCAAAGGGATCCGCGGAAGTCATCCGACTCCTAGATCGGACCGCGGAGGCTTATATCGCGGGCGGCAAGGCGGGTATCTTTACGCCGCTGTACTGTTTCTTGGCTCGCAGGCCTCTTTAGGCCCGCCTGGCGCGCCTTCGCGCGGGCCCCTCTTAGTCGGAGACCGAGTCCCCACTTCCCTTCGAAATCGTCGGATCTGGATAGAACTGCCGGCAATACCGGCGGTACTTCCCTATGGGGCCATCTGCCCGACACAGCCTGGGGACAGACCGATACTGCTTCCTTTCCCAGATCACCACATCCTGCAGGACATCCCGTTTCTGTTGTGACATCAAAATGCGATTCATCAGCCTGTGGCGCAGCATCATCGGCAGAAACCCCAGACCTGAGATAAATCGCCGGGGCTTGCGGATTTCCCGCATCTGGCTGACCAGTACAAGATCGATGAGGGTGCCGTCAATTGGGGTTGCGAGTACCCACAATCTCGCATTCATATCAATAGTCTTCTCGTGGATTTCGACGAAGGAGTAGCCCAGGCCATAGACGTGGGTGATGGCTGAGGTTTCGTACACGAGGTCCTTTACACCCAGGATCCTGCGAACGCGTTTGAAGTCGAAGCAACTCTTCAAATAGGCACCATCTACCGTTACCGAACCGATCGGATTCACATTGTCGTAACCATGCACGTAGCGCAGGTGTCCCAGATCTACAGAGTTCTCTGTGGTTTCCTGGGGATGGCCGCGGA
>JAPPIE010000099.1:35116-78915 GCA_028874765.1 Gemmatimonadota bacterium
CGCAGGTGTCCCAGATCTACAGAGTTCTCTGTGGTTTCCTGGGGATGGCCGCGGAACCGGAGTATGTTGAATCCCAGTTCACCCCACTCTTGTCCAGTGGTTGGCTCGGCTGGCAAATCCCACTGCGACGGCCGACCGCCGCTCCCGAACCAGGCGAAGACCATGCCGAGAATCTCTCTGGTCTCATATACTTTCAGTCTCGCGGCTCTGGGTGCCGGGGCGTTCGGCGTCGCAACGCATTGGCCGGTCGTATCGTACTCAAACCCGTGAAACGGACAAACGAGGCGCCCATTGCATATCTTCCCACCGACCTCCGGCCCCAGATGCGAGCCCAGATGTGGGCATACCGCGTCGGCCACGCAGACATGGCCTGCATCGTCGCACCAGACAACGATTTCTTCGCCCAGCCACGTCTTCTCAATCAGTTTTTCTCGCAAAATGGAATCGCGGCTTGCGACGAAATACCACCCTTCGGGGAACGGCGATAACTCATCAGCGCCGGTCATGACTGGTCGATTAGTTCGTAAGTCCGCAGACTCTATCAAAGACATAAAGGTCTCATCCTTATGAGTTTCCCAAAGGCACCCTGAACAGCGCCGATTTCACGAGATATTCCCATACAAAATCGCCAAAATCTATAAGCCATTTATGCCAGGTGGACAAGGTGAAAGATTTCATATCCCAAATCCCCCACGGCGGTGTTCAAACTTTATTTGCGGGATATCTTTGATATTGATCTTAAAAAAGAACCCCTTATTAAAACCCGCGGGATACCACGAAAACCGAGCCTCCCAACAGTGGAGGTCGCGGTAAAGCGATAGGCTTTGTGCCGAGATTTTGGCATCGGGCAGAACATCGATATTGATCGAATAGTCAATTCTTATGAATTGGCGAGGATTGATGCCAACATCTGCTTTGACCCAGGATGTTTTGCTCGTTGTATTGCCGAACCGCCGCATCGCAATATAGTGAGAAAGATTGAATCGCCACGGCTGGCTGGCACCGCCGAAATCGCTGTACAGATCGCGTTCAAAGCCAAAATCTGCGCCATATCCCCCCCTGTATCCACCGCCATATCCAGCATCATACCCAGGATCGTATCCATCAGGGAGAGCGGACTGGACAACCATATTGCCTCGTCCACCTTGACCACCGGAAAAACGAAAATTGGAGGTGATCGTCAGGTTCTGCATGCGCGGATGCAAAAGCGCCCGCTGGCCTGTACTGTCATAGAGCGTATGGGTCATCGCAATGCGAACATCCACGCGGCGATCTGGTTTGAGAGACGCGCTGGTGCGAAGCGGACGCCATTTTTGCCTCGGCGCGTCAAAATCGTATCCCATTGACAGATTGAGAGTCGCCAGAGTAAAGCGACGCACATCGTCGTCGCGCTGAGTTTTGAGTTCAAAAGTATTGCCGATATTAAAATTTATGCTGCGTCTGGCATCGTCCCATCTGCGATTGCCTCCAAAACCCATTGTTCCCTGAAAAATACTTCCCGATTGGTTGTAATTGAAATTGATTCGAGGCTGAAAGCGATGCCGAATACCGCGCAACCGGCCGATTTGCGGTTGGAAAATGCCGTATAATGTCGTGCCCGAAGTCAGTGTCGCATTGTAAGACGTGCGGCGGGTTGTCGAATCGGTATCGCTATATATAAACTCTTCGCCAAAATTAAAGCCCGGTGTGAGATCCAGCCACCCCATGGGGCGGTGTTGGCTGTTGACTGTGACGCGGTTTTGAAGAGAGACGCGCTCCGTATTGGGTGCAGGATCGGGATTGCGCGCAAAGTTATTCGACAAGGTACTCGAAAAACCGTAATAAAAGGCGCGATACCACGGTCCCGTAACAGATGTGGGTTCATTACCTCCAAATATGCGGCGTCTGTTTTGCCGAAAGCTGAGACGAGGAAAGCCCTGAAAACTATTATTTTTTGTCCTTAGATCGCGGTAATACGTCAGACTACCGTCAATGCTACGCCCGGATTCTGTCCAGCGTTTGTCAAAAGAAAAACTGGACCTCAGTTGCCGATTGAGATAGCGATAGAGATTATTGCTATTGCGTCGATCAAAGTTGGTACTGGTCGAAAACTGCCCGCTCCCCCTGATATTGGTCGTGGCGTTGAGGCGTTGCTGGTGTTGCAAATTAAAGCGCCAATTGTGAGCCGTAGCATCGCCAGAGGTATCGTGGTCGTATCCGATATCCATTGATCCACTGAACCGATTGCGTCTGGCATAAGCAAATCGCGATTCGAGCAAGAATCCACCACGCTCGCGCAAAGTACTCTTAACCGTGGCATCCCAGTATTCACTCGGAGCAAAATAATATCCCAAATTGTGGACAAAAATGCCATCGCGGCTGTTGCTACCCACGCCCGGCGTGAGCAAGCCCGATTGCCGCCCGCGCTTGACTGGAAAAACAAAAAAAGGAACCCAGAAAACGGGAATCGGACCAATGCGAAAAGTAACAGACCGTCCAATCGCTTTATCGTCTTGCAAAATACGCACATTTTTGCACAAAAAATCGTAGTGTACATGGTCGCGATCACAGGTACTCAAAGAGAGATCCAGAGCATTCAGCGCTTTTTGACCATCGAGTGCAATGCGGGCACCGCGATAGTGTTTGCGCTGATGTGACGCGCGTCCATCTCGCACCCTACCGCGTTCTGTATCCAAGTTATAGACCATGTACTCACCCGATATCTTTTCGCTACCGCGGGTAAATTGGGGCGGCCCCACAGTTTTTGCCCCGGTGGAATCGGGCAATGCCCGTGCCGTAACGTGCCGCGTGTTTTGATCGTACGTAATATGACCGGCTTTGAGTTGTAAATCGCGATAGCGCAAGGTGGCATTACCGATCAATTCGACGCGTCTGGTCTGTACGTAATAAACAACCTCGGCGGCGTCAAATGTTATGGAATCGCCAGCGGCTTTTTGCGGCAAAACGGGTTGGCACCATCCCGGCGTAATCGCAAATAGCAGAAACAAAACGAGCCACACGGCTTGTGTTTTATTACGAGTCTTCATAATTTTAAAGTGTGTTGTGGATTTTGTGGAGTACAAACGTAAATTCGGGATTGGAAAAAGTCAACAGAGGCCCCACAGCGGAATCTGCTGGAATAATCTTTGCGTCATGCCCTGTACAAACAAGGGAATATCCCAGTTGTTCCGTTTTTATTGATATATTTCAGCGGAATCTGTATCTTTAGTTTTCGCAACAGATATGCGGACGTGGTGGAATTGGCAGACACGCCAGATTTAGGATCTGGTGGGGTAAAACCCGTGGGGGTTCGAGTCCCCCCGTCCGCACCAAAGAACAATCAGACGGTTCGAGGCTCAACGCCTTGAATCGCTGGCGCGAGAACTCCCTTTGGGGAGCTTTTTTATTTTTTTAACAGACCGAAAAAAACAACGTGAAAGCGAGGAATTTGTGGCAGCATTTTTGAATCGCGATCAAGTGCGAACAATTCGAGAGGAATTTGGCACTCCGGTATATGTTTACGACCAGCGCACGCTGGAAACACAGGCCGAAGCAGTATTAAACTTCCCCAACGCCTTTGGGCTGACCGCGCGCTATGCGATGAAAGCATTGCCCAACAGCACCGTAATTCGCATTTTAACGCAAAAAGGACTGCACATCGATGCCAGCAGTGGATACGAGGCCGAGCGCGCCCTGCGAGCCGGTGTGCCTGGCCATCACATCATGCTTACGGCACAGCAGATACCCAATAATTTGAAACACCTGATCGATCGTGGTGTAATCTTTAACGCGTGTTCCCTGAACCAGCTGCAAACATTTGGCGACCTGTTCCCCGGGCGCCCCCTTTCCGTGCGTATCAATCCCGGCATGGGATCTGGGCACAGCAAGCGCACCAACGTGGGGGGACCTGCGGCGAGTTTTGGGATCTGGCATGAATATATCTCCGATGTCCATAAGATTTGCAAACAGCGCGATTTGACAATAACGACCATGCACACGCATATCGGGTCGGGCAGCGATCCCGAAGTGTGGGAACGCGTCGCATTGATGTCATTGAAAATTTGCGTTGGATTTGAAAACACCACCACATTGAGCTTGGGGGGTGGATACAAAGTCGGACGCCTGCAGGGCGAAGTATCGACGGATTTGCAGGTGATCGGGCAACACATGGCAGAAGCCTTTAAAATGACCGCAAGACAAACCGGACGCGCGTTGCGCCTGGAAGTAGAACCTGGAACATACCTGGTGGCAAATGCTGGCGCAATCGTCGCAACGGCGATTGATGTGGTAGATACTGGGATAGACGGGTACAAATTTATCAAAACCGATACCGGGATGACCGAAGTAATTCGACCGAGCATGTACGGGGCGCAGCACCCCATTGCCGTGGTATCCGCCGAGGAAGAAGAACGCGGATTTAACGAATATATTGTAGTGGGACATTGTTGTGAAAGCGGCGACGTATTAACCCCTGCGCCCGATGATCCCGAAGGATTACTGCCCCGGTTATTGACAAAAACGAAAGTGGGAGATGCCGTAGTCATTGGTGGAGCGGGCGCGTATTGTGCGGGCATGTCCTCTAAAAATTACAATTCCTTTCCCGAAGCAGCCGAAGTATTATTGGACAGAGACGGCGCATTGCACTTAATTCGGAAACGTCAGACACTGGATCAGGTCTTGCAAAATGAAATTGTACCGGATTTCTTGACTACTAAGAGCTAATCTATGACTTATGACGCAATTGTATTGGGCGCAGGAATCAATGGATGTGGCATTGCGCGTGAACTCGCCGAGCGAGGGCAACGGGTGCTGGTGCTGGACAAGGGAGCGATTGGCGGGGGCACATCGTCCAAATCATCGCGATTGATCCACGGTGGGCTGCGCTATTTGGAAACGCGGCAATTTGGGCTGGTACGCGAGGCTTTAAGTGATCGTCTGGAACTTTTGGGACGCTACCCCGAACTGGTCTCAATGCGACCGTTTTATCTGCCAATTTATCGCAAGAGTCCGCGTCCCGTCTGGCGGTTGTGGACGGGTATCAAGCTCTACGATGCACTGGCTGGGCGGCACAATATCTATCGGTCACGCAAGGTATCTCGAAAGCGATTTACGCGTGAATTCCCCGCATTAAAGCGAGAAGGAATTCGGGCGGTACTGCGCTATTACGACGGCAAGACAAACGATCTCGCACTCACAAAGCGCGTAGCAGAAGATGCGCAAGAACTGGGATGTGTATTTCGCGAAGGGGTTGGCGTGCAACACATAGCCTGGGATGAAACCGGGTTTGCCGTATCGGTCGGCGAGACAAAATACCGCAGTCACATCCTGATCAATGCAACGGGACCGTGGATTGATGAAGTCTCAGAGCGTTATCAATTGCCATCGCGATTTCAGATTCGCAAAGTGAGTGGCATTCACATTTTTGTAGATGGACTACTCACACCCCATCCCCTGTTTTTGCAAACCGAAAGCAAGCGAGTCTTCTTTGTCATACCCGAGCCAGAACGCGACCAGACAATGATCGGCACAACCGAGCGCGAAGAGCGCGGACGGGTAGATGACGTGGCGATTCATGAGGAAGATCTCGATTATATAATACGGCAAGTAAATTCGTACCTGGTTTCAGACTGCCAACTTCGACGCACAGATATAACAGATGCCATTGTGGGAGTTCGTCCTCTTGTAGAAAAAAAAGGCGACGCAACCGCGCTCTCGCGGGAATACGAACTGGACTTGCACACGCGCGGGCAAACCCAATTCCTCAATATATTCGGCGGAAAACTGACGACGTACTTATCGCTATCGCGTCGAGTCGCCAAAACACTCGGCATCAAAGAAATTGTGTCGATAGCACTGCGGGCTTAACCGGAGGAATAGATGCTAAAAAAATTGGACAATTTCAAAACAGCCGTTCTACCCGAACGCAAATCGGGCTTCTGGCAGATGGCGGGACCGGGTGCCATCCTGGTCGGGCTATCCATCGGCGCAGGCGAGATCATTGTGTGGCCTCTTGTAGTCGCTGAGTACGGGGCGAGCATGATCTGGGCTGCGGTACTCGGTGTATTTTTGCAAATGTGGATCAACTTTGAGGTCGGTCGATGGACAATTGCCACGGGTGAAACAGTATATACGGGATTTGCGCGTGTGTGGCGCGGTTTTGCACCGCTATTTATTCTAATCACATTATTCTCCTGGATCGCCCCGGGATGGGGACGCGCCTCGGGATTGGCTCTCAAAGCTCTGCTGGTCGGCCCCCAGGGTTGGGGCTCGGACACATTTTGGACCATAATTACATTTATCGGCGTCGCACTGATATTGTTTGGTCCCAAACTCATTTACAATTCAATGGAAAAAGCCGTTGAACTGATGGTGGCGATTGTCACCATAGGATTAATCATGGTGGCTTTTGCCGTGGGCACGGCAGAAACCTGGATCGACCTGGGGAAAGGAATCGCGAACATTGGGTACAAAGATCCAAACATGTCGGTAAAGGCGCTATTCATCGCCATCGTATTTGCCGGCGCTGGAGGAACGGCAAATTTGTTTTACACCTTTTATTTGCGCGACAAACACATTGGCATGGGCGCGCATGTGCCAATCATGCAAAATCCATTGCGGAGCCGCACAGAAGCCATTCCATCAACCGGATTTGTATTTGAAGAAACAGAAGAAAACGCGACGAGGTTCAAGGCCTGGTGGGATTATATAAAAAAAGATCAGATGTTGTTTTTCTGGGGATTAAACTCCATTACAATGATGCTGTTCATCTTCGGATCGCTCGCAGTCCTGCATCCCCAGGGCATCGTGCCCGCACAAGGCACGCTGATTTGGGACGAAGCCGCTATTCTGGGCGAAATTTGGGGCGACATAGGCCGCGTGATCTTTCTCCTGGTGGGGCTGGCAACGCTGTTTGGCACACAACTCGCCCTCGTGGATGGGGTCTCACGATCAATCGCAGACATTATATATACCAATTTTAAGGGCGCGCAAAAACGAGAACTGAGCTGGTGGTACCTCCTCGTCGCAGGAATATGGATTGTGGCCGGATGTGTGATCACTTTTGTGATGGAACAATACGGTGTAAGCGAATTGGGCTTTCTGTTTAATGCGGCCTACATGGGCGGATTTGCCATGGCGATTTACGTGCCACTGATGCTGTACATCAATTATCGCTACTTGCCAAAAACCGCCCGACCGGGCAAAGGGTGTACCGCAATGATGGTAATTGCATCGCTGGTATATATGGTATTTGCCATAGCCTGTATTTTGTGGGAAGTGGGTATTTTTGCTTAAAAAGGAAGAGACCAATGGACAGACGCAAACGCTTCTTCTCGCCTTATGAATCTATTTTTGCGTGGATGCGGGCGACAAAATCCGAGCTAACTTTTGATGGACAGACTGTGGATGACTGGCGTCTTTGGCGCCGAAAATTCCGCGCGCGATTGACGAAAAATCTGGGACCAATGCCAGAAAGCGTGCCCCTTCAGGCAGAAGTGCTACGCCGGGACGACATGGGGGATTACGTGCGCGAAAAAGTCGCGTTTGACACGGAGCAGTTTGCCAGCGTCCCCGCATTTGTACTGGTGCCAAAGGGACTGAAGCGCGGCGAAAAGCGTCCGGGAATTCTGGCGGCACACGGCCATGGAATAGGCAAAAATCCACTCGTGGGTTTGGATGCAGATGAAAAGCCACACGAGGATTATCAGAAGCAGTTGGGTGTCCAACTCGTGCAGCGGGGCTATGTGGTCATCGCACCGGATTGGCGCGGATTTGGCGAGCGGATGAGTCCCGAAGATTGGGTGCGCCAAACGCGCGACAAGTGCAACGTAAATTACATGGCAGAAGGATATCGCGGATATCACTTTTTGGCATTGCAAATCTGGGATGGATTTCGCACACTGGATTACCTACAGGCGCGCCGAGAAGTGAATGAGAAGCAAATAGGGTGTTTGGGCGTATCATTCGGCGGCACAATGACGACCTATTTGACAGCTCTGGATCAGCGGATCAAATGCGCGTGTATCAGCGGGTACCTCAGCACATTGCGAGAAGGCGCAATGCCCGGAAGAGCAAATTTTTGCGGTGCACAATATATGCCGGGGTTGATGGCGATTGGCGATATTCCCGATGTTGCGGGTTTGATCGCGCCTCGACCTCTCGTCGTGGAGATGGGCGAACGCGATCCGGGCTTTCAAATCGCAGATGCCGAACGGGCATTTCGTCACCTATCAAAAATCTATCGCGCAGCAGATGCACGCGATCAGTTGGTGAAAGATCGATTTGATGGGGTCCACGAATTTAGTGGCCACAAGTGTTTGGATATATTTGACAAATATTTGAAGGGATAAGACAGCGTATCGCGATTTTCTTATTTGCAGGAGATCTTTATGCCCAGAGAGCCAGAAGCATCGTGGGAAAATGGGATTCGCAGCGTGCGCCGCGATGAAATGGGGCGTCTGCGTCAGCTACTCGACAACGTGTTTTTCGAGGGACTGGCAGATATCCAACCGCACGCGTTCAATGACGATAATATGCAC
Organism: Gemmatimonadota bacterium; assembly: GCA_028874765.1. Lineage (GTDB taxonomy): Bacteria > Latescibacterota > UBA2968 > UBA2968 > UBA2968 > VXRD01. Next base: position 43,633 of record JAPPIE010000099.1, read on the forward strand.
AATTTGCGCGTGGTCGTAGAAAACGGCGAAGTCGTATCGCACATCGGCACAATTCGGCGGAACATATCCATTATGGGATGCACACTCCGCGTAGCGTCCCTCGGAGGGGTGGCGACCTACGAAGCCCATCGGGGCAAGGGCCATGCCACGGCACTCTTGCGAGATACCATGCGTCACTGCCGCAAAGATGGCGTGGATTATATCATGGTATCGGGCTATCGCAACATGTACCACAGATATGGGTGTCGATATGTGGGGCGAGACTGGATGTTTCAAATCGCGCGTGAGCGGGCAAACGATTTTGACGATACAACCTGGACGATAGCACAGGCATCAAAGGCAGATATAGAAACGATTGGAGCCATCTACCAGCGCGAACCCGTGCGCTGGTTGCGCCCGCCTTCGGACATCGCCTTTGGCATAGATGGATGGGTGCAGAACCGTCCGGCAAAAACCTATCTGATTCATCGGGGCAATCAACCCGTTGCTTTTGGAGTTATACAACAGGCACGAGAACGAGATGCAGGGCAAGTATATTTGCTCGATTACGCAGGTGAGCGGTCTGCAATCGTCGGCGCATTGGGCAAGTTTATCGAAAAGCAGCAATTGAATCGGCTATCATTGCACGTCAAGGGATTCGATACCGTATTGCGCGGCTTGCTTGAAGCGCGCGGTTTAACAGGTGAGCCTGCCAATTTACCCGGTACGACGATGATCATTCATTTCGAACAATTACTCGAAAAAATGCGTCCCTATTTTGTTGAACGAGTCGGAGAACACGCTGCCCGAGGGCTGGTATTTCGGGAAGACGGTGACGAATACCACATCTACTACGGCGGCGACCGCGTAGTGGCCGAAAGCCGCGGTGCAGCGGCACAACTGATTTTTGGAACGCTGGAAGAATCTGAAAATGCTATGTTGGATGCAGGCGGACTCGCCGGTGAAGTCTTGCGCGCCTGCCTGCCGATTCCGGGGGTTTGGTACGGGGTGAATCATCTCTGAGTTCGCCAAATAACTGCTCCGAATCTCAAACTCTATTTTATCTTGCTATCTGGTATTGCGTGCCTTATACTTACGGTGCATATTGAATACTCACAAACAGTAAGGATATTTTTATGACAGCTCCAGATGGTGATTCCGCAGATATACTCTATGAGCAAGTCCTCGATAATGCGCGTCGAGAAATTGAAGATGCATTGGCTATAATAGACGAATTGCGCCAATCAATCCGCCAGGTGGAAGCTCGAGTTGAAGCCGCCCAATCGATTTATAACGCCGTTACCGCGAGATTGAACCTGGAAGATGAACTGACCGAAGAAATACACCTGGACACTCTGCCCAATATACCGCCAGTTGAGCCATCTGAGGTAGCGTCAGAACCGTCGCCACCATCCGAGCCTTCCAAACCAGAAGAACCCCTGGAGGTCGATGAGGCAGAATCTCCATCCGAACAAAATGATGCACCAGTGCTCTCTGAGGCCGAACGCGCGCTTATCAGCGAGCATCTGCGATCAAAACGCAAAGGATAAGCACCTACATACTTATCATATTAACAGAACAGGGCTTCGCATCTTGCAGAAATCCCTGTTCTTTGTATTTTAGGGGATGGCTTTTAGAAAATGCAAACACGCCAACCGAAGGAATTTTTATGAGCATATGTGACACGGAGAAATCCGTTGACGAGATGGACGCCCGGGAACGGGCACGCTATATTGACGATCTGACGCCCAGAGGTGGTTTATATACCGAAGTACAGCGCGAGGTGCATCCGCAGTCGAACAGTTCGTGGCGCGTATCGCCCGACCCGTGGTGGCTACCTCCCCCGGTTCTATCACACCTCGAGGCATTGGGACAGCATCTCTATCAGTTTTACAAAGCACTGAATCTATTGTATTCGCAAAGTATAAGGGGTATTCAGCCCACATGGGTCTCGCGGTATCTGGATCTGGGCAAATCGGAAGAAGTGATCAAATTTGGGCAAATGAGCCGATTCAAAAGCCATGTACCCCTCGTGATTCGGCCCGATGTGATACCCACGCGATCGGGAATGATTGCGACGGAATTGGATTCGGTGCCTGGTGGAATTGGATTTACGGCAAGCCTGGCAGAGCGATATGCCAAACTCGGCGATCAAATTGTGGGCGGCGCAAATGGGATGGTCACTGGATTTGCACAGATGGTCCGTGACGTTGCCGGCACAGATGCGCCTGTGTTGGGCGTGGTGGTCTCGGAAGAAGCATCGGCTTATCGGCCTGAAATGTCGTACCTGGGCGACCAATTAAATGCCGCCGGTCTGGAAACTTATGTCATTGGACCCGAAGAACTATCTTTTGTCGAAGATGGGCTATTTATCGATGGGGCGCACGGTCGCCGACGCATAGACGTGATATACAGATTTTTTGAGTTATTCGATTTGAGGAACCTGCCCCAAATAGATTTGATTTTATACGCAGTACGCAAAGGGCTCGTCAAGATCACACCCCCCTTAAAAGCATATCACGAAGAAAAGATGATGATGGCCCTATTCCACCATCCCTTGCTATCGAATTTCTGGCATCAACACCTGGGCAAAAAATCCGTGGCCTTTTTGCGGCAAACCTTTCCCAAAACGTGGATCTTAGACCCTGCACCTTTGCCTCCCCATGGCGTTATTGCCAGCTTGGAAATCGCCGGTCAATCCTTTTCCGATTGGCGTGCACTGGGGCACCTGGGGCAAAAACACCGACAACTGGTCATCAAACCCTCGGGATATTCTGAAATGGCCTGGGGCAGTCGCGGTGTAACCATTGGGCACGACATGGCCGAGCGAGACTGGCAAGGCGTGATCGACGAAGCATTACGCGCCTTTGAGCAAACGCCCCATATCATGCAGGAATTTCACAATGGCGCGACTTTTTCGGCGTCGTATTACGATTACGAAACCGATCAAATCGAAACATTCAGAGGACGGGTGCGATTGCAACCCTATTATTTTATCTTTAAAGACAAAGCAGTGCTCTCGGGCTTACAGGCGACAGTCTGTCCAGCAGACAAAAAAATATTGCACGGAATGGTGGATGCAGTGGTGATACCTGGCGCGGTTAAGAAGTGAGCGAGGACGGAAAACATGACACTTGATGAGAAACTCACACGGCTGAATGATTTGCTCAAAGACATGGGCAGTGTGGTTGTGGCATTTTCGGGCGGAGTTGACAGCGCATTTTTGGCAGCGGCAGCACATCGGGTTCTGGGCGACCACGCGCTGGCTGTTACCGCAATCTCTGCGAGCTATGCGTCTGGTGAACGCGAAAAGGCTCAAGCACTGGCCGAGCTAATTGGCATTCGACTCGACATTGTCTATACCCGAGAGATGGAAAACCCCGACTACGTAAAAAACGATCCCGATCGGTGTTTTCACTGCAAAAGCGCGCTGGCGGATAAGCTGGACGAAGTAATCGAACGCTATACAGGACAATTCGAGTATTTGCTCTACGGCGCAATAGCCGACGATGTTGGCGACTATCGCCCGGGCATGGCTGCCGCCGAATCCCGGGGTATTCGCGCACCAATGGTCGAATTGGGATTCACCAAAGACGACGTCAGAACATTGTCAAAGCGATGGCACCTGCCCACCTGGGACATGCCCGCATCGGCGTGTTTGTCTTCTCGAATACCCTATGGCACAGCCGTCACAGAGGAAGCATTACATAAAATTGATCGCGCCGAACAATTTTTGAAAGCGCGTGGATTTGTGCAAGTGCGCGTTCGGCATCACGAAGACATTGCCCGAATTGAAGTTCCACCTGAAGATCTGGCGCGGTTTTTTCAGGATGGTACAAACGAAGCTGTGGCTCAGGCACTCAAAAATATCGGGTATCGCTATGTCACTTTGGATCTTCAGGGGTATCGCACGGGCAGCTTGAATGAAGTGTTAATGAAAATAGAGACGAAGGACTAAACTGATAAATATGGCCTTACTCGAAATAAAAAAATTCGGTTGTCCAATATTGCGAAAAAAAGCAACTCCCGTTCAAGATATAACCGATGAAGTGCGGCAACTTGTCGAGGACATGTTCGAAACAATGTATGAGGCCGAAGGGGTTGGCCTGGCAGCGCAACAGGTGGGCTTTACAGGACGACTTCTGGTAATGGATGTGCGCCCGCGCGACCCCATGTCGGAACCTCTGGCATTTATCAATCCGGAAATTTTATGGGCAGAGGGTGAATGTGTTGGCGAAGAAGGTTGTTTGAGCCTCCCGGAAATTGTCGGAGATGTCAAACGCCCGGCACGGGTGCGTGTACGCGCACTCAATGAGAATGGAAGTGTGCTTGAGATGACAATGGATGGCATTGCCGCCAAAGCACTTCAACACGAAATTGATCACCTAAATGGCGTGCTCATCCTCGAACATTTTAATGCGATCAAGCGCAATTTGTTGCGCGGTCAATTGCGCAAACTACAGCGCGAAGGCAAAAAACAGGCACCGGGGTTGGCGTACGTATAGCACTGACCACTGACTTTTCTATGGCATCTTATATTGATTTGCACCTGCATTCGACGAAATCGGATGGCTCCTTCTCTCCAACTCAGGTTGTTCAGCGAGCAGCCGAATTGGGAGTATCGGCCATCAGTCTGACGGATCACGATTCTGTTGCCGGCGTGCAAGAGGCTCAGAATATCGGTCGAGATATTGGCGTAGAAGTAATTCCCGGCATCGAATTGAGCGCGCAGGAAGCTGGCATAGACATTCACATCCTGGGCTATTTTATCGATCCTACAAATTCGGATTTACTGGCATATATACAGAAATTTCAAGATGCGCGGCGAAACCGCGCAGAAAAAATAGTAGCCAGGCTCAATCGCCTGGGCGTACGAATCACAATAGCGCAGGTGTTACACAAAGCGGGAGATGCTACTATCGGACGCCCTCATGTGGCAGACGTGCTGGTCGAAGAGGGATTTGTGTTTTCCCACGATCACGCATTCCAAAAATATCTGGGATATGGCAAACCCGCGTACCAACCCAAATATGTATTGACGCCGCGCGAAGCGGTAGAAGTCATTCACGCGGCTGGTGGATTGGCCAGTCTGGCACATCCCGTTTTATATCGCCGCGATGCTCTTATTCCCGACCTGATCAAACAGGGGTTAGATGGCCTCGAAGTGATGCATGTCAAACACGACCACGCAGATGTGCGTCGCTATTCAGATATGGCACAACACTATGATCTACTCACAACGGGTGGATCAGATTGCCACGGCGATGGTCGCGGTCAAGCCGTAATGGGAACTGTTCGGATTCCCTTGACATTTTTGGCTGCAATGAAAAAAAAATTGGCGCAGTAGAGGCGACGCTTATGTGCCTGCCCACCCCATATTTTTAGATATGAATGACATCCCATTCCTGGACAGAAACCGGGCAGACCAGTATTTTTTAAATACCCTTGAGATACTCCAGGCCGAAAGCCGCAATCCATCGGTAGTTATGGAGGTATTTCCCAATGCCGACGGCCTCTTGTGCGGCATCCGAGAGGTCCTGGATATTTTGCGCGAGACATTGCCTGAAAATACAGAGGTCTGGTCGCTGGATGAAGGATCGGCAATGGCGCGCAAAGAAGTGGTACTGCGCCTTCACGCAGATTACTGCGCCGTCGGAATTTTTGAAACGGCGCTACTGGGCACGCTCGCGCATGGTAGCGGCTGGGCCACTGCGGCGCGAGCCTGTGTAGAAGCTGCGGGAGAGATACCCGTGATCAGTTTTGGCGCACGGCACGTACATCCCGCCGTATCAGACCGCATGGAATACGCCGCATTAATCGGAGGATGTGTTGGCTGTGCAACACCAGCAGGTGCTGCCCTATCCGATCAAAAAGCATCGGGCACCATGCCACACGCTCTGATGTTGATTTACGGCGATACAGTAGCCGCTACCCGGGCTTTTGATACCCACATGCCCGATTCCGTGCGGCGTGTTGTACTGGTAGATACCTTTCGCGACGAAGCCGAAGAAAGCGTGCGCGTCGCGCGTGCAATGGCCGGGCGATTGTGGGGCGTACGCCTGGATACACCCTCGGAATTGGGTGGCGTCACACCCGATCTGGTCTGGCGCGTACGCAGAGCATTGGATAGCGCGGGTTTTGACCAGGTGGGTATTTTTATAAGTGGTGGGTTAACGCCCGAGCGGATTTCAGAATTTGTGCGGTTGAAGTGTCCGATCGTCGGTTTTGGCGTGGGCAGTGCAATCAGCGGCGCATCGCCAATTGATTTTACGGCAGATATTAAACAAATTGATGGCAAACCCATCGCCAAACGCGGTCGCAAAGCGGGTATCCAGAATAACCCGAGGCTTAAAAAAAATCGTCTCTTGTGGAGTGAAAATTGAATATCAAAGTACTCTTTTTTGCATCTTGTCGCGATTTGATTGGCACTGGTGAGCGGGAAATGACACTGCCAGACAGCGCGACAGTAACGGATTTGATATCAAAGCTCGCATTGGAACAGGCGCGGTTTATAGACATGGCACCGAGTTTGATGGTGTCGATCAATCAAGCGTATGTGGAACGGGATGCGGAACTTCAAGATGGCGATGAGGTGGCATTTATCCCGCCTGTGAGTGGCGGATAGGTGCTACCTGTTCATCTTTAGAGGAAATTATTATGGCTGGTGATGTGTATAAAATCCAGGATAAAAAAATAAAACCAGATGCATTATACAATGCTGTACTGGCGGATTCGGACGGCGCAGTAACCACATTTGCGGGCGTGGTGCGAGACAATACAAAAGGGCGTGGAACCTCCTATCTCGTCTATGATGCGTATAGAGATATGGCTGAAAAGAAAATGCGGGAAATCGGAGATGAAATAAAAGAAAAGTGGGAGGTGGATTGCGTGGGAATACTGCACCGCGTAGGACGGTTGGAAATTGGGGAAATCAGCGTCCTAATTGCGGTTTCTTCTCCACATCGCAAAGCGTCTTTGAAAGCGTGTCACTACGCGATTGATCGCTTAAAACAGACCGTGCCGATTTGGAAAAAAGAAGTGTGGACAGACGGAGGTGAAGCCTGGATCGAGGGCGACCCATCTGCTCTGGCTTCGCGTTGAGAAATGCGATGCTGTTCCTGACCATATAAGCTATAGGACGTTCCCGTGCGGAGCCATCTTCCCGCTTCATGGATCACCTCTAACCGCAGTCTGCACCACCATGCCTTCAGTTGCAAACTGAATCCCGCCTATGACGACCGCCTGTCCGGCTTCCAGAGTGCCGGTTACGAACACCTTATCATCGGAACGCTGAAGGACGCGCACCGGGACGATGGTCAATAGTTTGTCATCGCGCACTGCCCAAATCTCGTTGCCTGGCCTGAGTGCTGACCGTCGCAAGATGAAGTACCGGTCTGGGATGATTCCCTCAATTCGTACTTTCACAAACTTACCCACAAGAAGGGGCGGGCCAGGATCAGCATTTGCATTATCGCCATCTGCTCCAGCCCAAGTGCCGCTTGCAAAGGGGTCCGGAACGCGTACGATAGCGTTGATGGTACGCGTCTGTTCGTCCAGAGATGCCTCCGCTCGGTCCACGTAGCCCTCCCAGGCGTAGCTCCTTTCGCCGTATTCAGCAATGACGCGAGCCTTGACCCGCGTGTCTCCGTCGCCCGCTTCCAACTCCCATAGGCCGGGGATGAGAACCGCGTTGGCGTCGGACAGGGGAACCACTACTTCGACAGCGTCGGCCGCGTAAAGTCGCCCTACGCCCTGGCCAGCTACCGCGAATTGCCCCACATCTATCGACTCGATCCGCACGATTCCGCTGAAAGGCGCGCGTACCTCTGTGCGGGACAAAGCCAACTCAGCGTCAGCGAGCATGGCACTATCTCTGCCTAAAGCGGCTTGGGCAGCCTCGAGCTGAGGCTGCCGCAATACCAGAGGGCCGGCCTCCTTCAGCGACGTGCTATCCGCCTGGCGGCGTTTATATTGCGCGTACTCAGCGCGTGCGATCCGGGACTCTTCCTCCTCCTGGAGAAGTACTACCTGCTGTGCGGCCACGTTGGCCTGTGCCTGCTGAACTCTGTTGCGGTAGTCAGCGTCCTCAATGCGGAAGAGAACCTGCCCTTTGCGAACGCGTCCGCCACTCTGAAAGGCCGGATCCACCCAAACAACCTTACCATTGATTTCGGCAGCGACATCTATCTCTGCGACAGGTCGAACCGTCCCGGCTCCGTACACGGGAATTGCACTGGCACCAGCCACTGCAGGAGTTGTGGTTACGAAGGGAATCTGGGTGGGAAGAGGCCGAAGTTCCGGCTCGGGCTTCAGCCAGACCATAAGGCTGGCAAAAAACAAGGATGTGAGAAGAACGGCACCGGCCATGAGTAAGTTTCTTCCTCGATTCATCTCTTTTCTCTTTTCAGTACAGGCTGATCCGATGTGCGGCTTGGCATTGATAAGCCCCACAAAAAAGGGAATACTTATCCCCATACACCATAGCATACACTTTTACAAAATGCAAGAATTTTTAAATTTGATTAGTATTTAGAATATCTTGAGGTTTTTTATAGTTTTTGCAATGCGGTGTGGAAGGTCCAGAGACGCCATTGGGCATTGTCGAAATTTGAAAGTTTGATGCGTATTTCCGAAGGCCCAATGGGAAGTTCACATGGAATATGGTCAATGGCGAATCCATTATCATGTTGCCCCGCGTGGATCTCTGCGCCATTGAGCCACACGCGGATCCAGTCGTCATACCCCACAACGAGAGTGTAAGCACCCGCTTCAGGCGGAGTGATCTGTCCCACCGCATAAGCGGAGACATTGACGGGTTGGGTGCCCACATTGGTGCGTTTGCGACCTCGGAAGTAGCGCGTGAAATCGCACCAGCCGCGTTCTGAATCCGTTTGAATGGGCATAGAAAATGTGGCGGACGCACTCTCGCCCATGTAGATATCAAAATCAGCAGTGTGCGTGTTGGGCCAATCGACGATGGAATTCTCTGCCCATTCAGGCCGATTGAAATCCTCGCGTGTATTGCAGCGAAAAGGTCCCGCGATTTGCCATTGATCTGGCGTGAGAATAGCTGGCGGGTCAACGGGATTGACATAGGCGTAGATAACGCTTTCCACATCATTCCCACGAGACCCGAAACGAATAATTGCCGAGTGATCAAACCATATTGGATCGGGACCAAAAAAGCGGTACATCACCCCTTCGTAACCAGAGCCTCCCGCTGTGTGTTCAGTGCTCCGATGAATGTGCGGCGCACCGACCCAGTCGGTTTGTACCTTCCATATCCCAAAGCTCATATTAAAAATATCCTCTCCACCAATGCCGCGCAGGACATGGGGATCGCTTTCCCCATCGAGTAACCACAGGTCTCCACCGGTATGATACCAAGCATCAGCGCGATCTCTTACGACCACGCCTTTGACCATGCCCGCGATAAACCCATTGCCCGAATAGTCAGCCATCAGCATACTACCCAGCGATTGAGCGGGATATTCGCCTCGGTGCGTGACATGGAGGCGCAATGGGGTTAATTCGGTATTGTCATACGACGACCAGTCGGCCATAAACCAGAGCGGAATAGCGCGACCACTATTATTCGTGATTTCGAGACGCAGCGATTTGAAAGGGATGGGCAAATAACAATTGAGCGCGTTTTTGGGAAGGATTTTGATAGCCGCGCTATCAATGGGATAAATATCGTGTTCAAAGAGAATGGCAAAAAAACGAGCGATGGGGAGATCGACAGTGGGATCGTCCTCCCCATCGCAATAGAGGCGGAGTTGCAAATCGTGGATGGGATCGCGCGCATCGCCTTCGCGCTTATACCCATAAGTGAGCCACCAGTGATGGATGCACCCTGGACCTTCTTCGTCAAAGAGAACTGCCGTTTCACCAGATGCAACATTCGGACGACGAGTAACGCGCTGGCTTTTGCCGCGAATGGGCAATTCGAGCTCTGCGTGAAAAAGGCGATTCATCACTGAATTTTTCAATCAGATTTGTGTTCAGAAGAAATAACAATAAAACCAATGATGAACAAAGTCACTATAAATGTCATAAACAGCATCATTCCAACAGGCATTATGTGTCTCCTTTCGGTGATAATTATGGAGAATCCATTACGCAGTGAAGAAAGCGACGACTGTCCAGCAGATTGCAGCCAGGCCAGCGGCAATAGAGGCTTGCGGAATTTGCGTTTTGACGTGATCCATCAGGTCGCAACCCGTACACATAGAACTGAGAACCGTAGTATCTGAAATGGGCGAGCACTGATCGCCGTAAACGCTACCATCAATAACAGCGGCAAAACACAGCGTCATAAATAGTTCGGGGTGTGAAAGGCCATTTGCCGTTGCGACCGCCCAGGCCAATGGCATAGCCAGTGGAAAAGCCACCGCATACGTGCCCCAACTCGTACCTGTGGAAAAGGCAATCGCCATCGTGAGAAGCTGGAGCAAAACCGGCAAAATGAAATATGGAATGGTATCCCCGAGTTGCTCGACCAAAAAGATGCCCCCACCCGTTTCCTTACTGATGCCACCAATAGTAATAGCCAGCAAGAGAATAACCGAGCCGAGCACCACGCCTTTGAGACCATCGTGAAATCCCGAGACAATATCCTTAAGCGACATGCCCTTGGCAAGAGCCATACCCACGGCTATCAGAAGTGCGATGCCAAAAGCCCATTGCACATTCGGAGATCCGCTGATGATAAAAGTCCCGATAGCAATGGCGATAAGCGCGCCCAGAGGCAGGAAAAATTCGAGAACATGCGGCGTGTAGCCTTCGGGCACATTGCTTCCCTGCAGTTCTTTGGCGCTCAAGGGATCGGCATCGTCGGCGTCGAGTTGCCCCGTCTCTCGAGAGCGCTGCATAGCTTCCTTGAGTTGCTTGCCCAAAAAGAGGGGTTTTTCAATACTGAGCAAGAACGTGCCCAACACGGCGAAAATGGCGTAGAAGCAGAAGGGAACACTCTTAAAAAAGAAGAGAAGACGGTCGGCTTCGGTAGCTAAAAAACTGACGCCAGCGACAAAAATAAAAGCCTGAACATAGCCGGGCCAGGCATTGAAAGCGAGTTGTGAGGCAATCGGTGAAGCGGTCGAATCGACGATGTACGCAAGTTCTTCGTGGCTGATTTTTTCCTCGTCGGCAATGGGTTTGACAGTTGTACCGACCAGCACCGTACTGACAGTGCCGCCCTGGAAAAAAATGACACCGAGCATCCAGGCGACGAGCTTGGCACTCTTGGGACCGCGCACAAAACGCACAGTCATAAATTCGGCAAAAGCTTGCGCTGCACCCGTGCGCGACCATATCCCCATAAGCCCACCCAGGAGCCACAAATAGAGCAATAAGATACTCGCGGCATTTGACGTTGATAATGAGGGAATTAAAACCTCGCCCGTAAAGTCATATCGCGTCAAAATAAGCGCGCCCGAAATAATACCGCCCAACAGAGCTGTAACGGGTTCTTTGGTAATCCAGCACAATAGCACGGCCACTATCGCCGGCAGCAGTGACCAGTAGCCCCAGTGGTGTTTTGCAAGAAGCTGTTTGTATTTTGTTTCTCCGTTTTCCACGAATGAGACAAATTCCTCTTTGATGGGAGGCGTTTCATTCGAGCCGTGTATCCTTGAGGGATTGAGTTCGGCTTGTTCAATCGGCACCGCATCGAAATAGGCGGGTTTGCCTCTGTAGATGTAATACAGTTGGCCACTATCGTCTGTGAGAACGTCTAAGGTAATTTGTTCAACGGTCCATGTGGGCGGCACAGTTGACCCCACAATCCACGATACAATTATGGCAACGACAAAAATGACAAAATTGCGAATACCAGTAGGCATATACTCCCTCCGGAATAAGGGTACAAAAAATGCGGCGAGAAGGCGCCCCAAAATAAGGCGGTAAAATGCACTTGTCAATTGCTTTGACGCGGGATGAACATAGAAAAATGGGATAAAACAAGTTGACTTTGTACATAAGTTTGTTACATTATCTTTAAATTTACCCCTTGGCCATGACCACCCCTATTTATGGCCGAAAGGGTTGTGTGCATGGCGAGATTTTTTTTAAAGACGCCAGTGGCGAGGAGGGTTTTATGGAGCAAGCGTTTCCACAGTGTTTGAAGTGCAACACGGGTATTTTGCTACCGCTGTCGGATTATGGGCGCGATGGGGCATCTATCATGTACAAAGCATGGGTATGCAACAATCCCAACTGCGGATTTAATTTGCGGATTGACAACGGTGAAATTAGCACGGGCCGGGATATTACCGAGTCCTACAAGTAGAGCTCCCATTTCGGTGGGGTATTCCTCACCGAAATGGTTGTTTTTTCCCTCACCGGTTTGCCGTTTCACCTTCTCCCAAAAAGGGCGGCACCGGTTTCTTTCTTTTTTCCCCTTCGTATGCCGATACACTCCCCTTAATTTTCCAACAACTGATACATACTTATGAGCATTTCTGATCGGCCCATTTTAGGTATTGAAACATCCTGCGACGAAACTGCAGCTGCCGTGGTAGCCGATGGACATATCTATTCCAACACAATTTTTTCCCAAACAGAACACAGCCTCTACGGCGGCGTGGTGCCCGAATTGGCATCTCGCAACCACATACGAACACTCCTGCCCGTCGTCGATCGGGCACTTTCAGAAGCCGACCTGAAACTGGACGACTTAGGTGGTATTGCTGTGACACAGGGACCCGGCCTGGTGGGTTGCCTGCTTGTGGGCATTTCCGTGGGCAAAGGGCTTGCACTCGGTTCGGGGTTGCCCCTTGTGGGTGTGCATCACATCGAAGGACATTTATTTGCAGGCAGTATGGCGCATCCCGACCTGGTGCCGCCTTTTATGGCACTGGTGGCTTCGGGAGGGCATACGGAATTGATTTATGTCTGTGCATGGGGTAATTACGAGCGTTGGGGACGCACGCGCGACGATGCCGCAGGTGAAGCATTTGATAAAGTGGCTAAAATACTGGGGCTATTGCGCGAGGGGGAGGTCACCATGGGCGGACCGCGTATTTCGATGCTTGCCGAAGAGGGAAATCCCGATGCCTTTGATTTTCCGCGTGCAATGATCAACGATCCGGGATTTGATTTTAGTTTTAGCGGGTTAAAAACGTCTGTACTCTATCGGATTCGCGATCTCGCCGTAGAGGATATTGAAGCTATCGGAGCAAATATTGCGGCGAGTTTTCAGGCGGCTGTAGTCGATGTGCTGGTGGATAAGACAATCAGAGCAGCGCGGGAAGCAGGTACAGAGCGGGTATTGCTTTCGGGTGGAGTCGCCGCCAACCGCGCGCTACGGGCGCAACTCGATGGCAGAGCCTCCAAACTTGGGATGGGTGTATTTTATCCGCCGACAGCCCTGTGTACAGATAATGCGGCGATGATTGCTGGCGCAGGTGCTTTTCGCCTGGCCCGAGGTGAAGTTGCCAGAGGTAATTTGAATGCGGCCCCGCGGTTGCCGCTGCCTGGATTGCGCGAGCGGCAGGTATAACAATGCTGCGCGATATTGGGTTTTCCATCTCAGACGGATGGCTGCTATTACTCGTTGGCTGCGCCGGGATTTATCTCGCTTTTTTAATGTATCGCTCGCGCCTTACGGGCATACATCAATTGTTGTTGAGCTTACGCGTCGCGGCACTCGTTTTGTTAATAGGCCTTTTAATAGAACCGATTCTCTCGCTGACGTTGCACACGCAGCGTTTGCCTTTAGTCGCCGTGCTCATCGACGATAGCGAAAGCATGAAAATTGCAGATGGCGATACCGCGCGTTTTGAAGTTGCAAAAGCCGTGCTGACCGATCCCACACTCAAAAATTTGCGCGCGCGCGCACGGGTGATGCAGTTTCGATTTGCCGATGTTTTAACGCCCCTGCGAGATAAAGAAGAACTTACCTGGGCGGGACGAGCGACTGATCTGGCAGGTGCATTAGATGGATTGCGCGAGCGTACAATGGGTGAAGGGCTTGCTGCAGTAGTGCTCATCTCAGACGGCGGACAAAATTTGGGTGGGCGCCCCGAGCGGGCAGCGGTCGATCTGGGCGCGCCTGTACTCGCGGTGGGAACAGGTGACCCGGTTCCCCCTAAAGACGTGTCCATTGTATCGGTGGTTATCGATCCTCTGGGCTATGTGGGCAGGTCGCTTGTGATGCAAGTCCGCGTGCTTTCTTCCGGATTTGAACGGGTGCGCGAGCAGGTGCGCGTGCTCTTGAATAATCGGGAAGTGAGTGCCAAAACCATTGCGCTGGCCGATGGCGAACAGACCCTTGAATTTGAGATTAGACCCGAGCGATCCGGGCGGCATGCATTTTCAGTACAGATTGCGGCACAGGCAGGTGAGCGCACAGTGGGTAACAACCGCGTAGTAGCCTCGACTGATGTGCTCGAAAGTCGCGTGAGAATTTTAATACTTGCAGGCAGTCCGAGTGCCGATCTGGGCTATTTGCGACGCGTACTGCAGGAAGATGTCAATCTGGAAGTTGAAGTGCTGGTACGCACATTGACGGCCGGGTGGCAAAAAGAGGTGCATCGCGCGTTGCGCTCATTGGACGAACGCGATATTGTCGCGTTGATCAACGCGCCCTACGAAGTACTTGCAGGTATGCCAGAGCAGGCACTTGTCGCCTTTGTGCAAAAAGGCGGGGGACTGTTGACCCTGGGGGGCAATGCCGCTTTTGGTGATGGGTATGCGCGCTCGGCATTGGCCGATGTTTTGCCCGTGCAATTTTTGGGATCGTCAGACACATTTCAAGAACGCGCTTTTGCCCTTTCGCTTCCCGATTCTCGCCACCCCATCTTGCGCGTATCCGACGATCCACTAAGCGACCGCGATGCCTGGGAGGCATTGCCGCCACTTCTGTCTTATAATCGCGTGGGAATAGCTGTTTCCAACGCAACTGTATTAGCGCATCATCCCACAGAGCGCGTTGATGGTAAATCAATGCCCTTACTGGCAATTCGCCGCGTAGGCGCGGGAAAAACTGCGGCTGTAGCGTATCAAACATTTTGGCGTCACGGGCTGATGATGTGGGGCGATGGCAAGACCGATGCCGTGGCACGCGCATTTTGGAAAAATATGGTGCGCTGGCTGGTCACGCGCGACGAGGTCTCACGTCTAAAAATCATGACTGAAAAGCCTGCGTATCGAAGCGGTGAGGCAGTCGCGGTACATGCAAGCGTTTTTGACCGTCTATTGCAGCCGCGTCCAGGCGCGCGGGTTCTCGCGCGAGTCGGCGACAGCCTGGGGGTAAGAGAAGTTCTCCTGCGTGATTTGGGCGGTGGACGGTATGCTGGCAATTTGGGACGTTTCCCACAAGGCGATTACGAGCTTCAAGTACAGGCACGGGCCGATGATGGTGATCTGGGTACGGGTATGGGGCGTTTTACTGTGGGAAGATACAGCCTGGAATACGAAACCGTGCGCATGCGCGCCGAACTGCTCGGCGATATTGCTACGCGCAGTGGCGGGCAATATGTGAGACCGGGTGATCTGAAGACGGCGCTCGATTCGCTTATTCTGGCTCCTGAGCCTGTTATCACCCACCACCGGTTCAGGTTGTGGGGGCATGAGTGGCCGCTATTTTTGCTGGTAGGGCTGCTGGTATTTGAATGGACTATTCGACGAAGATTGGGGATGATATAATGGGTAGAATACAGAATTTAGCAAATAAAATGTACTCAGTAGTTCTCGCATTGTTTTGTTATATGGCCCCGCTGACCGTGGAAGTCTCCGCACAGGTGATGATCAACGAAGTGATGGCACGACCCGTCAATGGGCCAGAGTGGGTAGAGCTGTACAACCGTTCGTCAGACGCAGTTCATCTATCCGGGTGGACGCTATCCGATTTGCGGACAACGGGACAATTTAAAGCAGGTGCAGTCATTGATGGCGGAGGATATGTGATTGTCGCAGAGGACGTAGATGCTATTGGCCTGCAATTCCCCAACCTCGATGTTCCCATCTTGTCGCTTACCCGCTGGCCCCGGCTAAATAATGGAGGCGATGGCCTTATTTTGCGCGATGCGATGGCAACACTTGTCGATAGTATCTTTTATCCAGCGCAAGAGGCTTCTATAAGTCTGGAACGCATTGATCTCACTGTAGCAGGCGATCAGGACAACTGGCTCGACAGCCAGGATCCGAGGGGGGCGACCCCTGGGGCTGCAAATAGCGTTCAGTTTAACGACGACATAGCGGAGTTATCTGTGGCGGTTGCCCCCAATCCCTTTGTCGATCAAGTCGCCATTACATATCGGGTGCCCTCCCCCAGACTCCACGCAAATTTGTGGGTATTTGACCGCACGGGTAGGCGCGTGGCATCCTTACTTGAAAGTGTTGGAAGTGGCAGTCAGCGCGTTGTAAATTGGGATGGGAGCGACGATAATGGACAAATTTTGAAGCCAGGTATTTATGTTATCTATCTGGAAGTTGGCACGCCAGAAGGCAAATTATTCCGCGCCCGAAAGCCCGTGGTGCTGGCAAGAGGAATAAGTCAATAAAACCGATGTCCCCACATCGGATATATTCTCCCCTTTGATGCTGTGAGGAACAGATATGGAACAGTCATCGAAGGCATTACCTGAGACACAAAAAGATCGGCTAGCATTACCCTTTCAAATTTTAGGTGTGTGCTTGATTGCTATCGCACTATTGATGGCTTTGAGCTTGCTATCGCACTCGCCAGAGGACCCGCCCAATTCGACGCGCCCCAACGAGTTGGCACAAAACCTGGTCGGATGGCTCGGCGCGCACATCTCCTACCACTTGCTATTTAGCGTGGGCTATGGTGCTTACGCACTGATTGTGTTGGCAGTTGTGTGTGGATGGAACCACCTCAGGATGTCGAGCGTCAGATCGCTTGTGATGTACAGTGTCATCCTGTTTTCACTAATGGTGATCTACTGTGGCGCGACAGGCGTACTTTTTTGGGAGAGGCCCACAATGGCCTGGAAGTTGGGAGGTTGGCTGGGCTTTATGCTATCGTCTTCCCTGCTGGTGCCCTATTTAGGTACTGTTGGTTCCTATATTTCTTTGATAACGCTATTTGTGGTGTTGTTAATGGTTGCCACCGATATTCCGTTTAACCGAATTCCCGAATGGACTTTTTTCAAAAAGCGTGAGGAGAAATCCGACAATAACGGGATACCCCCCGAAGTGGTACAAGTTGAGGACACCGATCAAATCGAGGACACCGATCAAAAAAAAAATATAATTGAAGAAGAAATTGTTGCCGATCCCATTTTAAATAATGGAGAAAAGGACGAATTGGCCGAGGTACCCAACCCCGAGATGGCCGATGACATCGATGAAGAAAACATTGATGAATTATTAGAGAAGCACACAAAAGAGACAGTTGCCGACCCCGTTCCAGATGTGGATCAAGTTGATTCGGAAGAAAACCA
The DNA here is from genome assembly GCA_028874765.1 of Gemmatimonadota bacterium. Taxonomy (GTDB): domain Bacteria; phylum Latescibacterota; class UBA2968; order UBA2968; family UBA2968; genus VXRD01. The sequence goes on from JAPPIE010000099.1 coordinate 61,020, forward strand.
ATTGGTTGAGGCACCCACATCCGAGATCGCCGATGACGATTCAGAAAACCAAGAAAAAAAAGAAGCAGTTGGTACTGACCCCATTCCAGATGTGGCACGAGTTGAGCGAGAAGAAACCGAATTATCTGAGATAGAATTTGAAATTGTAGATAAAACGCCTGAACCAGAACCAGAACCAGAACCTGTTCCTTCAAAACCCAAAAAGAAAATTGTGCGTAAGCCATCTTCGACATATCTGTTACCCAATTTGAAGTTGCTGGAAGATCCTCCTCCGGGTGATGGGATTATAGACCGCGAAACTCTGTTTAAAGGGGCACAGGCATTGGAACAAAGCCTGAGCAATTTTGGCGTTCAGGGCAAAGTAGTACAAGTCAACCCTGGACCTGTTATTACGACATACGAAGTTGCACCTCCCCCAGGCGTGAAAGTCAGCAAAATTGTCGGTCTTGCAGACGATCTCGCCCTCGTGATGAAAGCGCAGAGTATTCGCATTCAGGCTCCCATTCCCGGCAAGGCTGCGGTTGGCATTGAAGTGCCCAATCCAGAACCTTATACAGTCTTCTTAAAAGAAATTTTGGAATCGCGCGCATTTGAGCAGTCCGATTCAAAATTGATGCTCGGGTTCGGCAAAACAGCTTCGGGTGATCCCTATTGTGCCGATCTGGCAAAAATGCCGCATTTGTTAATTGCCGGCGCGACCGGGGCTGGTAAATCGGGGTGTATCAATGCATTGATTTCCAGTATTTTGTTCCGCTGCACCCCAGAAGAAGTGCGTTTTATTATGGTGGATCCCAAAATGCTGGAATTGTCAATTTACAACGATATTCCACATCTCTTAGCCCCTGTTGTCGTCGATCCCAAAATGGCGTCGGGTGCGCTCAAGTGGGCGGTGTCAGAGATGGAGAACCGCTATCGCACGATGGCGCAGTTTACAGCGCGCAATATTACTGATTTTAATGCCAAGATGGCGCGGCTGCGACAGGAAGCACCCACCGAGGAAGACCGCGACGAGATTCCCGATGCCTTGCCCTATATTGTCGTGGTGATAGATGAATTGGCCGATTTGATGATGACTGCACCGAGCGATATTGAAAGCTCACTGGCGCGATTGGCACAAATGGCCCGCGCAGTGGGCATCCATCTCATTATTGCAACCCAGCGTCCTTCAGTAAATGTGATTACTGGTACAATCAAAGCCAACTTCCCAACGCGTATTGCATTTCGCGTGGCATCCAAGGTCGATTCGCGCACGATTATTGATGCCAATGGCGGTGAAAAACTCCTTGGGCGAGGTGATATGCTATTCTTGCCCCCTGGACAACCAGAACCCATTCGCCTTCACGGGGCGTGGATCGATACTGAAGAAACCGAACAATTAGTGGCCTGGGTGCGCGATCAGGGCGTCGAACTCGATAGCGTTGAATTTGAGGGCGAAAATAGCGATCTTTCTGTTGTCGATAACGAGCGCGATGCCCGATTTGATGAGGCATTGCGATTGGTGGTTATCCACCAACAAGGCTCGGCATCGCTCCTGCAGCGCCGGATGAAGGTGGGATACTCGCGGGCTGCCCGCCTTGTTGACGAACTCGAAGCCGCCGGGATTGTTGGCCCGCCCAATGGGTCGAGCAAGGGGCGCGAAGTCCTCGTTGACGAAGATTATTTAGAGGAACTCGAGGAGTTGGATGTATGATGCGTAGAATACACCACAGGCGTAGCCTGCATACCTTTCTCGCTATTCTCAGTATTTTACTTTACACGGGAACTGTACAGGCAGATACGCGCGGCTCAGAGGTAGTTGCGAAATTGCAAAAAAAATTTGCGGATCTCGAGACGCTTTCCGCTCACTTTGTCAAGCAACACTACTGGCGCGTGATGGACCAGCATCAAGAAGTCAAAGGCAAGTTGCTGGTTCAGCGCCCCGATCAGTTTCGAATGGATTCGGATGTACAGGTAGTGGTGAGCGATGGCAAAACCGTGTGGCATTACGCGCCTGCCAATGCTCAGGTGCTGGTGAGCGATTACACTGCGATGGAAAATGATCGAAACTATGAGAAATTGTTATTTGATCTGATTTTTTGGGGCGGGTACGACGAAAATTATGTGCCCGTTTATATGGGCGAAGAAAAGATACATCGCAAAACGTGTTACGCGGTTGATCTATTGGCAAAAAAAGAAGATACGTATATCCATAAAATTCGCATTTGGATAGACAAACGCCTCTATCTGGTACGGCAGGTAGAGTATCGCAATATTCACGAAGATGTGACAACATTTGTGTTGTCGGATTTGAAGGTCAATAAAAAAGCCAAGCCCGATCAATTTACATTTCACGTACCCAGCGGGGTGGAATTGATCGATTTGCGCTGATGTGTCGTGATGTGTCGTTATGAATACAATGGGAAAGGAACAAATAATGGCTGTGGAAATTCAGGTGCGTGAAATACAAGACGCGCTATCCGATTATAGCGCGCGCGTGGATAAGCTTGGGAGGTATCTTTGACCTCGATCAAAGACGGGTCAAAATTGCCGAATTTGAAAAACTAATGGAAGCACCAGATTTCTGGAATGATCGCGAAAATGCACAGCGGATTATCGACGCCTGTAATGCGGAGAAATACTGGGTGGAAAGTTGGGAAAGTTTAAATGCACAAGCGGAAGATCTGGACGTACTTTTTCAATTGGCCAGTGAAGAAGGCGATGACGAATCTCTATCGGAAGTCGCCGCCGAATTGCCCGATGTTGGCGCAGCTTTAGACGCCCTTGAATTGCAGCACATGTTGGGCGATCGAGAAGATCGCAATGACGCGATCTTGACTATTCACCCAGGTGCTGGAGGTACTGAAGCGGCAGATTGGGCGCAAATGTTGATGCGTATGTACACGCGATGGGCAGAGCGGCGCGGGTTTCAAACCAATGTTCTGGATACGCTTCCAGGCGAAACAGCAGGGATTAAGAGTGCGACAATTGAAGTGAAGGGCGATTACGCTTTTGGCTATCTCAAGTCCGAATCAGGCGTACACAGATTGGTGCGAATTTCGCCTTATGATTCCAACAATCGCCGCCATACATCATTTGCATCCGTTTTTGTCTATCCCGACGCCGAGGGCGATATCGAGGTGGAGATCAATCCCAACGATTTGAAAGTAGATACCTATCGCGCTGGGGGGGCCGGCGGACAACACGTGAACAAAACTGATTCTGCGGTGCGTATTACCCACGAGCCCACGGGGATTGTAGTGCAATGTCAGAACGAGCGTTCTCAGCACAAGAACCGCAATACGGCCCTGAAAATTCTCAAGGCGCGATTGTATCAACACCTGCGGGAAGAAGAAGACAAAAAGCGTGCCGAACTCGAAAGCACCAAAAAGCGCATTGAATGGGGTAGTCAAATCCGCAATTACGTTTTCCAGCCCTATCAGATGGTGAAAGACGCGCGAACCGGCTTTGAGACATCGGATGTTTCGGGAGTTATAGATGGCGATCTCGACCCGTTTATCCGCGCGTATTTACTGACGTCGGACGCTACGTAAACTGAGTTTTAATCGGCGATCGCAAGTGGGCAACGCGCTTGACTTGAATATACATATTGGTTATAGTTTTATGACCTTCATAACGTTTAATCTTATAGATATTAGAGGGGTTGGGAGGCTCCAATTTTGACTCGGGTTGTGGGACAAACGCCAGAATCTCAATTAATCGAACAGCGCCTGCAAAAACTCGACACCATTCGAGATTTGGGCATTGAGCCTTATCCGTATCGCTTTGAGCCCACGCACTATTCTGCGGATATTGTCGCGTCTTTTGATGCGCTGAACGAATCGGGCGAAGAGGTGCGGGTTGCCGGTCGATTGATTGTTACGCGCGGTCATGGCAAAGCGGCCTTTGCCGATTTGCGAGATGCCGTGGGCCGCCTTCAAATTTATGTGCGGCTCGACAATGTTGGCGATGATGCTTTCGCGCTGTGGAAGTTGCTGGATATCGGCGATTTTATTGGCGTATCTGGCCGGGTTTTTAAGACGCGCACGGGTCAAATATCCGTTCAGGTTCAAACGCTCGCATTGTTGACCAAAGCCATTCGTCCGCTACCCGTTCCCAAAGAAGAAATACGCGATGGCGAGCGCGTAGTACACGATCAATTTAGCGACAAAGAACTGCGATATCGCCGTCGTTATCTGGACCTGGCACTCAACCCCGATGTGCAGGCGGTGTTTCGCAAGCGCAGCGCGGTCGTATCTGCGATTCGCGAATTTTTAGATGCACGCGGTTTTCTCGAAGTCGAGACACCGGTGTTGCAGCCGCTCTACGGCGGGGCTTCGGCCCGTCCTTTTGTCACACATCACAACGTGCTGGACATGCCGCTGTACCTGCGGATATCCGATGAATTATATCTCAAGCGTTTGATTGTGGGTGGGCTTGAGCGAGTGTATGAAATCGGCAAAAATTTTCGCAATGAAGGCATCGACCGAACTCATAACCCCGAGTTTTCGATGCTCGAATTGTATCAGGCTTATGCCGATTACTCAGATATGATGACAATATCCGAGACACTCTACGCCTTTGTGGCCGAAAAGGTGAATGGTGCAACAACACTCGAATACCAGGGACAAAAAATTGATTTTACCCCTCCCTGGCCGCGCATTCCCATGCTCGACGCCATCGAAAAATACGGCGGTATCAATGTGGCGCGTTCCTCAGATGCCGACTTGCGTGCTGCGTGCAAGCGCTTCGATTCCGATATCGAACCGGATGCAGAGCGAGGCTTGTTGATCAACGCATTGTTCGAAGCGTGTGTCGAACCTGAATTGATTCAACCGACCTTTATTACCGACTACCCCATTGCAGTGTCTCCCCTGGCCAAACGCCATCGGACCGAAAAAGACCTCACCGAACGATTTGAATTTTTTATCAATGGTTGGGAAGCGGGCAATGCATTTTCGGAGTTAAACGATCCGATTGATCAGCGGCAGCGGTTCGCCCATCAAAAAACCTTGCGCGACCGGGGCGACGATGAGGCTCAGATTCTCGATGAAGATTTTTTAATGGCTCTGGAACACGGGATGCCGCCGACGGGTGGGTTGGGCATTGGTGTTGATCGAATGGTGATGTTTCTCGCAGACGTGCCTTCGATTCGAGACGCAATTCTCTTTCCGCACATGCGCCCAAAAGAGGGCCTTGACGACCATGAATAAGTTGCTTCGCGCAACAGGTATTTACAAGCACTATGTCATGGGGGATACCCACATTGAGGTACTCAAAGGTGTTGACCTCGGGGTTGTTCGCGGCGAAATTGTAGCAGTGGTTGGGGCTTCCGGTGTTGGAAAAAGTACTTTGTTGCACATTATGGGCGGGTTAGACCATCCGGCTTCAGGGACGGTTGTCATCGATGGCGTCGATATATTTGCCCTTTCAGATACTGATCGCGCCAAATTTCGCAACCGTCAGATTGGGTTTGTTTTTCAGTTTCACCACTTACTGCGCGATTTTACCGCGCTTGAAAACGTGATGATGCCCCTGATGATTGCCGGTGTTTCGCCCGATGAAGCGCGAGTATCTGCGCAAAAACTGCTGCTTGATGTGGGTCTGGAAAAACGGCTTGCACATTTGCCTTCCGAGCTTTCTGGCGGAGAAGCACAGCGCGTTGCTGTTGCGCGGGCATTGGTGACACAACCCGCTGTCGTTCTGGCCGACGAACCTTCTGGTAATCTCGATGTCGCGCGCAGTGCAGAACTTCACGCACTAATATGGGAACTTGCCAGGACCCGACATCAAACGTGCATTATTGTAACACACGACCAGCATTTGGCCGCTCGCGCTGATCGGGTGGTCGAGATGGAAGACGGTCGTCTCGTTGCTTAAATAACAAAGCGTGTGGGACCAAAAGAAACAGTGTTGAGTTTTCCTTTATAAACTGTTATACTGGGAATCAACATCACGCTTCGCCAGATTTCTCGTCAGGCGAGAGGAGTATTTCGATGAATAGTATGTTTTCAGACCAGGTAAAGCAGGTCATGCAACTCGCTCGAGAAGAGGCAGCGCGCCTGGGACACAATTACATCGGTACCGAGCATCTGCTGCTGGGCATCATACGCGGGGGCAAAAGTACGGCCGTTCAGGTATTGACAAATCTAAATTTAAATCTCGAAAGTATCAAGCAATCCATCGACGATTTTGTCGCTTCTTCTGGCAGTTCAATGACAATGGGCGAAGTGCCTTTTACGCCCCGTGCAAAACAAATTCTCGAAATCGCTGCCAATGAAGCCAAAGAAATGAAAAGCCGAGTCGTGAGAACCAGCCATCTGCTGTTGGCACTATTAAAAGATAAAGACGGGGTTGCCGCACAGATTTTGGTCACATTCGGCGTAGATCACAGAACCGCCAAGGAGGAGGTGATTGCCGTGTTGCAGGGAAAATCTTCAGGTAGTAAACGTGAAAAAAGAAAAAGCAAAACGCCTTTCCTCGATCATTTCGGTCGCGATTTAACCGATCTGGCGCGGCAGGGCAAATTGGATCCGACTATCGGTCGCGATCGCGAAATCGAACGGGTGTCACAGGTGCTGGCCAGACGCAAAAAGAACAACCCGGTGCTGGTAGGCGAACCCGGTGTGGGCAAAACGCAGATCATCGAGGGATTGGCACAGCGCATTGTGGAACGGCGAGTCCCACAAATTTTGCTGGACAAGCGCGTGGTCACGCTCGATATGGGTGGCATTGTCGCCGGTACAAAATACCGCGGGCAGTTTGAAGAGCGCCTGAAAGCTGTGATGAATGAACTGCAACAAAGCCAGAATGTGATCATTTTTATCGATGAGTTGCACACCATTGTCGGCGCCGGCAGTGCCGAGGGTACGCTCGATGCTTCCAATATGTTTAAGCCCTCTCTCTCCCGCGGCGAATTGCAGTGCATTGGTGCAACGACCTTGGACGAATATCGAAAATATATTGAAAAGGATGGCGCGCTTGAGCGACGATTCCAGACGATTGTGGTCGATGCGCCTTCAGTGGATGAAACCATTGAAATCCTCAAGGGACTAAAAGACAGTTATGAAACACATCACAAAGTGTCTTTTTTACCCGAATCTATCGAAGCAGCGGCGCAAATGGCCGACCGCTATATCAGCGATCGGCACTTGCCCGACAAGGCCATTGATGTGATCGATGAAACGGGAGCCCGGGTGCGATTATCCCGTCTCAACCCCCCCGAAGAGATCAAAGAAATCGAGATGGCCATTGGCGAGATTACGCGAAAAAAGGATATGGCTGCCGAAAATCAGCAATTTGAAGAGGCGGCCAGCTTGCGCGACCGCGAAAGAGAACTCAAAAACGAACTCGAAAATATGCGCCAGACGTGGGAAGCACAGGTGACAGATGACGTGGTCGAAGTAACAGAAGAACACATTGCCGAAGTGATTTCGAGCATGACGGGCATCCCCGTGTTTCGGCTGGCACAGGCCGAGTCCGAAAGACTGATCAACATGGCGTCCGAGTTACAAAAGCGCGTGATCGGTCAAGAAGAAGCTGTTTCTACGGTGTGTCGCTCCATTCGGCGCACGCGCGCAGGTCTCAAAGATCCCAATCGCCCAATCGGCACGTTTTTGTTTCTGGGTCCCACGGGTATTGGCAAAACGTATTTGGCGCAAGCACTGGCGCAGTATCTGTTTGACGATGAAGACGCTCTCGTAACCGTAGATATGTCGGAATATATGGAGAAATTTGCGGTATCTCGGCTCGTGGGTGCACCACCGGGTTATGTGGGATACGATGAGGGCGGACAGCTAACGGAAAAAGTGCGCCGGCGTCCCTATTCGGTGGTTTTGCTCGATGAAATTGAAAAAGCCCATCCCGATGTGTTCAATATCCTCTTGCAGGTATTGGATGAAGGGCGTTTGACAGATAGCTTTGGGCGCAAGGTAAATTTCAAAAATACCATTTTGATTATGACATCCAACCTGGGAACCAAAGATCTGCAAAATGCAGGTGGCCTGGGATTTGGCCGATCAGACAAAAAATCAATTCGCGAAAAAATGGAAGAGCGCATCAACGAAGAGGTCAAAAAGACATTTAATCCCGAGTTTATCAACCGCTTAGATGAAACGGTAATTTTCAATCCGCTGGATCGAAAGGAAATTATTCAGATCGTCGATATCGAGCTTGAAAAAATTCTCGCTCGCGTTGCAGAACGCGATATCGAGGTACGCCTCACACAAGGAGCCAAGAGTTTAATCGCCGAGAAGGGCTATGATCCGACTTATGGCGCGCGGCATTTGCGGCGCACCATTCAAAAGATGATTGAAGATCCCCTCGCCGAAGAGATCATTATGGGTCATTTTTCGGATGGATGCAACGTTCGGGTGAGCAAAAAAGGCGATGTACTCAACTTTGAGGGACATTCTATCGCAAAAGAAGAATCGGAAGACACGGCCGAAGTGCAGATGAAAGAAAAAAATAATAATCTCAAATTCGCCGATGAGAGCGAAGCAAGTGATCTCAGTAAAAAGGTAGGAGATCAGGACAAATCGGGAGATCCTGTCGGCGAAGAGGAAGTGGCAAACAAGGACAAAGCATGATCGTAAAGGTGCGGTCAATACCCAAACGGCCCGGACGGCAGTCCGGGCTGTTTGTCGTACGGTCGGAACATTTTTCCATGTTGGGCGTTTGAGGCTTACAAAGTCCCACATAATCTATTTCAGATAGGTATTTCGCAACGTGAAAAGGTTTTGTACATACAATTTTTTGGTCCTCATTGTACTATTGGGCGGGCGCACGGGCGCACAAGAAGGCCCGGTGATTCAGGAGATCCGCATTCGAGGCAATGATTGGGTCGAGATTTCTTTTATCGAATCTCAAAGTGGCTTATTCAAAGGACAGAATCTGGTAGAAGGCGAAGCCGCGCGGGTGATTCGCAATCTTTATAAAAGCGGTCTGTTTTCCGACATAAAAATCTCTATAGATAAGGTGCCAGAGGGTGTGGCTGTTATTATTGATTTGAAAGCCGTGCCGCGTTTGGGTGAGGTGATCTTTAAGGGCAATCGCGCAATAAAGGATAAGACACTAAAGCGCGAGTCGAAATTGACTGAAGGCCAGTTAATAAAGCATCGAGAAAAAAAGAGAGCGGTCAACAAGCTGGTCGCGCTCTATCGCAAAAAAGGCTATTTGCTCGCCTCAGTAGATGTACAAGAAGAGGCGGTTGATAAAGATGGGCGATTGCCACTGACCTTTGAAATTCACGAGGGCGAAAAGGTCAATTTGAAAAAGATTCGTTTTCACGGCAATACGGCATTGACCGGGAAGCAACTGCGCAAACAAATGAAAGAGACCAAACAGGATGGCTGGTGGTTTGGGGGAGGCAAATACAGCGAGGAGACTTATCCCGACGACAAAGAATTGGTCTTGGCCTTTTACCGGCAAAAAGGATATCGGGAAGCGGCAATTGTATCCGATAGCTTGTCCTATGGCCCTGTGAAAAAAAATATGTACCTCGATATCACGATCGAAGAAGGGCCGCTTTATCGCTTTGGCGCAGTGAGCTGGTCGGGCAATGAGAAAATCACCGATGCCGGTTTTTCTCACTTTATTGTAGTCGATTCAGGCGCGGTCTATAACGAAGAGCGCGTCTTAAAATCGCGAGAGCAATTGCAAAATGCCTATATGGACATCGGGCATATTGGCGCGCAAGTTTTTCCACAACAAAAACCCATTGAAGGTCACGTCGTCGATGTGCATTTTGACGTAGTCGAAAAAGATCCGTGGACAATTCGCAAAATTTTGATTACGGGCAATACCAAAACCAAAGACCGCGTGATTCGACGCGAATTGCGCGTGCGGCCAGGCGATACGTTTAGCCGCGCACTTTTGGAACGCAGCGTGCGCGAAGTCATGCAACTCAACTTTTTCACCAATGTGTTGCCCGAACCTATCGCGGTAGAAGAAACATCAGAGATTGACCTCGAGTTTACCATAGAAGAAAAGTCAACGGGTACGGCGTCTATTGGGGCGGGGTATAGCGAACGCGACAAGCTCATTGGCACCATTGGGTTGCAAATTCCCAATTTTAGAGGCAATGGACAGCAGCTTGATTTCCAGTGGGAGTTTGGATCGCGCCGCGAAACCTTCAGCATTGGATTTACCGAACCGTGGTTCCGCAACACCCCCACGAGTATATCGGCATCGCTGTTCCGAAGCACCATACGACTGGCAACTTATGGTGTAGCGGACTTTGACCAGCGCACAGAAGGCGGTGCATTTCGCCTCGGACGCCGACTCCGCTGGCCCGATTATTCGCGCATTTCTGGAGGGTATCGCATCGAGAAGGTTGCTTTTATCAATTTTTCCGACAGTACAGATGTAAACAATCCCTTTTACCAGGACAATATAACCAGCAGTATCAGCGCGAACTTGACCCGCGACAGCCGTGATTTGCCGATTTTTCCCACATCTGGAGGCGTAATTTCCTATTCGCCCGCATTGGCTGGCGGATTTTTGGGCGGTAATAGAGATTTTCACAAGCACGATATTGTCACGAGCTTTTACTTTCCCATATTCTGGCGATTGGCCTTAAATGTGCGGTCACAATTGGGCTTTGTCGCCAGTTATGGCACCGAGCGTGTCCCATATCAGGAATTGTATCTGCCGGGTGGCGTTGACATTTTTGAAGGCACCATGTTGCGGGGTTATCCCGACCGCTCAATTGGCCCTCGTAATATTGGAGGGGAGCCAACTGGGGGTGTCGCGCAATTGTTGTTCAACGCAGAGATCAGTATTCCCATTGTGCCCAATCAGTTTTACGGCCTCATTTTTGCCGATGCGGGTAATGCCTGGGACAATCTGGATCGGATCAGCCTGACAGATATGCGCCGATCGGCCGGTTTTGGCATTCGGATTGTAGCACCTGTAGTGGGTATTATGGGATTTGATTTTGCATGGGGATTTGACCGTCGGCGTGTCGATGGTCAGTCCGTACAGATGATGACGCATTTCCAATTCGGTCCGCAATTTTATTAGCGGTCAGACTCCTCCTGTACCCATGGATGGCAAGGGAGGGCCAAAAGTTTATTCACGGAGGGTATTTTGATGACACGCTGTCGCTTACTTTATGTCGCGCTATCTCTGGCACTAACTGGTATAGCCAGTACTGCTGGCGCGGAGCTAAAGATAGGGTATATTGATTCGCAGAAAATTTTGGATCAATACAAGCCCTATCAAGATGCTTTGAGAGAATATAGCCGTTACGAAGATGAACTCCAGCGCGAGATGAGCACCATGCAAAACGATCTCGCCAAGATGCAGGACACCTACGAACGTCAATCTCTACTTTTGAGTGACAAACGCAAACAAGAAGAGCAGCAAGCTATTATAAAAAAACAGCAGGAACTGCAGCGGTTTGTGCAAGACACCACCTCTCCGCAAGGCAGTCTCGCGCGCAAGACCGCGGAATTGTCTGAACCTATTATTCAAACAGTGAATGCGGTTATCAAACAAGTGGCAGAAGACGAAGGCTTTGATTTTGTACTCAATTCGACGGCTCTGGCCTATGCGAAAGAGGCACACGATTTGACCGATAAGGTCCTCGAAGCACTTGCCAAAGATCTCGAGACCAAAGCGAAAACTGAGAGCCCATAGTAGATCATCTATATATGTTGTTTTCTATTGAAAGTCTCTGATTTACTCCGCGGAGTGACCGGAGACTTTTTAATGTAAACGTTGGAGGATGCCGTGACTCTGGATATTAGAGATATTGAAAAAATTCTTCCGCATCGTTATCCTTTTCTGCTCGTTGATCGCGTAACCGAGTTAGTACCTGGCGAGCGGCTGGTCGCGTACAAAAATGTGTCGGCTAATGAGCCATTTTTCCAGGGACATTTTCCCGGCAATCCCGTGATGCCGGGCGTGCTCATTATCGAAGCGCTGGCTCAGGCCGCTGCAATTTTGATGAGTGATGGGCAGGAAAGCGATTTGATCCCATTGTTTATGGGCATTGACAAAGCGCGTTTCCGCAGACAAGTTGTGCCCGGTGATCAACTTCAGCTAAAAGTCAAAGTAGGCCAAAAACGCCGCAATGTGTGCAAAGGGATTGGCGAAGCCACAGTGGATGGCGATGTCGCTGCACAGGCAGAATTGATGGCGATGTTTGCAAAGCGCGAAGATTTGTAGCACCCCCTATCCTCGTTCTAAAAAAACTCGGCGCGAATATAAAAGCCGAGTTTTTTGTTTTATAAAAGTTTTCAGCGGAAAATATCCGCATACCGCTCATTTTTCTTTTTCCAAAACTTCCCATTCTTCAAATAAGTGATCCATTCTATTTTGAATCTCTTCTTTTTCTTGCGCCAGTTCTTTCAGGCGATGCCAATCGGTGGCGTGGTCTTCTCGCGCCATTTCTTTAGCTATCTGATCGGCCTGGTCTTCGAGTGTTGCTATTGCTTCTTCTATTTCGGCCAAGCGGCGTTCCCGTCTTTGCTGTTGCCGCATTGCGCGCTTGCGATTTTTATAGTCGGTTTGCGTTTGAGGTGCATTCTGTACGGTCGGTATTTCTACAACCTGCATCTGGCGCTGGTAAGCATCGTAATTGCCGTCCACCAGTTGCCACTTTCCGTCGCCAAGCACGATCAGGCGATTGACCAGACGATTGAGAAAGTATCGGTCGTGTGAAACCGCGATTACAGTCCCCTCAAAAGTCTCAAGCGCGTTTTCCAGCACATGGCGGGAGGCGATATCCAGGTGGTTGGTGGGTTCGTCAAGTACCAGCAGATTGAGGGGTGCGCGCATGAGTTTAGCCAGGGCAACGCGACTTTGTTCTCCCCCACTGAGCGAACGCGTCTCGCGTTCCACGTCGTCCCCAGAAAAGAGAAAAGCACCCAGAAAGTTTCTAATCTCAACCTCTGGAACATTGGGCGTAAGTGACCATATCTCTTCGAGAACGCTCAAATTGGGATTCAGATCCTGACGGGTTTGCGCATAATATCCAATCTCGAGACCTTTGCCCGGAATAACGCGTCCCGAGTCCGGTGCGAGTTGTTCCATAAAAATTTTCAAAAGTACGGATTTGCCCGAACCATTGGGACCTATAATTCCAAGGCGCTCGCCCCACCACAACGTGAAGTTGAGATCGGCAAATAAAGGGCGATCAGGATAGGCTTTGGTAAGATTTTCAACCTGTAAAACGCGATCTCCCCCCCGTGTGGTGGTATTAAATTTGAGCGCGATATCGCGTTGTTGTACAACGCGTTCTACGCGATCGAGTTTTTCAAGTGCCCTGCGTCGGCTCTGCGCCTGCCTGGTCTTTTGTCCGGCGATATTCCGGCGGATATACTCTTCGGTTCGCTCAATATGCGCTTGCTGCGCACGATAGGCTTTTTGCTGCTGCGCACGGCGCTGTTCTTTTTCGTGGATATAAAAGGAATATGTTCCCGAATACTGTTCGACCACGCCTTGTTCCAGATCTATAATTTTGGTCACTGTGCGCTCGAGAAAAGTGCGGTCATGGGATATAATGACAAAGGCTTTGGCATAATCCGAAAGAAAGTACTCGAGCCACTCTATAGCCTGCAGATCGAGATGATTGGTAGGTTCATCCAGAAGCAACAAATCGGGTTCTCTTGCGAGCAATTGGCCAAGGGCCAGGCGATTTTTCTGCCCGCCACTGAGCACTTGCGTTGACAATTTCAGATCGGTTTCGCAAAAACCAAGTCCGAAAAGAATGGCCTTGGCACGGGCTTCTGTCGCATACCCTCCCATGTGCTCATACTGGTCGCGGAGATGCCCGTAATCATCGAGTACAGCATCGGAATTTTCACCCTCAGCCATGGTTTTTTCCAAATCCTGAAGGCGGTGTTGCAGAGCCAGAATATCGGCAAAAGCATCGAGTGCCGCATCCATAACTGTGCAATCTGAATCAAATGTGGGTTCCTGAGTTAGAAATCCAATATTGAGACCGCGCTGCCTGTGCAGTTGCCCTCGATCGGGCAGGCTTTCTTCGGTTATGAGCCGAAGCAACGTGGTTTTGCCACACCCGTTGGGACCGACAAGCCCGATGCGATCACCTGGATCAATTTGCCAATGAATACCAGTGAGCACATCGTACGCGCCGAAAGATTTCCAGATATCTTTGAGTTGGATAATCACCTTTTACTGCCTCTTGCGCCATTAAGCATCTGACGCAGATCTTCCGCAGATTGTCGAGCGGCGTCTGCAAAATCGGTACCACTGGAAGCGTAGAGGATGCTGCGCGACGAGTTGACGAGAATACCGCTGCCTTTTCCGTTCAGACCATTTTGGACAATTGCATTAGTCTGACCACCTTGCATTCCCACGCCGGGTAAAAGGATGGGGAGGTCAGTGGCAATCGCGCGAATAATTTTTAAGTCGTTGGGATGTGTTGCACCCACAACGAGACCGCAGGGGCCTTTTTCCGACCATTTCACAGCTTTTTGCGCGAGCACCTCATACAACACGCCCTGGTCTGTGTTGAGGCGCAAAATATCAGCCGACCCGGGATTGGATGTGAGGCACAAAAGGAAAGCACAACCGTTTTGATAAGCCAAAAAGGGGGCAATAGCATCTGTTCCCATCAGAGGGTTGACAGTCACTGCGTCAACGCCGAGTTGGCAGTATGCCATGTATGCATAGTGTTCTGCTGTATTGCCAATGTCGCCAGCTTTGAAATCGAGTATAATTGGCATATCGTTGGGAATAGCATGGATCGCGCCTTGAAGTGCCTCCCAACCCGCTATACCCTGCGCACCAAAAAATGCAAAATTGGGTTTATACACACATGCAATATCTCTCGTAGCGGCTATAATTTCTTTGAGAAAAGCAAGTGTGGGATTGGATTTCCCTTTGAGGTGTTCGGGCAGTTTTGCTGGATCGGGATCGAGCCCCACGCACACAAAACTATCGTTGCGTTGTACTGTATCGCTGTATTTTTCTAAAAAAGACATTCAATCTCTCCATTAAGCAAATGGCGGACCCCTCGTGGGAATCCGCCGTTACTGAATAACACCGCTCCAGCACATGCTTTGAAACAAGCGGGCCTGTAAGCCGAGTTCTGTCGTTTGGTATCCCAAACGGATGGTCATTTATCTGGGACGCCGGTTACCCGACGCCTCTTGCGGCCTACCCGAGCGTAATAGCGAGACGGGCTATCTCTTCGCTCCTATTCGGCCTTGCTCCAAATGGGGTTTACCGTGCCGCGCTCGTCGCCGAGTCGCGCGGTGGGCTCTTACCCCACCGTTTCACCCTTGCCCGCAGCGCGAATCATCACGCCCGCTGGCGGTCTGTTCTCTGTGGCACTTTCCATCGGGTCGCCCCGCCTGGGTGTTACCCAGCATTTTGCCCTGTGGAGCTCGGACTTTCCTCATCCCGAAAGGGACGCGACCACCCAGCCCACTTGTAAGATTTTTATTTTTTAGACGTATCGGCACTGTCTTTTGTTGCAATGCCCTGATTTGCCAATCGGTCAGCTTCTCTATTTTGCTCTCGGCGCACATGTTTGATCTGAAAGCCATCAAAAATCCTACTCTGCATCCGGGCGGTTTGATAAAGCGGCAAAAGCCCACCGCTTTTGACTTTGTACGTCCCATTCATCTGGCGAACCACGAGTTCGCTGTCGGAAAAAACTATCACCCGATTGGCTTTGAACTGTGCCGCTATTTCGAGCCCCTTGATCAGCGCGCGATACTCTGCGACATTATTGGTCGTACAACCAATATATTCACAGTGTTCTGTGAGCAACTCTCCACCTGCTTCAATGCGAATGCCAATACCAGCATGCCCGGGATTGCCCCTGGATGCCCCATCAATAAATAGGGTCAATTCGGTCAAACCGCAGCCTCTTCGTCACTCCACACCAGAAGGCGACCACAACTTTCGCAGCGCATGATGCTATCGGCGCGTCTGACTTCCACCAGGCGTTGAGGGGATAATTGGCGGTAACAGCCGCCACAGGACCCTTTGCGAACGGGTACAATAGCAATACCGCCTTTGACAACTTTGCGAATGCTATTGTATATGCTTAAAGGGCGGCGTTCCACACCGGGTTCGATGGCTGACCGCTTCTTTTGCCAGGCACCCACATCTTTTTCTACAGAATTGAGTTTGACCGTTAATTCGTCAATGCGTTTTTGCCGGTCTTCTTCAATCTCCCGGTAGTAATTTTCGTCTTCGCGGAGTTTTTCCACAATTTTTTCAACCGTATCGATACTTTCCAAAATGGCGGTTTCGTGTTGGTCCTTGCGGTCGTTGAGGGTCGCGATTTCGATTTGTAAGGCATCGTATTCTTTGTTCGTTTTTACTTCGTAGAGACGGTCTTGATGTTTTTTCAGGTCTTCTTCTATTGCGCCGAGTTCTCTTTCGAGTGCCCGGCGATCTTTTTCCAGTTCTTCACTGCGCTGCTGTTGGGCATCGAGTTGATCGCGTGCATCTTGCAGTTCACCTTTGAGACTGTTGATCTCTTTGGGATAATCGGTTTGAGATTGGTGCAACGCATTGATTTCTTTGTCGATTTCTTGTAGTTTCAGCAAATTAACCAAACTCTCTCTCATGCGCGGGCCTCCTTGTGAAGCGTAAAAAGAAAAGGTGCTACCCTGAGCAGGTGCACCTTTCTATGGCCGTCTTTGCTACAACTTGAACCTCTTGATCAGAGGCATTGTAATGGTGGGCGATACTGGATTTGAACCAGTGACCTCCGGTATGTGAAACCGGCACTCTAACCAACTGAGCTAATCGCCCAATTTTGCAATAATACCGCACAGAACGACCGACCTATTTTTTAAAAATTAAGAGCAGGACAGAAAATTTTACAACGCATTTTAATTAACAAAAGATAGTTTGGGATGTCAAGCCCGATTCCTGAAATCAGGCTCTGGCTACCCCCTCCACATTTACGCATTTTCTTTCAACTGCACAGTATCGGGCCGCCGACCTATTGACGGTGGCGCCATTAGGCGAACCTGTTGTGCCGTCAAATTTTCATAATCATCGACATTGTAATACGTATTTGCCCACGATGAATGTCCGGGGCTGTATTTATAGAGAAACGCACGCCGCTCGTGATCGGCTGTCCACGGCATCGTCCCGTGAACCAACGCCTCTGTAAAAATCAACGCATCCCCCGCGTTCACTTCGGGCTGTACCACATAATGGGGTACCCGTTCATACTCCCGCACGTCCTGTGGAATGCTGTTCAAAAAATTGGTCTTGTGTGTGCCGGGAATACAACAAAACCCACCGGCACCTTTGCGCGCTGGCATCGTGAAAAAGGTTACCACCGTCAACCCGGTTCGAATAACACCATCGCGGTATTTGTACCAATGATCGCCCTCGCGCCCATTATCGCCCCCGTGCAATCGCCCTCGCCGCCCACCTTTTTGCATAAAAATGCTGTAATCGTGATCAATCCGCACCTTTGGTCCCAAAAATTCCAGCAAATAAGGCATAATCTTCGGGTGATCCAGCAACTTCTGAAAAGGCTTTCCCCACGTTGAGGGCCGCCCCACATTGCGATACCCACCATTGCCATCTACTGCCTTCATCTTCGCATCGGCAATTACATTGAGTTCATCGACTTCCCGCTCTGAAAGCACATTTTTGATGACAATATAGCCATCTAAATCAAATACGAACTTATCTTCAATATCCACCGATAACTGCATGCTTCACTCCTTTAGATATGGACACAAAACAATCGAATTTTGAAAAAGATAATAGTCTCAATAACCCTCGTCAATGAAGTTCCTTTAAGTGAGGTTCCAGGATACAGAATGCTTTGTTCCTTGCCTATGTCGATAAACTGAAGTATTTTTCAGAATACTGAATAAATTGAAATTGAATAAATAAAACAAAAGGAGCATTGATGCAGAAAGATTATTCTGAAGTCAAAGGTCAACTGCGAAGTCAAGAGTGGTTC
>JAPPIE010000360.1 GCA_028874765.1 Gemmatimonadota bacterium
GATGGGGTAAGGAGGGGTATTACTTAAAGCGATGGGCACAGGATAAACGCTGGAAGCTCTACGATACGGGCGATTTGTACGATGTTGCAGCAGATGAGTTGGAAGAACACCCAATCGTTGATGGAGGCGCAGAAGCAGAGGTAGCGCGACGAAAATTACAGCCCGTGCTGGATCGGATGCGGTAATGTCGCGCTGGTATTTCCAACTTGACACATTTTGTGTTCAGCAATAAAATTATATGTGACTGGAAATCACTTACACCCAAAACAAAAGGTAATCCAAATGGCAGATCGGGAAGAATTTCTCGAGCAAATGCAAGAGAAATTGACGGATGTGGTCAGGCCCTATCAACAGCAGCAGAACCGCCGTCAGCGAATGGCCGATTTTGTGAAACAATGTGTCCGCTGTGCCGGGCGAAATGACTTTTTTCAACTCGACGAATTGCTCAAGTCCAAAATGGCGCGGGATGTGGAGGAAGAAGATGGGCTAAAGGACGGGACAGAATTTTTAGCTCAGTTGCGGGCTTATGCGGATGAACAGGTGGAGCGATACCGGATCCAATTCATAGAAGACCTGAAAATGTTGGCACGCGAGGCCGAACTGCCCATAGAGATCGATTTTCCGCGTATTGAAGTGCTCAAAGGCATAGAGGGAGAAGTCGATTTTGCACAGCGGAAAACCGTGATTAACAAAAAAGCTCTGAAATCCGTAGATCCAAAGCGCATCGTCACCGCTCTCAAGCGGGTAAAACAACAGCTCTACGACCGCCCTTATGATCCACAGGCATTTATCGACAAGCTCTATCACGCATACGCGGAAATATTAAAAAAAGAAGCGAGGGAGATAGGCCATCCCGTCCCCATGCAGCAGTTGTATCTGGAACATGTGTTATCTCTCCAGAGTCGGGCATTTTTTCAGGACATGGACAAGGGAAAATTTCGGGGGTATAGTCTGGATCAATTTGCGGTCGATTTATGGCGTTATTTTCAGGCCGGTATCGGGGGCACGTCAGAGGGCTGTGCCTTACAACTGAGACCGGGTCGGAACAACGCGCTGTGGCTTATCGACAGCGATGGCGAGCGGCGACAGATTACGCGCATTTCTTTTTTGAACAAGCGCGAGAAAGGGCCTGAGAAATGACACTGCAAGCTCTGGAGCAACTCAAACCCTTTGAGGCGCGGGCGATTATTGAAGATCTCCGAAAGGGTAGTGTGCCGATTGAGTATGTGCCCTTTTTTACTGTGGGTCGCCAGAACTGGTTGAAGTTTATCGGCGAAGACCTGGATAATTACATCGCCGAAGGGGGCGCGAAGGTTCGCTTTATCAACGGGGACTATGGCGATGGTAAAACGCATTTTATGTCGGTTATCAGGCACCTCGCACTTGAAAAAAAGTTCGCCGTGTCTTTTGTGGTGCTCACGCGCGAAGTGCCCATACACAAATTTGAGATTGTCTATCAAACCATTGTGCGCCAGCTCTGCGGTTCTTTTGACGGCACGGGTATCCGCCAACTCGTGGATGATTGGGTCGAAAATCTGAAAGCCGATCAGACCGATGATGCCCCTCTCGAAGAACAACTCTTCTCTGTGGGGGAAAGCCTGCGTGCGCTTTCCGGGATGGATCTCAACTTTGCCAACGCGCTGATTGGGTTGGCAGACAATCGCCTCAGACCGCTCGAAGCAGGTGAAGACGAAGAGGCGCGAGCATATCAGCGGGAGATTCTCTATCAGTGGTTTGAAGGTGCGCGGGTGAGCAAGCGAGACCTCAAACCGTTTCAGATTTTTGAAGCCCTCGACAAGACCAATAGCAAGCGACTTCTGACCTCGCTCATTGTCTTTTTGCGGCATCTCAACTACAAGGGCCTCGTGCTGTTGATGGACGAATTGGAAACTGTGATCGCCCAATCGACAACCATTCGCAATGCGTCGTATGAAAATGTTCGCCTGCTGATCGACAATGCCGAGCAAGCGTCTTATTTGCACATTTTTATGTCCATCATTCCCGATGTGACGCTCTCGGAAAAAGGGTTTAAGTCTTATGACGCGCTGTGGAGTCGCGTGCGTTCTATTGGGGAAAGCAAAAGGCTGAATTATCGCAGCGTGTTGATCGATCTTCACAGGACGCCTTTGGAAATCGGCGAATTGGTCAATCTGGGACTTTGCCTGAAACGCATTCACGAACTGTCCTACCGATGGGATGCCCAAAAACAGATCGGCGAAGACCTGTTAAAAAAAATGTGTGCAGCACAAAATCGCATGGGGCTTTTAAGTGAGGTGCGGCTCTATATCAAGCAGGTCATACGCATACTCGACATGGCCGAGCAGGGTGTGCCGCCAGACGAAGATATGGATATGGCCGAGCAACTCGTGGTCAGCCAGCGAGAAATGGAGCAAGAAAAAGTTGAACAACTTCAACCGAAGTGGGATGCCTGATGACCGATGTCCAAACGCGAGACAATGAATCGGCCTTCGACCTTCGGCGTGCAATAGAGCGCTTGCGCGAAGGGCTTTTTGATCCTGTTGCGGTTCGCCTGCTTACGGCCCGCGAAAGCCGTTTGAAAAAAATCATCGACCGCGGTTTTCAACAAATTGACCAGAATAAGCCAACCCATCTGTGCATCTGTGGGGCTTATGGACAGGGCAAATCACACAGTTTGAACTACATTCACGATCTGGCCCTGCGCGAAAATTTTGTGACCAGCCTGATCAACTTAGATCCTCGAGAGATTCCCTTTCACGATATGCGTCGCGTCTATCAGGCCCTGGTCGCCGCTATGAGATTTCCCGATACAGACACCGCGTTGGCGGCGCATTGGCGCGCATGGGCAAGTGACCTATCGCGCGAAGACTTTGAAAACCGGGTCGCCCCACTTTTGCACCGCGAGATGCCGCATGTGTTCCGATCTGTCCTGACCGCAATGGCGCAAAAGACGGTTTCCCTTTCAAAGCGACAGCGCGGCACGAAAAAACACGCCTCATACCGCCCCCGTGAATTTCCCTACCTGCTTTCCCGCGTGCTCGCTGGTGATGTGGTGCCAGTCTATCGGTTGCGCCACGCGCTCAAATACCGACAGGTTGATTTTTACAAAGATGCATCGCTAACCTGTAAAGGCGCAGAACCACATCTTCAGATGATTCGCGGGTTGGGACGGCTTTTCCAGAAGATGGGCTACCGCGGATGGGTGTTGTTGTTCGACGAGGGAGAATCGATTTCTCAAGTGCGCGTGACCAGTCGCAGCCGCAGTTACCAGGTTTTGGATCGGATATTTTTCCCGGAAGTGGCATCTTCAGCCATCTATCCCATTTTTGCCTTTACAGACGACTTTTTTCACAGAGTAGATGAAGAAGAATACGACCGCGTGCGGATCCGAAACGAAGAGGAAATTCCCTATTTTGAGAAAGATTACGCCAGCGCATGGACGGATCTGAAACGCTATATACTTCACGATTTGTCTGCGAAAGAATGGCGCGCATTGATCGAGAAGTTGATGCACTTACATGCCAAAGCCTATCACTGGCATCCGCCCGAGGCCGATGTACGGCGCGAAATGATGCGGCGATTATCCCACATGCAAGGGCAGGAGACGCGCTATCGGCTCAAAGGTCTGGTCGATGAATTGGACCTCGCGCATCAAGACCAAATTTTGTAGCCGCCATGTCTGAATCCATATCTCCCCTGCGCCAACTGCCCAATACCTACCGTGCATTCTACGGCTCTTTTCCCTATCTCTATCCCTTTCAAAAGCAAACTATTGCACCTATCTTGCAGGGCCGGGACCTGATCTTACAATCGGCAACTGGCTCTGGCAAAACCGAAGCCGTGCTGGCACCTTGTATCGAGCGCATTATCCAGTCGGGGCGACAACAGACCGCGCTCTATGTGGTTCCCACCCGCGCTCTGGCCGTTGATTTGGAACGCCGCCTGACGCCTGTATTAAAAGACAGACTCGGCCTGCAAATGGGGATACGCACGGGCGATACCAAACGGGCAGGTGGGGCATGCCCGGATCTGGTCTTGACAACGCCCGAATCTTTTGACGTGCTGCTGGGCAGTTCAAATGCAGATGTGAAACATTTTGTGCATCGCATTCGCACGGTTGTTATTGACGAAGCACATCCTTTGATTCATCACTATCGCGGGCGACAATTGGCCTATTTGCTCACGCGCCTGCAACGCCGAATCGCCGCTCCCGTGCAAAAAATCGCCCTTTCCGCCACGCTCGCCGATGTCGAGGAGGTGAGTCGTTTTTTTGCATTTCGGCCCGATGCGGTATTCCTGACCGAATCCGTTCAGCGCGATATTGTCCCCCATCTGGTGCATCTCAAAAACGACGAGGCCGAACTCGTCGCGCTGTTAAACGATCTCTACGAAACCTACGGGTATCGCAAAATATTGCTATTTGCCAACAGCCGGGGATGTTGTGACCGGCTGTTTTCTCTTTTATCGCGTCAGGGTGCCTTTCAAGGCGTTACCGACCTTCACTACTCCAACCTCAATGCCAGTACGCGCCGCGCCGTAGAATACCGATTTCGCCGCCGCGAACACGCCCTTTGCATTGCTACGAGCACACTCGAACTCGGCATAGATATCGGCGACGTCGATACCGTATTGCTCTACGAACCGCCGGATTCTACATCGGCCTTTCTCCAGCGCATTGGGCGGTCCAATCGGCGGGAGGGGCGCACGCATTTTTGGGGGATATGCAAAGGCGCAGATGCACAGGCGCAATTGCTCAGATTTTTGGGCATGCTCAACATGGCGCGCCGCGGGCATATTGAAACCCCGCAGCCCAAAACCCTGCCCAGCGTTCTCGCTCAACAAATGCTCTCTTGTCTGTACGAAAAGAAAAGCATTACGGCGTCCGCGCTTTGCGATTTGTTTCCAGACCAACGGGACCTGATCGCGCAGTTGTTTGAGGCTATGGCGCGGCAACAGTGGCTGCGAAAAGATCGCGTCACGGGGCTTTTTAAGGGGGGACAGCGGTATGGCGACTGTTTTTTGGAACGGCGTATTTGGAGCAATTTTCCCGAGGCTGAAGAGGATTATGTGCTGGAATTTGCGGGCGAAGCCATAGCAGATTTGCCCAGATTCATCGTTCGACAATTGGAACTCGGAGACCGCGTGCAACTGACGGGCAAGCGGCTGCGCGTTTTGAATATTGAAACGGGTGAGCGCAAACGGGTCGTTGCACAACCCACAGACCGCCTGGATGAGAAAGAGCTTTTCTGGCTGGGTTCGGGATTTCGGGTGTCTTATGAAGTCGCGCAATCGGTTCGAGATGTGCGCCATACAGATGTGCGGCAAAGCGCGTTGGGCCTGTTTTCCCGCACGCGAAAACTGCTCAACGATGCATCGAGAAGTCTAAAGCACGCGGTTGTTTTGCACAATGGCGTTGAAGTTGAGCGCAGTTTGAGCGGCCTGTATCGCTATTATACCTATCTCGGTTCTGTGGGCAATCTCATCCTCCAGTGGATCATTGAACGCGATTGTGGTGATGTCGAAGATTTTGTGGTGACTTCCGATAGTATCAGTATCGACTGTTCGCACTGGATCGATTTTCAAACGCTTCGCCTCCCACAAGACCGCGAAGATTTTGCCCATTGGGTGGAAGAACACCTACAATCCCTGTACAGTCTGTTTCCTCTCAATGCCTTTTGTGAGGTATTGCCCCGCGCCTTGTTGGTGCAAGAGGTGACGGATTTCCTCTTTGATCCGCGCGTTGCCAAAACCTTCCAGAGCTACCTGAAACACCCTTCGGAAATCGCATCTGGCGATCCCAGGCTACTGGCGGAAAATGTCTATGTGACCGAGTCTCATCCCATTTTTGTGGATACAAAAATACAAACCGCTCCCCTGTTGGCTTGGGAAAAACAGCGGTGGCCTGCGGACGGACACGCGGAACAGACCGCCGACCTGCAGTATCGCCCGCGGTCGCTTACGGGCACGATGGTGGGCGCGTATTTTCTGCACCACCAGTGCGAACGCTGGTTGGCCTTGAATTTTGTACCTGCTGAACAGACGCGGTGGGCAGATAGCGATACAGAGTTGCACGCGCTTCGGATGGAAAGGGGAAATCTGCACGAAAAACAGGTGCTGAATCGCATTCGGGATGTCGATGTCTTGCGCGAAGTGCCGACCTGTGATACCAGCGGCAGACGGCTTTCCCTGAAAGCGCGATTTGAAACAACGCTCGCGCTGTTGAAAGACATAGACACAACCTTCGATCAATCGACATTTTTGTTTCAAGCCGTCCTGATCCAGCCGTCTGTTTTGGGGCAAGAAGACCGCTGGATGAGCCAGGTAGATGGCGTGGGCATTCCCGATCTCATCCGCATTGCAAAAGAAGATCGCGGCGTCGTGTTGCAGGTGGGCGATATCAAGGACAGCCGCAGGCCATACCCGACACAAAAGTGGCAGGTTGCATTTTACGCCCATCTGCTCGACAGCCTGATCGCACAGCACGAGTTGCCCATGCGCGTGGCGTCTTCGGGGTTCTTGATGCTGCGGTCTTCTCGGCAGGACAAAACGCCCGAACCGCACTTTTTTGATCTCGAACCCTATCTGACGGCACTGCCCACGCTGTTTCGAAATATGAACGGCGTATTGCAAGAAGTGCCAGCCCGGGCGCGTTATCACCTCCAAACCCACTGTACGACGTGCCCCAATTTTGAGGCGTGTTATCGGGAGGCACTCCATTCAGAGGATATTCAGCTCGTGCCGCATCTGAGCGCGGGTGCGCTGCAAAAGTTCCGCGAACGCGGTCTCAAAACCATCGCATCTGCCCATGCGCAGTTTGAATCTGCTTCCGCTTCAGGGGATGATCTTTTCAGCCCACACCAGAAAACACAACTTTTGGGTCAACTCGCCGCGTTACAGGAAAATAAAATTGGTCTGAAGGACGAACAAACGCGGTCTTATCCGAGTAATTTATCCACAGCCATTTTCATACATATTGCCGAAGATCCGGTTTCGGGACACCCACGCGCGATAGGTTGGTGTGCCATGCAGGGGTCAACGGCGGTTGAGAGCCAGATTATCGAGGTTTCATCAGAGGACGCGTTGTCAGAGGCGTTGTGGGATTTCACAGCGCGTTTTTTGTCCGTCTGGCACCGAGGTATCAAAGGCGGGCGAGGACCCCATGTTTTCTATTTTGGATCGCGCTGCTGGCAGACTTTTGAGGACTGGTGCGCGGCATCGGAAGACCTGTCTTTTTTGTTTTCGCCCCATCGCAACCACCGAACAGATTTGCAAAAACTGATTGTCTCGCAATTCGATTTTCCCATGCCGGGCAATCCCACGCTTTTTGCCTTCAACCGTCTGTTGGGTCTCAATGCCGATCTTCCCGAGCCGCAAAGTCTGTTTCATTTTGACGATATCGAGGGGATACGAGAAGACAAAATAGGCGGACATCTCAATACCGTACTGCGCGTGCAAATATCGCTGTGGCAATGGGTGTCTTCGCACTTGACGAGCGCGTGGGAACAAGACGAGTGGGACCCTGCGCTGGCTGAGGTTCAGCGCACGCAAACGGCGTATTTGAATTTTTTGGCGGAGGAGCGGCGGCTTCGAGAAGAGGATGTGCTCGCCCTGCAAGCTCTTTCGCTATCTGAGCGCGTAGAACGCTTTCGCGCACTTGGTCCCATTCGCTTTCGAAAGACCACGCTCGACGACGAAGGCCGTTTTCTCTACGAATTTCAAATCGCGCCAGAAATCGGCCTCTCAAAATTCCGCGCGGGCGATTTTCTCAAACTCGCGCCCGTTGGCCTGTCAGATGTGCAAAACGGTTTGTCAGTTATCCTTACAGATTACAGCGCAGAGCACTTATGGGTGCAATCTCGGCAGGGGCGATTGGCCTTAAACCCGAGGTTTGTGTATTCTCTGGAAGAGGATTTGACCGATTGGAATGGCCCTCGCCTGATTCACGCTGTTCAAACTGTTTTTTCGGAAGACCGCGTGCATCCCCTGGCACAACTTCTGTGCGGCAAGGGACAGGCGAAACGAGACCCCGCTGCGTTGGGATGGGTGCAAAATTGGATGCGCGGATTTGGCGCAATAGCAGGGCTGAATGCGACGCAAGAACAGGCACTCTCATTGCCGTTTAAGCATTGCTTGAGCCTGATCGAAGGGCCGCCGGGAACGGGCAAAACGCACTTGTTGGGCTGGATACTCATTGCGTTGATCCTGCAGGCGCAAGAGGCGGGCAGGGCGTTGCGGATTGCCGTTGGTGCGTTGACGCATCAGGCGATTGATCAGGTGCTCGCCAAAGTGGTCGCGCTCGTGAAACAACACGGCTTGCAGGGCTTTCCCGCACGATGCTTCAAATTGGGACGGTCGGATGTGACAGCGCGCGGGATAGAACCCTTAGAAAGTGTGGAAACACTTGCAGCGTCTTCTCATGCGATTTTGGGTGCTACGGGATTTGGCCTCTATCAACTTTTTGAAGGTCACAAGGGGATTTTTCCACAGGTATTCGATTGGGTTGTGTTTGATGAGGCATCTCAAATGCTCATTCCCCAGGCTCTGTTGAGCGCGCTCTATGGCAAGGGGAATTTCCTGTTTGCCGGAGATACAAAACAGTTGCCGCCCATTGTTCTGGGAGATGACAAAACACAGGAGACGCGCACCCATCACTCCGCGCTGTCCTATTTCATCGATCAATGCGATCCCGCCCACCGCATCCGTCTGGATCGCACGTATCGGATGAGCGAAGATCTGTGCGCTTTTCCCAGTTCCATGTGGTATGAGGGCGAACTTCGCGCAGACGCCGGCAATGCACACAACCGCCTCGCGCTGCAACACGCCGATCACCGGGACCTGTTTGACCGCGTTCTCGATCCGACAAAATCCGTTGTTCTCCTCATCGTAGATCATCAGGGCCACCACCAGAAATCCGATGAAGAAGTCGAGATCACGACCCAACTCGCCCATCGCCTGATCGCCGAACACGGTTTGGAGGCCGATCAGATCGCACTGATTTCTCCCCACCGCGCACAAAATAACGCCACCGCTGACCGCCTCGCAAAACGACTTGGAGATACCAACGCCAAACTGCCCTTGATAGATACGGTGGAACGCGTTCAAGGTGCAGAGCGAGATGTGATTTTGTACGCGTTTACCACATCCGATCTCGACTATATCGATAGCCCATTTTTGAACAATCCCAATCGCTTCAACGTGGCGATCACACGCGCCAGACAAAAGTTGATTGTGGTGGGCAGCAAGGCATTTTTTTCCGCCATTCCACAAACAGAAGAAGCACTGACGGCCAACCGATGTTTTAAGGCGTTTTACGAGTTTTGTAGGGCGCGAGACAGTCTGTTTTTTTCCAAAGGAGAGAAGTAAGCAGGGGCGAAAAATCTTTCGCCTGTCCTGAGAAGTGAGATGTCCACGCACGCCATAGCCAAAATGCCATTGCAAACTCCTGTTTTTTCGGGTAAATTTCAGATCATTGCAAAGATGAGGGAAGAAACACAGAATCGCTTTTGGATGAGATCGCAAGACAAAGGTGCATAAGATGACCAGACGCAGACTGCCCATCGGCATTCAGACCTTCCGCGAGATGCGAGAGGATAACTGTTACTATGTCGATAAGACCGCCTACATACAGCGACTGATAGACGAGGGTAAGCACTATTTTTTGTCGCGTCCGCGTCGCTTTGGCAAAAGCCTGTTTCTGGATACGCTGAAGGAACTGTTTGAGGGCAATGAACCGCTGTTCGAGGGGTTGTACATCTATGACCACTGGGACTGGTCTGTTCGCTATCCCGTTGTGCGTTTGAGCTTTGGCAGGGGCAATTTCAAAGACGAGGGCTACCTGCATGCGAATGTGATGGAACAACTCGCGACCATAGAACGTCGCGCGAAAATTGTCTCCGAGCATACCACAGCCCCTGGACGCTTCGCGTCTATTTTGGAAATCCTTTACGAAAAAGCAGGGCAGCGCGTGGCTGTTCTCGTTGACGAATACGACAAGCCGATTCTCGATGCGCTGGAAGAACCGGAGATTGCGCGTGCCAATCGAGACTTTCTGCGGGGTCTCTACGCGACCATCAAGGATAGCGATGCCCATATCAAATTCACATTCCTCACTGGCGTCAGCAAGTTCTCAAAAGTACATCTGTTCTCTGGCCTCAACAACCTGACCGACCTCACTATTGACCCGCGCTATTCCGCTATCTGCGGCTACACTGAGGCGGACCTGGACACGGTGTTCGCCCCAGAACTGCCCGGACTGGGTCGGGATGAGATCCGAGACTGGTACAATGGCTATAGCTGGCGGGGTGATGAGAAGGTCTATAACCCCTTCGATATCCTTCTGCTTTTCGACAGCCGCGAGTTCGGATCCTACTGGTTCGAGACCGGCACGCCGACGTTCCTCATCGAGACCTTATTCAAACGCCACATCAGTTCCCTGAAACTCGACGATATGATCGGCAGTAGCGACTTGCTATCGACCTTCGATGTGGATAATATTGTGACCGAAGCCCTGTTGTTTCAGACCGGGTATCTGACCATTACCGGTGAGGAAAATCTCGGCGGCAAGTCCTTCTATCGGCTGGGCTATCCCAATCGGGAAGTGCGCCAAAGCCTCAACGAGAGTCTATTGGTTTACCTGGTAAAAGACCCGTCCGAGCAGATGGCGAACAGCGTGCAACTCTACCGCCTGCTCGAAGCCAATGATTTTGCCGGTCTTGAGACCTTATTCCACGCCTTCTTCGCCAGCATCCCCTACGAGTGGTACACCAACAACGACATCGCCAATTTTGAAGGCTACTACGCCAGCGTGTTCTATTCCTATTTCGCAGCACTGGGGTTAAATATCACGGTAGAGGATAGCACAAGTCACGGTCGCATAGATATGGCTGTTCACTTCAACGACAACATCTACCTGTTCGAGTTCAAGGTGGTGGAACTGGCGTCTGAGGGGGCTGCAATGGCGCAGTTGCAGGCCAAGGGCTATGCGGACAAATATCGGGGTCTGGATCAACCCATTCACCTGATCGGTGTAGAGTTCAGCAAGGATACGCGCAACATAACCGCCTTTGAGGTGGCAAGTGTGTGAGAAATGCCGTCCCCCTTCACACTTCTCAGCCTCGCTTTCTCTTGCACATTTTGTTCTATTCGACCCTCCCATTTTGAACAAATCGTTCAACATCCGTCTGTTTTGATATGATATAATTCTTTTTATAACAATGAGTTATTTTTCAAGCGGTTCTGGCACGCTCCTTGCCTGAGTATAGTGCTTCTTTCAGTTGGTTCCTTTCAGGCAAGGAGGTTTTGATGACTGCGCGTGTGTTGAGTTGTGCAATACTGGGTATTGATGCGTATATCGTGCATATTGAGGCGGATATTTCGCGTCGGCTTCCCTCATTTTCAGTGGTGGGTTTGCCCGATAGTGCTGTGAAGGAGAGCCGGGATCGGGTGATGGCTGCGATTAAAAATGCCGGGCGAACATTTCCAACTAACCGGATTACGGTGAATTTGGCACCGGCAGATATCCGAAAGGAAGGCTCGGCATTTGATTTGCCGATTGCGATAGGCATTATTGCCGCGATGGGCGATTCAATTTCACCCGAGAAGCTGTCGCAATATCTCATTTTGGGTGAGTTGGCTTTAGATGGCACGGTGCGACCCGTGCGCGGGGTGCTGTCAATGGCTGTGGAAGCCAAAAAGGCGGGCTTAAAAGGGTTGCTCGTTCCTGTGGAGAATGCGCGAGAGGCGGCGATTACAGGCGGGTTAGATGTTTTGCCGGTATGCGATTTGAGTGAGGCACTGGATTTTTTCGAGGGGTATTGCGATATCATGCCCTTTGAAATCGATAGTAAGGCGATTTTTCGGCGTGCGCGGATGCATCGGGTGGATTTTAAGGATGTGCGCGGGCAGGAGCATGCAAAGCGCGCGCTGGAGGTGGCGGCGGCAGGCGCGCATAACGCAATTCTCATGGGGCCTCCCGGATCGGGTAAGACGATGCTCGCCAGGAGATTGCCGACTATTTTACCCGATCTGACGCTGGATGAGGCTCTGCAGACGACAAAAATTCACTCGGTGGCGGGGTTGTTGACGCCCGATACGGCACTCGTGGCAGTAAGGCCGTTTCGCTCGCCGCATCACACGATTTCAGATGCGGGGTTGATCGGTGGCGGTCCCTATCCCCGGCCAGGAGAGGTGTCGCTGGCACATCACGGGGTGCTGTTTTTGGATGAGCTTCCCGAGTTTAAGAAACAGGTTTTGGAATCTCTTCGACAACCTGTTGAGGACAGTTTTGTGACGATTGCCCGCGCGGCGATGTCGCTTTCGTATCCCGCGCAGTTTATGCTCGTTTGCGCCATGAATCCGTGTCCGTGCGGGTATTTGGGCGATCCACACCACGAGTGTATTTGCTCGCCACCTGTGGTCCAGCGCTATGTCAATCGGATCTCGGGACCGCTGATGGATCGCATTGATATTCACGTAGAAGCCCCGGCCGTGCAGTATGAAGAACTGGCCAATGAACCGGCTGGCGAGTCTTCCGCAGAGGTTCGCAAGCGCGTGCAAGCCGCGCGACAAATACAGTTGGAACGGTTTGCGGATTATAGAGATTTGTTTAGCAACGCACACATGGGGTCGCGAGAGATTCGGATGTTTTGTAAAATTGATGATAGGAGCGAGGAGTTGTTGCGGATGGCGATTACGCGATTGGGGCTGTCGGCGCGGGCTTATGATCGCATCTTGAAGGCGAGCCGCACGATAGCAGATCTGGAAGGCGAAGAGGATATCCAATCGCGCCACGTTGCCGAGGCGATTCAATACCGTAGTCTGGATAGAAGGTTGTGGGAGTGAGATTACAATAAAACAAAAAGCGGAGCTTTAGAAAATGCTCCGCTTTTTTGTGATATTTACGCTATCTTTAGAGTGTTGCCCATTAGCCTTCCGACGCCATGAGAGCCTTTTCCGCGATTTCTGGCAAGTCAATAGGTACAAACATGGACGATGGATAGAGGTAGCCATCAAGCTCCGATCTGTCCTCATCAATAATACGGGATAGGCCATTGCTTTCTGCATCTGCATCTGGCAACTTGCGATAGGCTTTGCCCACAATTAGACTTGCGGGGTTACTTCCATTGCTAATGCACATTACAAAATCGCTCATTGAAGTACCTTTTTAATTTTGAAATCTCTACGGCCTATTCCGTGAGCCTCAAACCAGTGTATTTCAGCCATACCAATTATACCATTTGCGAATCGCACACTTGCTATGCCCTTCAACTTCCGCCAACGCCCTCTGCCATAAGTGCGATTTAGATGGTGCCGAATATACACCCCGCGACCTGTGGCAATAGTCTCAATATGTCTGATTTCACCGAGGATTTCAAAGTTGTACACCGGTTGTCCTATTATGCCTACAGAATCAATACTGCTTCGAGAGGATGTATATTTCAAAAATAGCGTGATTTTATGATAGAAACAAGAGTAATGTGAAACAAATAATAAGGTTAAAGCATGAAACGCGATGCAAAAAAAATTGTGATACCAGGTATAAAAGGCGAGGTGTGCATTCAGCGGATGGCGCATGGTTTTCCGCATATCTCGGCGCGGGATGAAGGGGATCGGTATTATGGTTTGGGTTATG
>JAPPIE010000323.1 GCA_028874765.1 Gemmatimonadota bacterium
CCTGCTTTTCACATCTGGGAACTCGTGTTTTGTTATGACCAAAGAAATTGAACGGAAGTTTTGCGTGCGAAAAATGCCGGATCTAACGGCCTGTACAGGAGTAGAAATCTCACAGGGCTATATTTCAGTAGGCGAGAATGGTCCAGAGGTCCGCTTGCGTCACAAGGGCAAGCGATTTTATCAGACTGTGAAACAGGGCAAGGGTGTGCAACGGACGGAAGTTGAGGTGGAATTGAGCCGAGCGCAATTTGATACCCTCTGGCCTTTGACCGCGGGTAGGCGGGTCGAAAAAGTGCGTTATGAGATAGCCGAAGGAATATGGACAATTGAGCTGGATGTGTACTGCGGCCGCCTGAAAGGCCTGGTAGTGGCCGAGGTTGAGTTTGAGACCTTAGATGAAAGTTCAAGTTTTGTCCCGCCCCCCTGGTTCGGACGAGAAGTGACCGATGATAGTCATTATAAAAATGCCTATCTGGCATTGATGGGAATTTCAAATGATCACGCGCAGTGAAACTTATGTCTTACGCGAGTCTGCTGGTCCGGACCTAATAGAAACACTTGGGCTTGAATACAGTAAATCTCTGCCTGAGAAAGAGGAAATTATTCAGTATTACGATACATTTGACTGGCGCTTGTATCAGAAGGGACTCGCGCTGATACAGGCGGGAAATGCGGTGTATTTACAGCGAATTTCAGATGGTGCATACCCGCACGATCAGATCGAAATGAAACAACATCTGGAAGGTCGCTTCTGGTGGATGTTCCCAGAGGGCGAGTTGCGCGACACATTGCGGAGTGCGCTCTCAGTTCGGGCGCTGTTACTTCAAGCGCAGGTGAGACAGAGAGTTTGCGGATTTGGCATTTTAAATGCAGATGAAAAGACAGTCGTTCGGTTATTTCTCACGCATACCAGCACGGAAAACGGACGCGTTGCGACTCTGACTTGCCGAAGCGTGCGGGGATATGAGCGCGATTTTGAGAATTTGCGCCGTCGTTTTATGAAATTGGATGTTGCACATGCGGCAGAGGATGTATTTGAGCGCGTGATGAATCTCGCGGGGTGCGTGCCGGGCGATTATTCTTCAAAGCTGAATCTCGACCTGAATCGCGAGGCGAGTGGGCGTGAAGCAACATGTGAGATTTTGAAATGCCTGCACGGTGTGATGCGCCAAAATGAATCGGGCATTCGCGCAGATTGGGATACGGAATTTCTGCACGATTTTCGGGTGGCGATTCGGCGCACGCGGTCAGCGCTGAGTCAAATCAAAGGCGTTTTGCCCGAAGATGCTGTAGAACATTTTAAGGATCAGTTCCGGCAATTGGGCAGATCGACCAATCGGTTGCGCGATCTGGATGTGTATTTGCTCGATGAAGAGACTTATCGCGCGATGTTACCCCGGTCGCTACAACCCGGCCTGGACGCCGTGTTCTCGCGCTTAAAAAGCGAGCGTCGGCGTGCCCTTAACGATATGGTGGAGGTTATCGAGGCGCCCGAATATCTGGGCCTGGTGGATTCATGGGCGGCTTTTTTACAGGGCGCGCAGGCTCGGGGGGGGAAGGACGCCGCTGTACCTGCTATAGTCCTTGCGCGAAAATTTATTTTTAAACGCTTTAAGCAGGTGCTCAAAAGGGGCAAGGCGATAGCAGACCATACGCCCGACGAGGCATTGCACGATTTGCGAATTGACTGCAAGAAATTGCGATATTTGTTAGAATTTTTTGCCTCGTTTTTTCCCAAAGACAAGATGGATAAACTCATCGGGTATATGAAGAAACTGCAGGATAATCTGGGAGATTTTAACGATTTATCGGTACAACAGGGGGAATTGACGACCTATTTGAACGAGGTATTGCCCCGCAGCCGGCGTGCGGACCGCCTGCTTTGTGCCGCGGCTATTGGTGGGCTTATTGCGCGTTTGCACGACCAGCAACAAGGCGTTCGGCGCAAATTTGCCAGTGCTTTCGCCACATTTTCGGGCAAGAAAAACGTTCGGTTGTACCGCGATTTATTTAGATAGGGAACGAATGTGAGTATCTTTGCGTTGTACAGCATGAAAGGTGGCGTAGGGAAGACCGCCGCGGCCGTAAATCTGGCTTATGAAGCGGTTCGCTCTGGTGCGAGTGCATTGCTGTGCGATTTAGACCCTCAAGGGGCTGCGGCTTTTTATTTTCGCATTCGAGCAAAAAAAAAGTTTGGACGCAAGCGTTTCTTGAAGGGCGGCAAGCATTTAGAGAATAATATTCGGGGGACGGACTTTGAAGATCTGGACTTATTGCCTTCGGCCATGTCTTTTCGCAATATGGATTTGGGGTTGGACGAGCGGGCGAAAAACAAAAACTATTTAAAGCGTCTGTTGACGCCGATGCGAAAAGAGTACGATTATATTTTTTTAGATTGCCCGCCCAACCTGACGCTCCTTGCCGAGCATATTTTCAGGGCGGCTGATTATGTGGTTGTTCCGTGTATTCCGACAACTCTGTCGATGTTGACACATCAAAAGCTGGTAGAGTTCTTTAAAAAAAATAAATTGAAGCGCAAAAAAATGGTGTCGTTTTTTTCAATGGTTGAACAGCGCAAGACAATGCACAGGGAAATGATCGCACAGGTGGGCGAGCGCGAGGGAAAATTTCTGAACGCGCAAATTCCCTACACGACGGATGTGGAGCGAATGGGATGGGCGAGACAACCCGTAGCATGCTTCAAGCCGCATGCAAAGGCAACTCAGGCGTATCGGGCATTGTGGACAGAATTGCAAATGCTTGGATAAGTGATGTGCAACAGCAATGTCTAAAAATAACCAACCCCCCGATAAACTTGTCGGGGGGTTGGTGTTTGCGTTCGTAAATTATCGAGTAATTCGGAAACGTATGGGTATGACGAGATAGACTTTAACAGGTCTATCATTTTGACGGGCTGGCTTAAAACGGTATTGATTAACGGACTGAAGGGCCGCTTTGTAAAAAATTTCTTTGCCTTTGACAGCAACGGCCTGTTCGACTACTCCGGCTTTGTCAACCAGTATTTTCAAGTGAACGGTGCCTTCAATCCCCGCCTTGAGGGCGACCGGGGGATATACTGGTGCTACGCGATGGATGAGCACGGGTTTTTCTTCGACCATGAAATATTCGAGTATCTCTTCTTCTGGTTCTTCTATTACAGCAGTCTCACTGGGAGGTGGGGGTACATGGAGATCGACCTTATCGAAATCGAGGTCGGTAGTTTCAATAGTGACGTCGTCGGGAACATCATCGCTTTCAGTTGCAATGGGTATAGACGGTCGTGGCGGTGGCGGTGCACGGTGAATTTGACGAGTTTCCGGTATATCGACGTTCTCTATGATGATGGTGCGTCTCTCTATTTTTCGCGTGCCGGCCGTGAATGTGGGAAACATCAACCCTATGCCTACATGCAAGATGAATGCAATCACCATGCTGATGCGAAATACGCGCTTATAAGTGCGTTTGAGATCACAATCTGGATTTTTAATACGCGGAATTTCAGGCGTGATCCACTGGTCTGTGTTTTTTTCCATAGCCTTTCTCGGTGGCAAGAACGATGATTCTATGTAATTAAGCTATTGGCTTATTTTGCTGAACACTTATATCTATCTATAAATTCTAACACTGCTGGCATAGAAAGGCAAGATATTTTTGCAAGCCCTTGTTCGACAAAACTACTTGTTTATTCATGGTTCATATCAATATATTGAAGCCTGTTAATCAATTATCACCTTTTTCGTGGTTCAAAAATGGGAAACCGCTTCTCTCATTTGCTATTTATGTGTGCTATGGGCCTTCTGGTCGGATGTTATAACCCCCAACGCGATCTGAGTATAGACCCATACAATACACCGCTCATCCACATTATCGAGGCCGCTTATGATGAGAACGCGGGAATAGTCACTGTGCAGTGGGAGTATCTCGGGCAGAAGCGCGTAGAGAATTTTGTCCTCCAGCGTCGAGATATTTCTGGTTTTAGAAATATCGTGCGTTCCTCCGGTGCCGATGCCCAGGGCATATATGCAACAGCGGGAACATTTCAAGACCGCGAACTATTTGCTGGCGAACGCCTGCAATACCGCGTAATTGCCGAATACAGCGAGGGTGGCCTGGTGAGTACTTCTGCTGTTGAAGTCCCTATCCCCGGTGCTGGTTTGCGCGAAGTTCGGCGCAACCCCATTGTCCTTGCCGTACAACTCGGCTGGCAGACAGAATCAGGTGAGGTGATGACCTATGAAGTTGTGCGCGCACCAGCAGGCGGCGATTACGAGACGATTTTCGTTACGCAAGATCCGCAGCAGACATCCTTTGAGGATCGGTCAATATCTGACAATCGCCTTTATACTTATGCCATCAGGTCAAACCTCTCAACGGGTGTGAAACACACAAGTCGCGGTGTGCGCGTGCAATTTTATCGCGAAGCGGGGCGATATGTCGTAGCCCCCCTGCACAGCGGACGCGAGCGGGTGCGCTTTTCTCCTGCTGGTCCCCATAACGAAGCCGATATGCTCGCCCTGATTGTTCAAGCCGGCCAGAGTTCCCTTTCTTACCTGCGGCATACTCTGAGCGAAAATATACCCAATAGGATATCACACCTCCTTGTCAAAACTGATATGCTGAATTTGGGCTCCATCCTGCCGCAATCTGTGGATCTGGTCGGGCCTCCTCCTCTTGCGGGGAGGGAGGGCACTCGTTCAATCGCTTACATCGGCGGTATAGATTCAATTGGGCGCATTGGCGTTACACGTATTGAATGGTCTATTAATACTACAATAATATGGCAGCTTTTCTACCTCAATTGGATAAGCACGTCTTCGCATGTGCGATTGGCTCAGGACAATCAACAGCGGTTTTATATTGCAACAGGTCGGCAGTTGCGCGTCTATTCTGCCACAGGTTCTCCTGTGGGCACTTTCGATCTCGAATATGAGAATCTTGTGGATATCGCAGTTCACAATGGCGTTATCTGGGTTGCATGGGCAAATGGGATTCAGCGGGGGATTTTGCACTTTTCTGGTGAGACGCTCAGCAACATTACGTGGGAGGTTGTGCTGCATCCTCAGATCGAACCGCGTGCTTTAACGTTCAATGCCGCAGGGCAAATTTTTGTATTGGATCGCACGCAGATACGCGTGTTTCGGGCAAATGGAGAAGAACTTCTCTCGTGGACCCTGCCTGCAGGCGCATTCTCATCCGGTGATCTGACTATGGGCAGATCAAGCCCGAATCTCTTACATCTTTCAGATGAAAATGGGGAGGTCATAACGTATGTACCGTAGTTTATTTGTTTGGGTATTGTTTTGTCTGGTGATGGGCTCAGCACGAGCGGCTGATCGGGATATTGTCGAAAAAGCGCAGGCTGCCTATCGCGCGGGGGATTATGCCAGTGCGTTTGAGACGCTTTCCCATCTTCCAAATTTGTTGGGCGTGGTGCCCTTGTTCGACAGGCCACAACAGAGTCGGAGAGCCGAAATTTTTTTTGACCTGGGACGCATTCACATGGCCGCCGGCGATACGGCTCGTGCACGTCTGGCACTTGTCGAGGTATTTCGCCTGGATCCAGAGGTCAACAAGGGAATTATGGATATTGGTCCGGATCAGGCACTTGCAGGTACGCGGGTCTGGCTTTCGGACATGCGCGGCATAACACTGCGACAAACCCTTGGGAAAACCACGTTTTGGGGTGCTGCGAGCCGCTCGCTTCTTTTGCCGGGCTGGGGACAGTTGTACCGCGGGCACAAAAAACGGGGGTATGGCTTTATGGGGGCTTCTGCAGTGCTCGCGGCGGCCTGGCTTGTGAGCGATATATCCTATCGCAGTGCGTACAATACCTATCGCGGCACGCGTTTGAATGATTTGCAACTGGGGCAACCCATAGCAGGCACGGATTCCGATGCATTTACCCAAAATTTTGAACGCGCGAAATCTCGCGCTGGGCGGGCCAATCTCGTGCTGGGCTTGCTCGCTGCGGTCTGGTTATCGAATGTACTGGACCATCTCGTGGTCGAACCAGCCCAGGTTACCCTGTCGGTACCCATAAATTGAGAAAGGCCGAGTTTGATGCTATTTCTGAGGCGAAAAATATTCTATTGGGTATGTCTTTTTGTACTATCCATCTTACTATTGCCTGTCAGTGCTTTTTCTCAGTCGCCAGCCACCTTTCGATTGGCAATCGCACCCTTTTATTCACCTTACAATGGCGATTACGGCGTCTATATGGCCGATCGCATCGCCTATGAAATCCATCGTCGTGCCTATGTGCCTGCTCTGGGAAGGGCGCGATTTGTTTTAATAGAAACCGATGTGCCAATGGGGGAGATAGATCAGACCGATAGACAGCTTTCTCCCGAGCTGCGCGAGTTCCTTAGCAAAAGGGTTCCCGCCACATATCTTTTGACAGGTTCTGTCGCGTTTACAGGTATTTATACAATTAAACTCAAGCTCATTGATCTTCAGACGGGTATAATTGTCTGGACGGGTGATGCGCGGGACAATCCTGCGTGGGTGTGGACGCGTGCACATCGGTCTGTGGGAGAGATCCCCGCTGTCGAAGTGCGGTCTTCGCTTGGATTTGCCGAAGAGGAAACACCTGTACCCGCGCCAGAAGTTGAACATTTGCCACACCATATTCTCATGCAACCACTCCACACGACAGAATATCTGCCTCTTGCTGCCGATTGTGAAATGCACTTCAAAAATGCGATTCAGCGCGATGGCCTGTTTTCCCTCGTGCCAGGGGCATTAAAAGGGAGACAGGGACACGAGCGGTTTGCTCGCATCAGTCCTGATTTGCGACGGCAAGCATCGGAAACAACGCTTGCAGAAGCCATCCTGACGGGCAGCTTGCTTGTACTGGGCAAAGATGGATCAATGGATAATTTCGGGGTGGTGTTGCGTTTGATTGATGTGGAGACCGGACAAATTCTCTGGATGGGGTCTTCGACTGGGCGAAGAGTCTGGCGATGGGACAAAATAGCGGATATTGTGTCTGCGACCATTGGACGACTTGGTGAAGACTTCGCGCAATACGGGGCAGGGGCAGCAGAAACCCAGATTGCGGCGTTGCGCGATCATGCAAAAGATGGGAAATCGTGGAGTGTGCTCGGACATGCCTATCTTGAGCGGGGACTGCTCAAGCAAGCTGAAGAAGCATTTGAAAAAGCCATGATTTTCCCCGATGCTCAGGCAGAGGCAAGCGCGGGAAAAGGGCTGGTGTTGCTGAGACGAGGCGGGCATTTCGATGACGGAGTACAAGCACTCAGATCTGCAATCCGAACTGATCCAGATTATCTGGATGCGTACAGCTATCTCGCGCAGGCTCTTCTCGATCAGGGGATGATTGATGGCGTGAAAATTGCCGAAAACGCCATTCGGCGCGATTCGACATATCTCCCGCCATACCGCGTGCTGGGCGATTGGTATGCCGACCGTGAAGATCACCAAAGAGCGCGGGGGTTTTATCAGACTTATTTGACGCGTAACCCTGACGATGAAGTCGCTGAACGGTTGGGTAGAAGCCTGTTGCAGTTGAAAAACTATCGGGATATCGACCGCTTTATCGCGCCCATCGCACGCGATAAACCCGAAGCCTCTCATTTGTTGCCCATTATGGCAATCAAAGCGTTGCGGGTGAAGCGCTTTGAGGAGTCGGCCCAATTATTCGAGCGATTTCTCGCGCAAATTAACGCGCGCGAACGCCAGCTTTACGACGATATTCAGGTGCTGTTGTCAAATGAGGAAATAGGGACTTATCGCACGCTTAACGATGCGGAAAAGAAAAATTATGTGGTGCGTTTTTGGCGTGCAAAAAATCCGAATTTGTCCAGCGCATACAACGAGCGACAACTGGCGCACTACGAACGGGTCTGGATGGCGCGCTGGGCATTTGGGCGGGAAAATTATCCCTGGGACCGCCGCGGTGAGGTCTATATTCGCTACGGTGAACCCGATTACCGCGCTCGCTCGGGATGGATTTCCTCGCTACCCTCAACGCGTGTGCAGGAAGTGAAGGAAAAGGTGTATCGAGAATTGTATCGGGATCCCAATGAAAGCGAATTGATTGGACCGGTTTTTCCCATTCGAAGCGATCGCGGATTTGCTGCTGAGCGCGAAAGAGAGATGCTCGATATACCCGATCAAAATACCTTTGGCTCGGTTGAAGGACGCAGTGAAGAAGCCTCTCGCAGCGACCCTTCTCAGGAAGCGTACGCGCCTGTTACCATGCAACACGATCGCAGTATCGTGCCCTGGGAGTCGTGGGTCTATACCGAGGTGGATGGCGGCATGGTCATCGATTTTACACGCGAATTGGGTGGCGTCTCCGGGTTTGATTTCGCGCCTATTCCGCCTATTCCGCCCACTATGCTCAGAGATAATATTCGAATTGCCGAACACGCTCCGGCAATTCGCTACAAAAACGCCACAGTGAGCCAGTCCGATGAATTTCGCAAAGCACCTCGCTTGTCGCTGGGCACTTTTTATTTTGATCTGGTGGACTTTCGGGGTAGTGCAGGCAAAACCCGCGTAGATATTATTTCCGGCATACCGCTTGAAAATTTG
This sequence comes from Gemmatimonadota bacterium, assembly GCA_028874765.1. Classification (GTDB taxonomy): domain Bacteria; phylum Latescibacterota; class UBA2968; order UBA2968; family UBA2968; genus VXRD01. The sequence continues at coordinate 8,560 of JAPPIE010000323.1, forward strand.
CTCGTCGTTACAGACGGACAGCACCCCCAGGTGGTGCTTGAACGCGCGGTCGCGCTGACCGATTCGGCATACCGCGTGGTGTATCGAAACGCGCAAAAAGTGCAGTATTTTGTAGATACCTCAAATGTCATCACCCGGGAAGTTGTGGATATCACGCGCCAGGATGTGCCCGCAGGCCTGTATCATCTCTCACTGACTGTTACAGATGCTATGACCGCACGGCAAGGGGTGTTCGCGATCGATGTGACGATTGATGAATACGACGAAAAACAGCTTCATATCAGCGATCTCTTGCTCGTTAAAAGTCTATCGGATACGCTGCGCGATACGCGATTTCGCCGGGGAAATTGGCAAGTAGTTCCCAATCCCCGAAGGACTGTTCGCGCGCCTAATCCACTGGCGTTTTATTGCGAAGTGTACAATTTGGCAAAAGACGAGTTTGGACAGACTCGCTATCGCGTGACAACAGCAGTCAAGGCAACGGAAACAGAGCAAAGACGTGGGCGAGGGAATGTTGACCAACCCGAGGTCGCGCTGTCCTATACACAAGTAGGCAACAGCGATTGGGAACGCTTGCCCCTTGAAGTACACCTCGAACACGCACAGGCAGGGCAAAATCGCCTTTTTGTAATTATTGAGGATCTCGTCGCAGGGACACGGGTGGCAAAGGATACTTTTTTTCAGTATATTCGATGAAGGTGGGACGAATAGACGAATAGACGAATAGACGAATAGACGAATGGAAATACATACTGATTTTGGGAGGATGGGAGGGGCGTTGATTCGCCGCTTGATTTTTTTTATGCTGACTGATTGACAGAAATGCGAGCATTGCTTAAGTTTGCTTGAAGGAGAGGAAAATGGAAAAGCCAGATTTTAGCGAAGATGATCGCATATTGTCCGTTTTGACGGACAATGCAGATATTGAGGCATTTAGCAATCTGATGGAACACGCACACGGGCAAGGAGTTAGTGCGGCTGATTTTATCCGCGAAGAACCCAGGCGCACCTCTCGAAAGCGCATTCGCAAGCTCTGTCTGAAAAACCGCAAACGATCTCTACAGGTGATGTTCCAATCCGTCATCAAATCGCTATGGGATCGTCCTGTTACCGACACATCAGTTGTAGAATCCTTGTATGGGGGGATGCCTCCACAGTTTGGAAAGCCCCACCGCAATGGTCATACCGACAAAAGGAATGAGGGTGAATAATCCACTGATCCTTCGGGCACATATTGACGAAATAGAAGCGCTTAGAGATGACCTGTTGCCATCTGCAAAACGCGGACAGGGCGATGCGCGTGAACTCGCGATTGTCCTCCACAAGATTGCAATGGAAAAGCGGGATCGTTTGCGAGGGCATCCTAATAAACAACCCTGATTATGGCGCGTATTCTATCCGTTGACTTTGGCAGGCGCCGCATTGGGCTTGCAGTATGCGACGAATTGCAAATTTCTGTTCGGGGATTGCCCACACTTAAAGTCCGCAATTTCAATGATAGTGTGGCGCAGGTTGCACAGGTCGCAGGAGATGAGGCTGTTGGGGAAGTGGTTATTGGCTTGCCCTTAAACATGGACGGCAGCCGTGGGGACATGGCGCAGGTCGCAGAAAATTTCGCTTCTCAACTCGCTGTTTTGTGCAATATACCAGTTCGCATGTTTGATGAACGACTTTCGTCGGTGGGTGCAAAACGCGAATTGGATGCGATGCAGGCAAAGAAACGCAAAGGAGAAATAGATCGCATGGCTGCTGTATTAATCCTCGAAACTTATTTGCAGCACAAAGGAAGATAGCCCCTTATGAAACGGTTTCTCTCTATTTTGAGCATTGTGCCAATTGTGTGCATTTTTGTTGCTTGCGCGGGGATTTTTATTTTTAATCGGCCAACGGGAGTGGGGAAGAAAGAGGTCGAGGTTCGACATGGAGCAACCGTTAAACAAATCAGCCATCAACTCTATCAGAAGCGCCTGATCCACAGCCCGCGCCTGCTGCAGTTTCTTGCACAGATCAATGGGAGTAGTCGTCGTTTGAAGGCTGGGATTCATCCCTTCGACGGTCAGATGACGACCTGGGAGGTTTTGCTCGAGTTGGAGCGTTCACGCGATGTCACACAAAATGTCACGGTCCTCGAGGGTTTAGAAAAAAAACACGTTGCGGCGATCCTATCTGAAAAATTGAATCTCGACCAGAAAAAATTGCTGTTGTTAATGAATAGTGCTGCTTTTTGTATAACTCTTTCTGTGCAGGCCAAAGATCTGGAAGGCTATTTATTTCCCGAAACCTATAATTTTCCGACAACAGTATCAGAACAACAGGTTCTGCGCAGGATGGTTGAGCATTGTCAGGCTGTTTTTGATGAACGGCTTCAGAGACGCGCAGATGAACTCGGAATGAGTATTCACGAAGTGATCACGCTCGCATCTATTATCGAAGGGGAAACCAGTTGGGATTCCGAGCGAGACACGATTGCGGCAGTTTATCACAATCGCCTTAAAAAAGGCATGCGTCTGCAAGCCGATCCCACGGTGCAATATGCTATTCCCGGTGAACCTCGGCGTCTGTTTTATAAGGATTATGACTACGAATCTCTCTATAATACCTATCGCCATGCGGGACTCCCACCCGGGCCGATTAACAGTCCTGGACGCGCATCTATCGAGGCTGCTCTATTTCCCGCTGATGTCGATTATTTGTATTTTGTCGCCACCGGCAAAGGTGGTCATGTTTTTACGCGTACTTTGCAAGGCCACAAAGCTGCCATAAGAAGTACTGCGGCTGTAAGAGAAAATACCTGGAAAAAAGAAAAATTGGTGACGGGAGATTGATGCTTTCCATTCTCGATGGATTAAATGATGCACAACGAAAAGCTGTACAGGCCGTAGATGGCCCTGTACTCATTCTCGCGGGGGCGGGGTCCGGCAAAACGCGTGTTTTGACGCGGCGCATCGCCTATCTGTTGAGTGAGTGCGGTGTTGATCCGCGCCAGATTCTGGCGATGACTTTTACCAATAAGGCCGCGGGAGAAATGCGCGAGCGCGTTGAAGACTTGCTGCATCGTTCGTGCAACACCATGTGGATTGGCACGTTCCACAGTTTGTGTGCGCGTCTTTTGCGATCACAGGCCGAACGCGTGGGACTGAGATCCAACTTTACGATTTACGATGCAACGGATCAACTCGCGCTTCTGCGACGAGTTATTGCTGATGAAGAACTTTCTGAACGCGACTTTCCAGCGCGTTTGATTCGCACGCGGATCAGCCAGGCGAAAAATCAGATGGTGGGCGTTGATGTGTTTGCCCAGCGTGCGAGTACATTTCGGGAACAGATAATCGCGCGGGTTTTTCGCCACTATCAGGATGCTCTGAAGCAGAATAATGCCGTTGACTTTGATGATTTGTTGACATTGAGCGTGGAGTTAATCCGCGACCACGAAGATGTGCGCCAGATCTACCAGACTCAGTTTTCACATATTTTAATTGACGAGTATCAGGATACCAATCGCCCACAATACCTTTTTGCGCGTTATTTGGCAGAAGTTCATCAAAATATATGTGTTGTTGGCGATGACGATCAGAGCATCTATGCGTGGCGTGGTGCAGATATTCGCAATATTCTCGATTTTGAAGCCGATTATCCAAACGCGCTTGTTGTGCGTTTGGAGCAAAACTACCGTTCGACGCAGATTATCCTGGATGCCGGCAATGCCCTGATTCGCAACAATGCGGGGCGCAAGGGAAAAGAACTCTGGACAGATCGCGCACGGGGTGAGAAAGTCCGTTTAAAAAGATGCGTCGATGAAGCAGAAGAGGCTCGCTGGATCGCCGGTGTAGCGCGAGACTTTAAGCGCGATCATACCTATCGGGATATGGCGGTGCTCTATCGCACCAATGCACAGTCTCGCGCCCTTGAAGAAGGGTTCAGACGCGCCGATATCCCGTATCAAATCGTGGGCGATGTGCGCTTTTACGAGCGGAAGGAAGTCAAGGATGTGCTCGCGTATCTCAAATTGGTGGTCAATCCGCGCGATTCCATCAGCTTTTGGCGCGTGATTAACACGCCGCGCCGCGGTATAGGTACGACATCTACAGGACGGCTCGATGAGTTCGCCATGCGCGAGGGGCTTGTGCCCTATGAGGCACTTGCAAATTTAGACGTTATTGACGCAATTCCAAAGCGCACAGCCCACGCGATGCAGCGCTTTTACGACATGGTTGAGGGTTTTCGCGTGGATATGGAGACGATACCCGCAGATGAACTCGCGGCAAAAATTGTCGATGAAACCAGCTATTTGCGCGATTTTGAGAAACTCTTGCCAGAAGAACGGATGTCGCGAAGAGCGCATGTCGCGGAATTGTTGACGGATATTCAGATTTTTGTCGAACAGTCGGACGATGTCTCTTTAGAGGCGTATTTGCGGAAAGTTTCCCTGGTGACAGATGTAGATCAATGGGAAAATGCCGCAGATGCGGTCACGCTGATGACTCTCCACAGTGCTAAGGGGCTGGAATTTCCCATTGTGTTTGTTACCGGCCTCGAAGAAGGGCTGTTTCCGATTTTGCGGCCCGCTGGCGATGAAGGCAATATGGAAGATGCGTTGGAAGAGGAACGCCGTCTTTTTTACGTGGGCATTACCCGTGCCCAGGATCGACTCTTTTTGTCCTATGCGATGCGAAGACAACGATACGGCGGTGCGGTGGCCTGCTCGGCCTCGCAGTTTTTGTCTGAAATCCCCGAAGACCTGCTCGATGCCGGTTTTAAGATCAGTGAGGTCAGCAGCATTCCACGCAAAAAATCGGGCAGAGAACCCGCTCGACGGGTCAATCCTGGAGAACCGTTTTTAATGGATGTAGGGTCCTGGGTAGTGCATCCCGCTTGGGGACGCGGACAGATTCAAAACCGCGCGGGGTCGGGACAAACAGCCAGACTCAAAGTGCGATTCGACGGCGGGGCCGT
>JAPPIE010000317.1 GCA_028874765.1 Gemmatimonadota bacterium
GCGATGCGATCTTCTCCTCCAGCATCTGTCTGGGGTTGGCGATTTCCCGAGGTAATCTTTCCGGTATAGCCATTATGTTATCCGCTCTGGTCCGATCATTTGAAGCAATACGGCCTTTTGAATGTGCATGCGATTCTCAGCTTGATCCACAGCAATGCATCGCTCACTTGCCATGACTTCATCTGTCACTTCATATCCCTTGTGTGCTGGCAAGCAGTGCATCACATAAGCGTCGGTCTTTTTGAGCAAATCGCCATTGATCTGATATGGCATGAACACTTTGGTGCGTCGTTTTTTTTCTTCTGAAAATTTTGGATTGTTAAAAAATTCCATATCAATCCACGTATCGGTATAAAGAAAATTTGCATCGGCTACAGCGGCTTCCAGATCCAGCGTTTCTTCAAACAATCCGGTTGCACGCGCTGCTTTGACGAGTTCGGGGTCTGCCGATGGCTTGTTGATCTCTGGCGTCACAGCCGTTATGCGTACGCCTGCTTTTGTACACGCTGTCACCAGCGAATTGCACACATTGTTCCATATGCCCACATAAACTACATGTGTTCCCGCGAACTTGCCTCGCACTTCCAGGATCGATAGCAGATCGCCCAGAGCCTGGCAGGGATGATAGCGGTCACAACATCCGTTGATTACAGGGACTTCGGAGCCGAGGGTCAGCCGCAGTAAATCCTCGTGGTTGAGCATGCGCGCCATAATCACATCTGCATATCGCGATAGGACCTGTGCTTCATCGCGTACATCGGCCAATCCAAAATTGGTGGTCATCCAGTCCAAAAATACGGCCTGCCCCCCCAATTGATGCATGCCTACTTCAAAAGCTACGCGGGTGCGCGTCGATGTTTTCTGAAATAACATCGCCAAAGTTTGTCCCTTTAACAAACCTTCATAGCGCTCGGGATTCTTTTTGATCACCAGACCCATTTCTACCGCGCGCAAAATATCATCTGGCGACCACGTCTTCAGTGTCAAAAGATCCATATCCATTTCCTTTCAGTTGAACCGCTGCTACAGCCTGCTCCTGCTGGAATCGTGCAGGGGTTTGCCAGGCCAGGGGGAGTTTCACCGATTCACAATTGTTCGCGCACAAGAGATATCAAACGCGCTTGCACTTGACCGACAGAGCCTTTAATCTCGCATCCCGATGCGCGGATATGACCGCCACCATCAAATTGACGGGCAATGCGGTTGACATCCACTTTTCCCCGCGACCGCAAGCTCACGCGCTGTTGTCCAGGCTCTTGTTCTTTAAAAAATAGTGCGACTTCAACGCCGTCAATCGACATCGCGTGATCGATCACTCCGTCCAGATCGCCATTCATCGCATGTGTTTTGTGATCAACGTACAATGTGCTGATCTGTCCGTTTTCGTGTAACATTAGATTCGACAACGCAAATCCCAGGGTTTTCACCGTTTGATATGTCTGGTGCGAAAACATGTTTTCTGCAATTTGCTGCGGGTCAGCGCCGTGCCCAACGAGTTTAGCAGCGGCGCGGAGTGCGCGTTCTGGATGCGAATGTTTAAATAGCTTTGTGTCAAATACAATTCCAGCATATAAACACGTCGCGATTTCGGGTGTAAACCCCGAATTACTACCATACCAGTTTATGAGCGAATAGATCAATTCACTGGCAGAACTGGCATCTGTATCGATCACCCGTACATCGCCCACCTCCTCTTCATTTACATGGTGATCAATCACCAGCGTTTTTGTCGCAGGCCCAATCAGATCCGCGACATCGCCAATGCGTTTTTTCGATGTCGTTGTATCCACCACCACGAGGCGCGGCACTACTGGAATTGGGCAGTACACCGATTCTATGCGATCATAGCCCGGCAAAAACCGATATTTGCGATCCGGCGTCTCGTCCGCCACCACAATGCGGTGCTTTTGGTCCTGGCGCGTCAACCAGTGGCTCAACCCCAACAGAGCACCGAGGCCATCGCCATCGGCATGCACATGCGTTGTCAGCACGAGTTCCTCGCCGGCCAACAAAAAATTCAGAGCCGCTTGAAAGTTCATTGTTATATCCAAATGTACATATCAATGCAAGAGGATAGCTATTAGTCAATGCTTTGAAATCTGCTCGTGTTGGCGTTTGCGTTGCAGCAAAATTTGCTGTCTCCGCTTCTGCGAACTGAGTATGGTGAACAGAATATTTACCCGTTTGCGCGCCGCTTGCAATACCTGAACATCCCGCTGGTCCTGATCCTTTAATCGGGACAAATACAGCAGGCGCTGGGCCGCATCTTGTAGCGACTTCGCCGAAAACAATACTGATAGTATTCCCTGTCGTCCTATTTTGTATATTTCACGCGCACGTTGTGCTATATTCTGTTCGCGATCTATAAGCTGTAACCGGGCCTGCCGAAGTTGTCGCTCGGTACGGTCGATTTCATCACTTAGACTATTAATTTTATCAGCGATATTTAGAGATGTGTCCTTCGTCTCTTCACTCTCGCTTTCAGTTTGAGCCGATGCTTCCTGCGAAGGTTGAGGATTCAAGTTTAAGCTGTCCATCGCCGCTCGCTCAGCTTTCAGGCGCGCTTCTAATGCTGTTATTGTCTGCGCGCTTCCATCGGGCGATAATGCGATTAGAAAAGCCATGATATACAATATATACACTGGTTTTTGCACGCTATACCTCAACCATTCTAAGCGATTTCTCTTAACAGGCGGCTCAGGGATGCCCAACTGCCTATCGCGCCCAGCACGGTGCCCAATACCACCAGACCGAATGCCAGTTCAACCGTTGGTGCGATTGTCAAATCCGGTACGCGAACAGCCCACCACGGTGATATATAAGCCATCATCAAAGGTGCCAAAAATCCACCTACAAAGCCCAATAGTGTCCCCCCAACTCCAAAGATCATCCACACAGTCGTATTTGTCGCGCCGACCAATCGCATAATCTCAAGAGTATCGCGCTGCGCCAGCACTATCAACTTGGTTGCATGGCTCACTGCAAATGCACACGCAAAACACAGCATACACCCAAGTGCGAGCCCAATTCCGGTGATTACTTCAATAAAATTCTCTAAAGAATTCGCCCAAACTTCACCTACGTTTACACCTTCTACAGCACTATGACTGGCTACAGATCTTGCAACGGCTCGAGCGCGGCGCAGCATATTCTCACCGGGAGAAATGCGTACTCTAAGCGAAGCGGGCAATGGATTGCTCGAAAGCGCATCGACCGTACCCAAACCAAATAGTGACCGAAATTCTTTGGCAGCCGCTTCCGGATCCATATATACAATCCCGCCTACCTCGGGTCTCGCTTCTAACCTGCGCCGCAACGCGAGTATTCGCTGAGATGAAACACCATCTTTCAGGTAAATGTCTATCTCCACCCGCGCGCGCAATCGGTTAGCCAGCGCGTTTCCACTCTCGATCACCTGCCAAAAGAATCCCAATACCAGCAGTGAGGCTCCAATGGTCGCCACTGAAATCACACCTGTGATTCCCGTGTACCTGATCCCTTGCAACGCCTCGCGCAATACTATATTCATTTCACTTTTCCATTTGCTCAACTTGCAATCTGTTCAATGGCCTCATTTTCCAATTGCAATATTCGCCGCGAATATCGGTCTTCCAACACGGTATCATGTGTCGCTATGAGCACAGCTATTCCACGCACATTTATTTTTTGAAAAATAGCCATCACATGTTCTGTCGCTTCGGAATCCAAATTGGCGGCTGGTTCATCTGCCAACAAGATAAGGGGATCATTTACCAGTGCCCGCGCTATTGCTACCCTCAACCGTTCATAAGCCGACAACTCATCTGGATACGCATTGCGTTTGTGAAGCAAACCCACATCTGATAATATTGCCTGAGTTTTGCGCTTAATCATGCGCCGCGAAACGCCTGTTACTTCAAGCGCGAAGGCCACATTTTCAGATACTGTGCGATGGTGCAATAGTTTGAAGTCTTGAAATACTACGCCTACTTGCCTTCGCAACCGCGGGATATCCATTTTTCGAATTTGCTGCGAGTCGTATTCTCCCACAGATACCACGCCCGAACTGGGTAATTCCTCAAATATAATCAGCCCGAATAGCGCGCGTTTTTCCGCCTCTGTGTGTCCAGTCAGATAGACGAATTCGCCTTGATTGATCTCTGTGTTGGCATTGATCAATATCGGCTGACCTCGCTGCTCGACTCGCACGTTTTGTAATTTAATCACTGGCATGATGTACAACTGCATCAGCAGTTCCAATAGCCATCTCTTGAATTATTTTTTTAGAACAAAATGCACCCGGTCCGAAAATTTTGTCGGTGGTGCATATCCAAATCCCCCGTAAGCTCCTACCCTTTCAAAAGGCGATTTATCCACAATTTCTTCAATCGCTGCCAAAGAATAGATCCGCTGTTGATGTACTTCTTTGACCACTTCATCCGTGTCTTCAAAGTGAATATTAAATTTGTTGTATTGTACACCCTGTTCGTAATAACTGTGCCGCCGATATGAAAATCCATCTCCCGAATCTTCTGACTCCATATTGCTGAAGTATTGCCTCGAATTGCTCTCTGTACAGATATCGACCACAAAAATCCCGTTGGGATTAACAATGCGATGCACTTCATTCAGAGCACGCGCGATCATTTCAGGTGACATCAAATAGTTGATGCTATCGTACAAACACAACACCGCATCACACGGGGGTAAATCGTCTAAATCGAGCAAATTGCGGTGGTAAAATGGAATGGGATAGTGCAACTTACGCGTCTTTTCTATAGCTACATCCAGCATTTCCCGGCAACCATCTGCACCCATTACATCGAACTTCTGACGGTGTAACTCAATTGCCAGACTGCCCGTGCCGCAGGCCAGGTCCAATACGCGATTGGGTTTCACTTTGTGTCGTGCGAGCAGTGATGAAACATAATGCGCCCAATGCACGTAATCCACATGTCGCATTACGTAATCGTAAATGGTCGCCAGGCGGCTGTACGGGGTTGCCCCAGTTTCGAAGTTTTGCATAAAATGAAAAACGGCCAGCCCGTGCCGGCCTTTGCCTTTCTATTTTTTGGGTTCTGACGGGATCGCGTTTTAAAAAAACTCTGGTGCCTGTGCTTCATCTCGAATAACGCGATAATATTCAGGTGCTCGCTTCCGCGATACATTACCTCGTGGAATCGCCAATACTTCAAATTCCAACAGACGATCGGAAAACGCAATGTTCACCCTTTGCCCTGCGCGCAAAACGCGACTCGCTTTGGCTTTTTGCCCATCTACTGTCACAATTCCATTGTCACACGCTCGTTTGGCTTCTGAACGCCGTCGCACCAGACAACAGGTATTTAGATAGATATCTAATCTCATACTATCCTATTCCAACCGCACATCCACGTATAATTTCGCCTGCGTTTCTGCCAGTTTCTCACGGAATAATTCCTGCAAGCGTTCCAGTCTGGCAATTTCCTCTAATGCAGTGGCCTCGTCATTGATCCGGAACAGATTCCAGCCGCCTTCCATTTTTACGGGTAAACTCACATCGCCCGGCTTGAGTGCTCGCACCACATCTGCAAATTGGGATGGGAGGTCAGACCTGGGAATATTCTGCCAAAATCCGCCGCGCGATGCTGTTTCTTCAAAGTCGGAATGCTCGCGCGCAAGTTCGGCAAAATCCGCCCCGTCTTGAATCTGTTGATACAATGCCATTGCCTTTTGCTGCGCGACTTTTTCGTCTTTTTGCAATAAAAACAAAATATGACGCGCCCGCACCTGATCGCCCGAAATTTCCTCGACGAGAATAATGTGAAAGCCAAACTGCGATTGTACGAGGTCGCTCACTTCGCCGACTTTGAGACTAAAGGCAACGTCTTCAAATGCCGGCACCATGGTACCGCGCCCAAAAAAGCCCAAATCCCCGCCTTGAGACGCGCTGCCAGGATCTTGTGAGTATTCTTTTGCCAGCGCTGCAAAATCTTCACCTGCCCGAATGCGTTCCAAAACCGCTTCTGCCTGGGGGCGAATTTTGTCCTGCTGTTCTGTCGATGCCGCAGGTTCAATAAAAATATGACTTAACGAAACAAAAACTGATTCGCCGCGGCGGTATTTTTCTTGAAAATCCTTCATGTCCCGGGGCGACACACTGACCTGTTGCGCCAGCATTTGACGCATACTGTCTTCTAAATACTGATTGCGGATTTGCTCCCTGTAGTTATCTCGCATTTGTCGCTCGGTCAATCCCGCTTTTTTTAATTCTTCGGCAAATGTCGCCGCGCCAAACTGTTCCTTAACGTAGCGAATTTGCGCCCGCACCGTCTCCTCCACGCGCTCGTCGTCTATCTCAATGCTATCTTCTCGCGCTCTGACCAGTAATAAGTTGCGCTGAATTTCATTTTCCAGAACCTTATTAAACATATTCTCAATCTCTGCCTGTGGCACGGATCGCACATCAATTCTTCGAGTGATCAATTCCTGCCGCAGCTTGTTTTCCACATCGGAGCGCAACACAATTTTGTCATCTACCACTGCTATAATTTTATCCAATAAGATAGGCTCTACATGCGCTGTGCCCGTGAGCAGGAATAATCCGATTAGCAAGTTGATAAATAGCGTTTTCATATCGATAAATTCCTCGAAATTGGTGAGACGTCAGCAGCCCAGTTCTCACTGTGCTCTATTCAATTGCTTCCAATCCACTGACCATTCAACCCGCTCTTTGAGTTCGGTCAGCAATTTGGCGCGTTGCTCGCGTCGTCGTTCAGTCAGGATGCGTTTCTGAATCTCGCCGCGCACATCGACCAGGTCGCGTATTGATCCCTCGTCGTCCCGATCCATTACCTCGATGATATGGTAGCCCAATTCAGTGCGTATGCGTATCCGGTGCCCCAGTTTGGCTTCCCGACAGGCCTCCCAGAAAGAGGTGGTGACCATATCTTCGGTAAAATATCCCAGATCGCCGCCATTTACAGCCGACTGATCGATAGAAACTTCGCGTGCCACCTGCTCAAAAAATTCACCCTTTTGCAGCCGGTCCCACGTCCGATTCATTGCATTCCTATCTGCCACAACGAGATGCCGCACTCTGAGTTCGAGTTGATTGCGTTCAAAATCTGCCCGATGTTCTTCGTAATAGGTGAGAATTTCATCCTCTGAGATTTCGGTGTTGCGTGCGTATGTGCGGGTCATTAATTCGTTTGCCAACAGTTGTCTAACAGCGCGATCAATGCGATCCGATAGTTCGGAATCCCGGTCGAGTTTTTGTCGCAGGGCTTCTTGGTGGAGGAGTTCTTCCTCAATCCAATTTTCGACCAATCTTTGTTTTTCTTTAGGCGAAAGTGTGCCTGCAAACGGGGCGGGAATACGCTTCTCCAATGCTTCTATGGTCAGATAGCGATTTCCCACCTGTGCCACGACGGAAGCTTTTTGTGGCCCCTCACAGCCCCATATGCCAATCAGGCAGATTATTGTGCCGATTTTCAAACACCGCGCTCGTTTCAAAACGCGATCCCCCATTGCGGTCATATCCCCGCATGTGGCTCTAAACTATTGACAATAAAAAAGGTTCCGACTAATCGAATATACGCCTTCAAATTAGGCTCTGCAACACATTTTTAGCCGATTCTAACCGCGATTGTGGTCCCTTGCCCATTAGCGCGACTTCGATTTTTGGCGGATCTCCCAGGGCAAATTCCAGGGGGAGTGGTGATTGTGTCACCATCCGTTCAATATCCGTTCGCATCAGCGGTTTGTCTGGCGATAGGGTCATTGTCATGATCTGTCCGATTTGCAACTGCGACAACCTGAGTTGGCGGGCCAGGATTTTGACCTGTAAGATGTCTAATAATGCAGTTGTGGGATCGGGCAAAGGTCCAAAGCGGTCCGCGAGTTCTTCCTCTATTGCCAGGACTTCCACAGTTTGCCGTATCTGGCCCAATCGCTGATAAAACTGCATTTTTTGATCTGTATCCGGAATATAGTCGTCCGGAATATACGCCGAAACGGCTATCTGTACATCTGGCTCAATCGCGGGTTCGGTCTCATCGCCCTTAATTTGCCGCACGGCTTCGTCCAGCAATCGCGTGTATAAATCAAATCCCACGGCTGCGATATGTCCGTGTTGCTGGGCGCCGAGCAAGTTGCCCGTGCCCCTGATTTCCATATCTCGCATTGAAATGTGGAAACCCGATCCCAAATCCGAAAATTCTTCGATGGCCCGCAATCGCCTTACCGCTGGTTTTTTGAGTGCTTGCCACGACGGTACAAATAAATATGCATACGCCCGCTTATTCGATCGCCCCACCCGACCGCGCAATTGATACAACTGCGCTAATCCGAGGCGATCTGCCCGATTTACGATTAGCGTGTTCGCGTTGGGAATGTCCAGTCCTGATTCCACGATCATGGTGGAGACCAGAACATCGTATTTGTGCTCGAAAAAGTCCATCATCACTTTTTCGAGTTGCCGTTCGGGCATCTGGCCGTGCCCCATGCCAAAACGCACCTGTGGCAACAGGCGAGTGAGAAAACCCATCATCGCGTGCATGGACTGGACCCGATTGTGTACAAAATAAACCTGTCCACTGCGATCTACTTCCCGTAAGATCGCTTCGGCTATGCGGTCTTCTTCAAAGGCCAGCACTTCAGTCTGAATTGGCAATCGGTCTTTGGGCGGGGTTTGTATGACCGACATATCGCGTGCGCCCATCAGCGACATGTGCAGGGTGCGCGGAATTGGCGTGGCGGTGAGCGTCAACACATCCACCAGACGCCGCATTTCTTTTAACCGCTCTTTGTGCCGCACCCCAAAGCGGTGTTCTTCGTCTATGACCAGAAGGCCGAGGGATTTGAAGTTGACATCTTTTGACAATAACCGATGCGTGCCCACCACAATATCTACGGTGCCTTTCTTCATCGCCTCAAGAGTTCGCATTTGTTCGGCCCGCGTGCGGAAGCGGCTCAGGACCGCTACATGGATGGGAAATTCGGAAAACCGTTCGCAGAATGTGCGATAATGTTGCTGAGCCAAAATGGTTGTGGGGGCGAGCACTGCTATTTGTTTGCCGTCTAAAATCGCCTTAAACGCCCCGCGAATCGCCACTTCTGTTTTACCATATCCCACATCGCCACAAATCAAGCGGTCCATGGCGGACTGTGCTTCCATATCTTTTCGCACGGCGTCAATCGCTTCTTGTTGATCTCGAGTTTCGCGATAGGGGAACGAGGCTTCCAGTGCATTCATTTCTGATCCATCAGGTGAAAATGCCGTGCCCGGTTGCGCCTTGCGTTCGGCGTATAATGACACGAGTTCTGCCGCCATTTTGAATATGGCTTTGCGCGTCTTTTCCTTTAGCCGCTCCCATGCTACTGTGCCCAATTTGCTCAATATGGGTACTACGCCATCTTGTCCGGAATATTTTTGCACCTGATTCATCTGATCTACCGGCACAAAAACCCGATCTCCATCTCGATATCCAATGGTCAGACAATCGCTGGATATGCGGCCTATTTCAATTCGCTTCACGCCTTCAAACCGACCGATTCCGTGATCTACATGCACGACAAAATCGCCGCGCTGAAGAGCGGACACTGTCTTGATTGGCTGTGCATCTTGAAAGCGGCGATACCGTCGTCTGCGATGTACGCGGCTGTAAATTTCGTGGTCATTGATCAAAAAGACTTTGCCGGGACGGTATGTAAATCCGGATTGTAGTGTGCCTACGTACAGAGAGACTACATCGGCACTTTCTTCCAGAATTTCTTCCAATCGCGCTTTTTGCCCATCACTTTCACACAGAATGACCACTTCATAAGCGTCCAACCAGTACTTTCGCAAATCCTCTTTTAATAGCTGTACATGGCCTTCGTAGTGTCGCCCACTCTGCCCACCCAATTCTACCACTTCTTCAGATATTCCTCCCAGTGCGCGGTTCAAGACCCGGGGCCTGTGTTCCATTTGCCGAAGTATGATTTTCGGTTGTCGGAGTACGCACCGCGCTGGCAGGGGTTCTGTTTCCGCCCGCCGTTTTTTTTGTCGCTGCGCGATTTGTTCACACGCGTGCCATGCGTTATCTGCAGCAGCAGCGATACCATCCGGGTCATCGAGGACGAGCCAGCACCCTTCGGGCACGTAATCCAACAGGCCCGTTCTCTCGCCGTATAACACACTCAGGTAATGTTCCTGTCCTTCAAAAATGCCTTCGCGCTCCAATAAGTTTTGCACCTCGGGTAACTCAATGCCCAGATTCCGTTCTGCTATTTCCAGATTTTCCAAATAAATATCTGCCATTGTCAGCGGGAGTACGCTTTCCCGGCAGGGTAAAATGCGCGTTTCTTCCAATTGCGCGATAGACCGCTGGGTGCTCAGGTCAAATGCCCGGATAGACGAGATTTCATCGCCCCAAAATTCCAGCCTGACCGGGTGTGCATTGCCAAATGAACAGATATCCAGGATGCCGCCGCGCATCCCAAATTGCCCCACACCTTCTACAGTTGTTACCCGTTCATATCCGATTTCCACCAGATGATCGGCCAGTTGTAGAGGCGAGATTTCCTGCTCCAGGCGAAGGGTTTTTATACTCAAGTCAAAGAGGTCCGGGGGCAAGGTGTGTCCCATCAAGGCTTCGATGGGTGTGACCACAATGCCACCGGCTTTCCGGTGCAACTGGTCCAGTGCCTCCATCCGCAAGCCCACGACATCGAGGTGCGGCGAACGCCCGTCAAAATGCGCCACATCCCAACCTGGAAAGTAGCCCACGTGTTCTTCGTCTAATAGCCGCTCCAAATCATTGCGCAATGCCTCGGCGCGGTCCTCATCTGCACATACGACTACCACAGGACCAGGTACGGTTTCTTCAATCCATGCGATTGCAAATGCCGATAGCGCCCCGGCGCCGCCGCGCATGGTTACGACCCGCTCTCCCGATTCCAGTTTTTGCGACAGGTCCTTAAATGGCGTCGAGTTTTTTATTCTGTTGTACAATCTATCAACCGACATAAATTTTTAACTTTTCCTCCCAAACAGTACACGCCAAAAAGCTCGACACATTGTTTGCGTCGAGCTTTTTGGCAAGATGGCGGGGTAGACGGGGCTCGAACCCGCGACCACCGGCGTGACAGGCCGGTACTCTAACCAGACTGAGCTACTACCCCAGGTTTAATTGTAAAATAATCTTCAAAATTCTATGAAGGTGTGAAAATTTAACAAGGTGTCTTTTCAGTGTCAAGCAAATTTAATACATTATACCCCTTGTTTTTAGCATCTCATCTCATTATGTTAAGGCGATTTTGCGCCAGAACTTTCAAAGGAGAATTTTATGACTCGACGCGATGCTGTATGGGTTGTTTGCTTCCTGATCGCAGGTGCGCTCGGTCTTACCTGTTATATTCAGTTTTTTGATCGCGCGCTTCCCGTTGCTTCGCTCAATTTTCGCGTAGATCGCGAACAAGCATATCAATCTGCTGAAGCATATCTTCACCGTCTGGGTTACGATCTCACAGATTACGAAAGTGCTCAGGTCTTCTCGTATTCCAGCCTGCCCCAGGTGTTTCTCGAACGCACCCTGGGTCTTGAGGAAGCCAACCGACTCGTGCGCGAATGGGTCTCGGTATGGTATTGGAACATCCGCTGGTTTAAGCCACTGCAAAAAGAAGAACTCCGCGTGCGTATTGATCCCGGCGGACGCATCGTAGGGTTTACGCACAGTATCCTGGAGTCTGACGAAGGCGCGAGTCTTTCAGAAGAAGATACCCGTGTTATTGCGGAGACTTTTTTGACCGATGTGCAGGGCTTTCAACTCGACGATTACGAACCTATCGAAGCGTCGAGTACTGAGCGTCCCAATCGTATAGATCACACCTTTACTTACCGCAAAAAAGATTTTGTCGTGGGCGATGATGGGCACTACCGCTTGCGCGTTACAGTTAAGGGCGACAAAGCGGGCTATTTTGCCGAATATCTCAAAGTGCCCGAAACTTTTTCGCGCAATTATCGAGAAATTCGCTCGCGTGCGGGCCTGCTCACCAATATTGCTTCGGTTTTCTTTTTTGCGCTGGGTATCGCAATGGTTGTCGTGCTCGTGCGAAAATATCGCCAGCGCACATTGATATGGCATGCTGCTCTTGGCGTGGGCATTCTCGTGGCTGCTACCAGTTTCCTCGGTGCCGTCAATGGATATCCGATCACGCGCTTTGGTTACGATACCACGCAGTCCTTTGTTTCTTTTATTCTCACCTTTATCTTCGGCGGTCTGTTGAGTGCAGTGCTGAGCGGGGTTATTATCGCGTTGTCCGGTACAGCCGGGGGGGCTGCCGCTCAGGATGTGGAAGGCTGGAAAAATCCACTCGCGCGACTGTCTCTGCGCGGCTGGCGATCTGCGAATTTCGCGCATGTCACCCTCGTCGGTTATGGGCTTGCATTTGCCCATCTGGGATACGTCACCATCTTTTACATTTTGGGCAATGATTATCTGGGGATCTGGTCTCCCGCGGCGATGACACAGTACAGCAATACGTATAGTACTTACTTGCCGTGGATTTATCCCCTGCTTATCGGTCTTCTCGCCGCGACGATGGAAGAATTTTTCTTCCGCCTGCTCGCTATTTCACTGCTCATTCGCTGGTTCAAAAAGACCTGGTTAGCCGTGCTCATTCCCGCGATTGTGTGGGCATTTTTGCACGCAAATTATCCGCAGGAGCCCATTTATATTCGCGGTCTCGAACTCACCGTGGTTGGCGTTATCTTTGGCATTGTGTTTTTGCGCTACGGTGTTTGGGCAACGATTATTTCGCATTATGTGTACAATTGCTTTCTCGGCATCTATCCGATGGTGCAGTCCGATAGTCTCTACTTCAAGGTCTCGGGCATTCTGGCGGTCGCGATTATCTTTATTCCGGCCATTCCCGCTATTTTTGGCGTGATTACGGGCCGCTATAAAGAGGTAGAGGAACCCGAAGAGGTGGCTCCCCCTGAACTGCCAGAGGATACAGCACCTGAAACAGCAATGCCCGAATCCGAACCCCCCCCTGAACCCGAGGTCGAACGCAAAACCCCTTCGGATTATCTCATTCCAAAGAGTGGTCTCGTCGTTTTTGGCGTTCTGGGGCTGATTGGTTGGTCTGTGTATTTCATATCCGACCTCCCGGGATTTGCCAAATACGCTCGGGAGTCCATGATCACACGGGCTGAGGCGATTGAGAAGGCAGAAGATATTCGTAGGCAACTCGGCCTCAATCTGGAAGGCTATCAACGCACCACGTCATTTTCCAGCAGTTTTGGATCCAGCCATTTTACACATCTCATTCGAAATGTCGATCTGGCGCGTGCGGATACGCTCGCTGCGGAACACACAGCATCATGGCGCTGGCGGGTGCGATGGTTCAAACC
>JAPPIE010000177.1 GCA_028874765.1 Gemmatimonadota bacterium
ATTCTTCATCGCGGTCCAGATCAATGGCTACGGAGTTGATGCAATAGCGCAGGCCCGTGGGGGCGGGTCCGTCGTCGAAGATGTGACCCAGGTGGGCGTCGCAGCGGGCGCAGGTGACTTCGATGCGGTGCATGCCAAAGCTCAGGTCTTCGTGCTGGTTGATACGTTCGGGGTCAATGGCGTCAAAAAAGCTGGGCCATCCGCAGTGGGAGTCGAATTTCTGGTCTGAGCGGAAGAGTTCAGCATTGCAGCATACACAGCGATATACGCCTTCTTCACGGCAGTCCCAGTACATGCCGGTGAAGGCGCGTTCCGTGCCTTTTTGACGGCAGACGTAGTATTGTTCGGGCGTGAGTTGTTCCCGCCATTCTCGGTCTGTTTTGGTGATTTTTTCGTCGTTCATTGGGGGTAGATCCTTTTTTATCTACTAATTCTTTTCAAGATGCGTTCGATAGCGCCGTCGGCAAGTGCCTGCATTTCTTCGTCGGTGCGATCCTGGATAGGATGGGCGACAAAGATGCGAGCGGGATTAAATCCCAGGGCGGTGGATTGGGCATCGGCTGCTTCGCGGAATGGCTCGGATGCGACAAAGACGGTGGGTATGCCGCGCGTTTCCAGGTTGGTCGTGTCGTGCACACTGCACGTTGTGCAGGATCCTCAATCGGCCAGGCCTTCGACGACGACATCGCATTCGGTGGCGATTTGTTGCTGGAGTTCGATGGGTGCCGGGCGCGTGAATGTGGGTTTGATGTAGCGATTGACTTTGAGGTTGCGCTGCGCGAGGTGCGTTTCGATGCGGTCGAGGAATACGTCGCCCCGGCTTTTGGATATGTCGAGAAGCCCAATGGTCAGTCCGTCGAGTGATTGCGGGCGTTTTACGCGTTCTCTTTGTGCTGGTTTTTGCTCGGATGTGGGGTCGAGTATTTTCATGGTGTGATCTCCTTTGTGATGGGTTGGCTGCCTCCCCAACTGCTGATGAGGGCAGAGAATAAGCCCGCGTCTCCGCCTGCGCGGACGATGTGCAATGTGTTGTTGCGAAATTTGGGTCGTGTTTCGTTGTCTTTTGTCCGCTGTTCGGAAATGCCTTCCGGGATGCCGCCCGCGCCTGAGAGCAGTTCTGCGACGGGGAGTTGGAGATACTGATTTAGTGTGTCGCGGAATCGGATTTTTGACCAGCCTGCGTCTGCATAGCGGCGGGTGTGTTCTGGCGATATGACCAGTACGGGGGGCGGGCTGTTTGCGTGTTTGGGATGGCCATCGGCTTTGAGGCAGGCGGCGAAGGATCGGCACAGGGCGTCGGGATCTCGGGATGCCTGATCCATGATGGGGGTGACGCCGCTGGCTGCAAAGAGCGAGACTGTGGATGCGTCGGGTGAAAATCCCCTTTCGACGGCGAGGGATTCCCAGGGGGAATCGTCTTCGCGTTCGGCAAAGCAGAAGGTGTATTTGCCCGGGTTGCCGAGCGTGGCGCGATCAATGCCCCCGGGGACGCCGCCGCCGATGTTGCGGATGACGAGTTGAAGGGCGCGTCCGATGGTCGCGTTGGCGCGGTTGCCCTGCCCGAGCGCGTTGACCCGCGCGTTCATGCCGATTTCGCGTGTGATCGGTCCGTTGACGACGATCATGGGGCCTGCAAAGAATGTGGTGGCGAGCAGTCCGTGCATGCAAAAGGCCTCTGTGAGTGCAGTTTCAACCGCTGCGAGTACGACGGGGAGATATTCGGGTTTGCATCCGGCAAGAACAGCGTTGATGGCGACTTTTTCAACGGTGCATTTGTTGTAATTGGGGGGGACGATGCCCACCAATTCGTCGGGCGAGCGGGTCGTTCCCGATAGCATGCGCATGATGCGTTCTTCGGTGGGTGGCACAACGGGCAGGCCGTCGCTCCAGCCGCGCTCAAAACAGGTTTCTATTTCGTCTTCGAGAGCGCCGACTTCAATGCGCCGGGCGGCGAGTACGGTTTCGCCAAATTGGACGGCGAGTTTTTCCGCTATGCCCGGTTCGATGCTTTTTGATCCGCATCCCGGGCGAGATTCGGGCAGGTCTGCGCCGAGGGGACTGAGTTCTGATACGGATTCCCAATCGCCGCGATGCCATCCAACAGTCCGCGCTACTTCTCGGCCATTTTCAAAACGGAGTAGGGTTGGCACGGTTTCGATATTGAGGCGATACGAGTGTTCCAGACCGGTGTCGTCAATAAGGTTTGCAATTCCCGTGGGAAAATCGGGATTGTCCTGGGTGTAAACCGCGAGTGAATCGTCCCGCTTTCCAATTTGTCTGAGCACAGGTGCAATGAGGGTGCAGGTCGGGCAGTCCTGTTTCACCACGGCTATTAAGCCATTGGGTTGTGTGCTCATCTATTCTTCTCCTGCAAGTGGATGTCCGCTATGACCTTCAGCCGCAAATTCGGCAAAAAGCTGGGGCAATGCCAACAGTTCCCGCGTCAGTAACTTTTGAAAAAAATAGCAATCAAAACGGTGAAGTGCAAGCCAATTTTCAGGGTTTGTCTCAGTACAATACATCCTTGACAAATGCAGAATATATCATTACTCACAATATCATTGAATACTTGAACGCCAACTTATTATCACCTTATGGCACTTGCACAATCACAACCCGAGCCTGCGCGTCCGAGACGTATTACTGTTCGGTCCATTATACTGGGTACGGCTACTGCGGCGTTGCTCAATATTTACAGCGATTACACGGGCATGATTTTGGGGTCTGCTTCGCTGGTCAAGTCGCAGTTGTCTATGGCTATGCTTTTGCCCTTTGTCGCGTGGCTCGTGATCAATCTCATTCTGAAGCTGGCATGGCCGCGCATGGCTTTGCGCAGTACAGAGCTTCTGGTCATCTACAGTATGTCGTGGATTGTGGGCACGGTTTCGGCAAGTGGATGGACGACCTACTGGGGCGGTATTGTCAGTACGCCGTTTTATTACGCCTCGCCCGAAAATCGATGGGAAGAGATCCTTTTTGATATTTTGCCGTGGTGGTGTTTGCCCCAGGCAACGCCGGAGATTATTCGCACGTATTACGAAGGGCTTCCCGAGGGCGCGAGTATTCCCTGGCGCGGCTGGCTGGCTTCACTGCACTGGTGGTTCGCCGTGTCTATTGCCCTTGTTGTTGCTGGATTATGTCTCGCGGTCATTTTTCAAAAGCAATGGGAGGAGAATGAGCGTCTCACTTTTCCTCTTGCGGCTTTTCCGATTGCACTGACCGAGGGCTTTGATGAACCGGGCCGCGTTATACCCGGTATTTTTCGGAATAAACTCTTCTGGGTGGGCTTTTTTATTGTTTTCGGTGTTTTTGCCTGGAATATCCTCGGTTATTTTGCTATTAGCTTGCCTCGAATCGGCATTTACGACGGTTACCTGACCAAAGAGGTGCCTATTGCGCGCAATTTTCCGTCGTTTTATTTGCGTATTTTGCCACCTGTTTTGGGGCTTACTTATATGTGTAACCTGGATATCCTATTCAGTTTCTGGGCTTTTCGTCTCATCGCCATTGTCAAAGAAGGGGTGATGGCTCGCACGGGTTTTAATGTGGGTCTTTCCGGGCAACAGGCAGAAGCGAGTGAGATTCTGATTCTGGAATCTCACGGTGCTTTTATCTTTCTGGCTGTGTGGGCGGTATGGGTCGCGCGGGACCATTTGCGACATGTTCTTCGCGCAGCGGTGACAGGAGGGGCAGATGACGGTCTCGTTTCGTATCGTCTATCTTTGCTCGGTTTTATTGCGGCGACTGTGTTTGTTTTTGGCTGGTTCATCGCAGTGGGTTTGTCTCCTTTTCTCGCCCTTTTTCACCTTTTATTGCTCTATGCAGCGTATTTTACTGTGGCAAAATACACCGCGGCGAGTGGCTTTTCTTATCTTTTTCCGGTTGGGGGCAAGGGGGGGCAAATTGTCGAGATTTTTACGGGGACTGCAACGCTTACGCAACAAAATACCGTTGCTCTGGGTGTGATCAATTCGAGCGCTTTTTTTGGCAATTCGCGCATTCCCGCATGGCCTGCGTTGCCTCATCACCTCAAACTTCTGGGAAATGACGTCCGCCGCCGATGGGTTTTCTGGATCGTTCTGCTGGCTTTTGCCTCGGGGTTCTTCGGGTCTTGTCTTTTTATTGTGCATTTGGGATATAATTACGCGGGTCAAAATCTGGGGCTGTCGGGTTTTAGCGGGTCCAATATTCGCACGTACGACCGCATGGTTTCCGCTATTGTCGGCGCGGATAAAACGGTTTTTGATCCGGGTAAAATAGCGGTCTGGATTTTTGGGCTTGGGCAAGCGGGTCTGCTTATGCTTCTTCGCAATCGCGTTCCGTGGTGGCCCTTGCATCCCCTGGGTCTGGCTTTTCAGAAGATGTCGGGGTCTCGGGTTTATGCTTTCAGTATTTTTCTGACCTGGGCGTCCAAGCTCATTATTCTGCGCATTGGTGGGATTTCGCTCTATCGGCGCTGTATCCCTTTGTTCTTTGGCCTTGTGATCGGTTATGTCGTCGGCGTTGGTGTGTCTTCTGTTGTCGATTTTACCTTTTTTCCGGAAGAAGGGCATTCTGTTCACGGGTGGTGATGGGAAGTGTGAAGTAGGAAGTGTGAAGGGAGAGGAAAATCCTTTTCCCGACCTCGCCATCGCGGCATGATTAAAGCCGCGATCCAGGAGGTGTGAGTCGCCACTATGTCTAATCGCTATCCCATTCCCGCGGCGACATGCCGCGTAGAGGATGAAATTAAGCGCAGTCGCTTTATTACGACTCTGGCGCATACACCGGCACGAGAAGACACTCGCGTGTTTATCGATCAAATTCGCGCCGAATTTCCAGACGCTTCACACAATTGCTGGGCGTTCCTGATCGGGCCACCAGGCACGACTGGCAATGTGGGGATGAGCGATGATGGAGAGCCGCACGGTACGGCTGGTCGTCCTATGCTGACTGTGCTGACGCATTCGAGGTTGGGCGATGTGACCGCGGTTGTCACGCGGTACTTTGGTGGGACAAAGTTGGGTAAGGGCGGACTTGTGCGGGCTTATTCAGGCGGCGTTCAACACGCGCTTGAGAAGGTTCAATGCACGGAGCGGGTGACGCGCGTCGCTGTTTTAGCGACGATTGGCTATGCGAGCTATGAATCTTTTAAGCGGTTGCTTCCGGATTTTGAAGTGCGTGTTGTCGCTGAAGATTTTGGGAGCGATATTACATGCGAACTGGCCGTGCCCACAGAACAGGTTGTGCCTTTCAAACAGGCGGTGGGGAATCTCACGAGAGGACAGGCACAGGTTGAGGAGGTGTGAGCGAGAGATGAAAAGGCTCTCACCTTCAATATCCACAACGAGTTTATGGCTATCAGGAAATGTTCACCATTTTAGAAGACGAGGGCTTGCTTTCAATTCGCAATCCCGCCAGATCTTTGTCCCAATTCCATGCTGGTGAGGCGTCTGCGCTTGCATTAGCACAAGAAATGAACTGGTGGCTGCTTATCAACGAGCAACGCGCACTTACATTTGCAAGGCAACACAACATCAAGGCAGTCACTGTGCCTGAATTTGTCGTCTATCTTTATCATGCACATATTCTGTCCTACAATAGTGCTTTGGGTAAACTGGATGCTATTACTTCTAATACTGGACACTATGTGATGCAAGTTGCCCGACAGGCATTGCTGGTGGCGGCTCAAAATCGCGATGAAAGGTGAAAGAAAGATGAATACTATATCCTCTCCCAAACGGATAACGAAATCAGTTCGTCTAACGTCAGAAGAAGCCGAACAATTGTCTGAACTGGTTGGAGAAACCGCTTATTCTGAAGCCGCACTTATGCGAGAGTGGGTGTTGGATGGTATGAAACAATTCAGAATTTCAGAAGCTATCCGTGCTTATCAGGAAGATCATATTGACCTGCGGACTGCCGCAAAACTCGCCCATCTACCTGTGGCTATTCTTTTAGAAGAAATGGCCTCTCGCAAGGTAGCGGTTCTCGACCACGAAAATGCATTCGGCCCAGGGCTTAATGCCCTTCGTAACGCTTTTGGAACAGATGTTGTTGATCGGGAGTAAATAGATCGATCGTACTGGACACACCACTTGCAAAAAGTAAGTAGTCGTTTACGTATCCCTCAATAACCAGGGCAAGCGCGTGTTGGGATTGATGCCGATGGCGTGTTTGCCGTTTAAGAGTGCGATCAGGTCTGCGCCTAAAAATTCGCGTCGCCAACCTGTGTGCAACGGATTATCCGTCGCATTTTTTTTTGAAATGAATGCTTTGACTTCTGATCGAGATGCCACCATTGCGATATCGATGCCTTCTGATAGACACTGTCCGCGCAAAAAAGCCATGGCGAGGTCGAGACGCGCATCTTCAGAGGGATTAGGTCGCACAGGTGGCGGTATGGGCGGGCAATTTCTTTCGTCGATTGTCAATCCGCGCTGTACAGCGTTGAGGAGGTTATTTCCGTACTGATTTATGGATGATCTTGAGATACCCCGCAATCGTTTTAACAACTGAATTGATTGCGGCTTGCGCCGGGCAATTTGCACGATGGCGTCATCCCTCATGATCCAGGTTCTGGGGCGGTCTGCCTGTCGAGCCTTTTGTTCGCGCCAGGCCGCCAGTTCGCGCACGATGGCCATATCGCGTCTCGATAGTCGTCCCGTGCCTTTTATGCGCGTATATTGTTCTTCGGGCGTGCGGTCATCGTACAATTTGGCAACATCGTATTTGCGGAGTTCTTCTGCCAACCAGTTTTCTCGGTCTCGTCTCTGTATGTCGGTCAAGAGATGTTCGCGAAGGGCGGGCAAATATCGCACGTCATTCAAGGCATATTCGAGTTGTTTATCCGATAATGGCCGTCTCAACCAATCTGTGCGCGTTTCTGTTTTGGGCAGTTGTATATTGAGACACATGTGCAATAAATTGCCCAGTGACAGGTTTGAACTCATACCCGCGAAGCCCGCTGCACAACGCGTATCGAATATATTGCAGGGGATAGCATCTGTTATGCGTCTCAAAATCCAGAGGTCTTGCTGTGCATCGTGCAAAATTTTCACGGTGTGGGGGTCTGATAATAAGATCCCCAAAGGCGATAGATCCGACAATGTGACGGCGTCTATCAGGTGGCAATCATTTTCTGAAAGTCCCACCTGTACAATGCCCAGGCGCGGATAATAGGTTCGCTCCCAGACAAATTCCGTGTCAATGCTCACACAGGGCGCGTTTAGGGCGCGGTGGACAAGGGTTTCGAGTGCGTCGGGTGTATTGATTAGTGGCATGAAAAGACCGTTCTGATTAATATGTTGAGATCAAGGTATCACATCACGCGCTTAATATCAAGCACTGAAAGGAGTCTGTATGAACCATCGACAATTAGGCAAAGACGGTGCCGACATCCCGGTTATTGGCCTGGGTGCCTGGCCCATTGGCGGCGGTATGGGTAATATGGACGATAGGGATAGTATTGATACTGTGCGTACTGCTATTGACAGCGGTATTACTCTGCTCGACACTGCACAGGCATATCGCACCAGCGAAGCCACATTGGGTAGAGCACTCAAAGATGGCTATCGCGAGCGGTGTTTTCTGGCGACGAAAGTCAGTCGTCAGTATTCTCGAGGGGATATTGAAAGCGCGATTGAAAATAGTCTGCGAAATCTCGATGTCGATTACGTAGATTTGTATCAAATCCACAGTTGGAACCCGCAGTATCCCATTGAAGAGAGCATGGAAACTATGGCCCGGCTGCAAGAACAGGGCAAGACGCGCTTTGTCGGGGTTTCCAATTTCAACGCCGCACAGATGCAACAGGCGTACGATATTGCGCCATTTCACTCGAATCAACCGCGCTACAATATGTTTGACCGGAATATTGAAGCCGAAGACCTGGGTTTTTGCAGACAAACGGGTATTGGTATTCTCGCGCACAGTCCCCTGGGGAAAGGTTTGCTTACGGGCAAATATGCGCCCAACCATGTATTTTCCGAAGACGACGAGCGCGCGAATTCACCTCGCTTTCAAGGTGATCTCTTCGCCCGTTATCTCGCAGTGGCAGATGAGTTAAAATCCGTTGCTGCCGATAAAAATATCACGATGGTGCAACTCGCTATTGCCTGGCTTCTTCGCCGCGAGGAAGTTACCTGTGTGCTCGTTGGTGCGAAAAATTCCGATCAGGTCAAAGAACATATCGGTGCGGCAGATGTCGAATTTTCGGATGATGAATTGGAACGCGTTGAAAACATTTTGCAAGATACGCCGAGTGGCTTTTAGGAGGTTTATCATGATTATTGATCCCCATCTCCATGTATGGAGCGATGACGAAGAAACCTATCCCTATGGTCCCAGCCAACCCCATGAGGCGGGTTCGGTCGAGCTTTTGTTTGAGACGATGGCGGACGCGGGGGTGGATAAGGCGGTTATTGTGCAGCCGATTCACTATCTTTTTGATAATCGGTATGTGGCCGATTGTCTCAAGCGGTATCCGGATAAACTCGCGGCGCAGGCGCTTGTGGATCCCACATCACCCGATGCCGCGGATGAGTTAGAGCGTTTGCATAGGGAAGAGGGGTTTGGCGGGATGCGGATTCATTTGTCGCGTTATGGAGACCCTAAAGATCTGGCGGCGTCTGATAAAGATCCGCTGTGGGCGCGTGCCCGAGATCTGGGCCTGTGTTTCAATCTGTTTGGCGGGGCTGAGGATCATGCGCCCGTTGAACCCATTATTGCCCGTTTTCCCGAGGTCAATGTTGTGGTTGATCACATTGCCGGTATTCCCGTGGATGAACCAGATCCCAAACCACTGCTGACCAATTTGCTCAATTGGGGACACTATCCCAATGTTCATGTCAAGATTTCCAATGTGGGACAGCGGTCCAATATGCCCTATCCGCACCGCGATACGCACGATATGATCAAACGCATTTACGATGTGTACGGCCCCGACCGGCTGATGTGGGGTACGGATTTTCCCCATGTGTTCAGGAGTTGTGGGTACAGAGGGTCGCTCGACCTCATTCGCAATCATATGTTCTTTAATGATGACGATCTGGAATGGATTTTGTGTAAGACGATTCTCAAACTGTGGTCTTTTAATGAGCACGAATGAGTGGGGTACAACGGGCAATAGCCAGTTCATTTGAGCGTTTTACACAGATGAAAGGGAAGCAACTACAGATCAGCCTTCAAGTTCAGCAATACAGAGACCCCCTTGATGCCGTATAGAATCATTACGGCGCCTGCGCGGATCAACTTTGCACATTATGTTGTGCCAGTCTGTCCTGCTACGGAGATGCAATCAGCGGTTCTATCTCTCGCTCAATTTGGCGACGTACCGTGTGCTCGGCGACATCGAGATCGTAGCGGGTCTGAAGATTGATCCAGAACTCAGGCGTCATGCCAAAGTAGTGACCAAGGCGTGTAGCTGGTAGATCAATAAGCGATTTGATCGACACCAAAATGTCTGCCTAATCGAAATTGCTTAGACCAGGAGTATGTGTTGGGAATGGGATGGGCAGTTGCAGGCGGAGCGCAGCTCGATTTATTCACAACTTCTGTGGAATGATATCTCAGGCATCAATCAATACGCTCCTCAATTTCCGGAAGACCCTGATATCTATACCTTTCTCGATGATATAGAGACAGAGAACGCAGTGGCTATCTACCTGCAAATGTGTGGATGGCTATACTTACCAGCATCACGTCAACCAGATACGATGGGATATGAGTACATTCTGATTCATAGACAGACATTTGAGAGAGCGGTCGTCCAGGTCAAAACTGGGAACACTACTCAACTAAATCGAGACGATTTTGCAGGCTTTGGAGAAAGGGTATTTCTCTTTCAGTCCTATGGCAAGTACACGGGATCTCAACACGCTCAGGTCGAATGCATTGACCCTGATGTCCTTCGCATATTCCTTTTTAATAATCGGGATATTCTGCCCCAGTCAATAAGGCGTTGGGTGGATTATCCACCGCCTCCACCAGCCCCTTAACATGTCTGGGTTTTGGAGTTACACCTTACGTTATAAATAAAAAAAGGGGACCGGATGACCCGATCCCCTTAAAACTTTACTGCATCAAATCTATCTGCCTTCGACACGGGCAGAGGGTTAAGATTTGCTCAACGTCAAAATGATGGTGATAGCCGTTCCGATATTGGCAAGGAGAACAGTGATCAACAAGCCAACAATCCACTTGAAATTGCTGTTGATTCGATTCTCGACATTCGTAAAACGGCTGTCCATATTGTTCAATCGGCTATCGATGCTATTCAATCGGTGGTTAATTTGCTCAACAATCGCTTCAAGAGCGGCGACTCGGCTTTCAATGGAGGGAATGTTCACAATGTGTCCTTTCTATGTGTGACAAAGACAGTATATTCAGTTCTACGCGTTTTGTCAACGTGCTATTCTCATCGGCATATTAAAAAAGGGGACCGGGATCAACCCGATCCCCTTAAACTACGGCATCAAAACCTTACTGCTTGGCAGAATGCACTTGATAAACTTTATCGTTGTTATATTTTGTTTTGGGAATTATATGCCAAGTATGAAGATCGGGACGTTTGGACGCTGGATGGTCGCATTGATTCATTTCTCACTTGGGATGCCAATTTAGTGTGGCACTTGCCCAAGCGCGGTATGAATATCACGTTTTCCGCGTTGAATCTGACCGGACAAGTGCTGCCTCTCGTCGATTTTGAACTGGGATTCGACGGCTTGACGCACAATCTCAAAGGCCGACGATTCAAGCTGGCGGCTACATATCAACTCGGGCGTTGATGGAAGAAATATTGTGAAAACGCATTTAGAAGGAATACATGATCGAGAATATCGCAAGCTATTCGGTTTAGATATCTATCTGACGCCAGTGTTTGTGATTTCCGGTATTACCATTGTCGCATTTGTGACTGGTGCTCTTGTCTTTCAGGAAGCCGCGACTGAAGGGTTTAAAAATATCCGCGAGTGGCTCACCACGAGCCTCGATTGGTTTTTTTTCATTGCTGCCAATCTCGTTGTGCTCTTTTGCCTTTATGTCGCACTATCGCCCCTTGGGAAGGTGCGTCTGGGCGGCGCAGATGAAAAACCCGAATACACCTATTTAACCTATCTTGCCATGCTTTTTGCTGCTGGCGTGGGCATAGGTTTGCTGTTTTTTGGAGTGGCGGAGCCGGTGTATTACTATCAAAATCCGCCGCTCGGTATTACGCCGAGAACGGATGAGGCCGCTACCGTGGGGATAGCAGCGACGGTTTTCCACTGGGGACTACACGGTTGGGCAATCTATGGCGTCGTTGGACTCGCTCTGGGATACTTTGCGTACAATCGGGGATTGCCTCTCACGATTCGCTCGGCGTTCTATCCCTTATTTGGTGACCGCGTCTGGGGCTGGCCTGGACATATTATTGATACTTTCGCGATATTTGCGGGATTGTTTGGGCTTGCAACCTCTCTCGGCCTGGGGGTTCAGCAGGTGACTTCCGGATTAAACTATCTGTTTGATATTCCCGCGAACAATACCACTATGGTGGTGCTGATTGTTGCGATTACGTCCATCGCTCTGATATCGGTGCTGACGGGTATTAATGTCGGTATCAAGCGTTTGAGCCAATTCAATATCATTCTCGCGTTTTTGCTGCTGTTGACTGTTATATCGCTTGGACCAACGCTCTACATTTTTCGCAGTATCTTCGCTGGTCTCGGCAGTTATTTCGCGCATATTGTCCCGCTCAGCAACTGGATTGGGCGCGAGGATGTCGCCTTCGTGCGAGACTGGACGACTTTTTATTGGGCATGGTGGTTTGCCTGGGCGCCATTTATCGGTACGTTCATCGCCCGCATTTCAAAGGGGCGCACAGTGCGCGAATTTGTCGTTTCTGTGCTTCTGGTGCCAATGCTTTTATGTCTGCTGTGGTTCGGTACTTTTAGCAGTACGGCGTTTTATCAGCACATCGTTGAGGGCTATACCGGTGTAACTCATAATGTCGAGGCGTGGAAGCTCGAAATCGCATTGTTCAAAATGTTTGATGAGTTGCCGATGGCAACACTGCTTTCATCTGTGGCGATGCTTCTGATCATCGTGTTTTTTGTTACTTCGTCGGATTCCGGATCGCTGATTATTGATACAATCGCAGCTGGCGGAAGGGTTGACGCACCAGTCGCACAACGCGTTTTCTGGTGTACGATTGAGGGGTTAGTCGCCATAGCGCTTCTGCTGGGCGGGGGTTTGAGTGCGTTGCAGGCTGCCTCGCTCACAACCGGCTTTCCGTTCGCTATTGTGCTATTGGGAATGGCTGTCTGCGTGTGGATGGGGCTTCGCAGGGAAGTGCGCAAATCGCGCGAATAAGCGTATTAAACAGCTTCGAGCCATCAAGTAAGACACAGTAGGCCCTTGTGATAGGATAGGTCACGATCTATGAGGGACTGTATAAACTGCCGACAGGTTCTCAGTGGCAGCCTGGACAAAGCCTATGCTGCTAACTGAGCCTAACAGCCTCCATTATTTCAACTAAAAACAGGGCTTGACCATTTGGGTCTGAGCACTTATTCTAAGAGTTATGTTTAGTAGATCATTATTCGAGTCCAATTTTATCCGTCTCTTGAATAAGTATATAGACGGTATTACAATAGTTAGAGGTGAGATAGACACGGATAATAGTCTTGATAATCTGCCTACTCCTCTATTGAACTTCTATCTCCGTCCGAAGTTGCACCATCCCGCTACTGCTCACTTCAACTACGCCTTTACTATATACTTACGCGATGGAGAATACGACTCTCAATACAAGATTCTTGGAGATCTTAGGAGATTTATTATGAAGGATAGAAATCCTACTGAGATCAAGGAAATAAGTATAACACCAGGTTCTGTTTTCTCTTTTTCTGATATTATTCATAGAGGCAAGAGAGGTGGCTATCATACTGTTTCTGGAGAGTTTCTACTAAACATTAAGAGATAGTTGGTTTTAGGTGAACGTTTGTTCAGTTCATTAGAGGCTTGATCCTCCGTGCGAGGTTGTTTCCTTCACGGATGTTTTTAATGAGAGATAAATTTACTTCTCAAGCTCCAAGTGAGCAGCCTTTGTCAGATTCAGAATCAACTCCCCAATATCCTGAAGTTTATTTGAAGTAGGAGCCTAACAAAAAGGAGGAGCAATGGCGTTCTTGAGCAGATTTATTCCGATTCTGGTATGTGTGGGGTTGCTTTCTGGCGTGGTCCAGGCGCAATCTGTTGGAACAGTCACGGGTACAGTGACCGATGCCACAAGTGGAGAGAAATTGGAAGTGGTGCAGGTCCATATCCCGACTCTGAAACTGGGTGTAGTGTCGGATGATCAGGGTCGATTTACTATTCCAAATGTGCCAGTTGGTG
>JAPPIE010000060.1 GCA_028874765.1 Gemmatimonadota bacterium
CTGCCAGACGATCCAGATTGGGCGTATGAGCCAGTGGGTTCCCCAGGCATCCCAATGCGTCAAATCTGTGATGATCGCTCATCAAAACAAGTACATTCATCGATAAATCTCCTTTCAATCAACTCCTCGTTCGATTTCTCCATTGGTTAAGCGCGAGGAGCATGCTGTCTCTGGTTTCGCGGTTCAGACTCTGAGCCAGGTTGTTGAGTTCATACGGGTCGTCCGCCAGATCATAGCAATGCGTAATTTCATTCTCGTTCCGCTTCGTAATTAGCTTTACGTCGCCCCTGATAACACAATCATCTTTGTGTTCGATGAAGACATCGGTTGAGATATCTGGCTCTCCGGTCATGCAGGGGAGCAGAGAGCGTCCTTCAGTTTCTCCGGGATTTTCAGCATCGGCCAGATGGAGAATCGTGGCGAATAGATCTACTGTGGATACCGGGTTTTCAATAACGCATTGTGTTGTTCCGGGTACGCGGATGAGCAGGGGCACGCGAACAGACTCATCGAACATAACGCCTTTTCCGAACAAGCCATGACAACCGGCCATATCGCCATGGTCAGATGTGAAGATGACTACAGTATCATCTGCCAGTCCAGTCTTTTCCAGTGTTTTCAATACGCGGCCAAATGCGGTGTCCAACTGAGAGACTTCCCCAAAGTACCGCTTCCTGAATTCTTCAACACCGTAGTCCGCATTCCAGCCCCTGTTCTTGAACCAGGCGTCGCGGTCTGTGTTGGGTGGGTTATCCAGTACGGACTTGTCATATCGCTGCATGTCGGTCATCGGGGGCGAACACGGAGGGTGGGGTGCTTGATACGATACGGCCATGAAGAATGGGGACTTCGGGGATGATAGCGATTCCAGTTCCTCGCAGACAATATCTGTCAAGCCATCGGTTTCGTGCCCACGAAGCTTTACGGGGGTGTCGGGATCATCGTACCAGATCAGTCCGGCATTGTGATCTACATGGTGGCTTTCCCATCCAATGAAGTGTTGAAAGCCTCCGCGCAGTTCTGGCGGGACCCACCAGTTCTGTTGTTTACCGCTCAAATGCCATTTGCCGATATAGTGCGTGTCATAACCCGCCTGGTTCAGGTGATGGGCAATGGTCGGCTGATTCACGGGGAGGCGCATACCATTCCCTGTAACGCCGGTCTGGCTCGGGTATTGACCGGTTAATAGACAAGCTCTGTATGGGGTGCATAGCGGTACATTTGTATAGGCGCGATTGAATTGCACGTTTTGTGCGGCGAATTGTGATAGGTTGGGGGCGTGAACGAGATGGTTTCCATAGCACGGCAACCATCTGGCACTAAGCTGGTCGGGAAATATGAATAGGATGTTTGGTCTGTGTATCATGTATTCGGGGTGGGGGAGACGATTGATCCTTTTATCAGTTGCTTTTGAAAGGGTCACTCAAAACAACGAGGGCGATAAGATCGCGCAGGCCTTTGTCTTCCTCTTGTACATCCCAAACGATTGTATCAATCGCTGGTCGATCAGTAATGCCCAACTCGCGACCAATTGCGTAGGTCAGCAATTTTTCTGTCAGACAACGCGTGAATTCTGCGTGGCGCTTTGCCACTATCTTGCGAAATTCGACGAAGGATTGAAAAGTTTCGCCATTCGGCAATTGTCCCGAAGGATCAATCGCTGCGCTTCTGGTATAGTGGGTTCGCCAACCGCCGATCGCATCAAAGTTTTCCAGCGCAAAACCAGGGGGATCGATTTTGCTATGGCATTGGGCGCAGGTCGGCATTTCGCGGTGCTTGACCAGTTGATCTCTGATGGTCGTTGCCCCGCGCGTGTCTGGCTCAATCTCAGGCACATCGTCCGGTGGTGGCGGCGGTGTGTATCCCAGCAGATTTTCCAGTACATAAATCCCGCGCACCACAGGCGATGTATCTACGCCATTGGCCGAAGCCATAAGAAAACTGCCTTGGCCCAACAGACCACCGCGTGGTGTCCCTGTGAGCGGAACCCGACGAAAATGATCGCCCTCAATACCTTCTATCCCATAATGCCGGGCGAGTTCCCGATTGAGAAAGGAATAATCGGCAGAAAGAAATTCGCGGGGCGAGAGATTGTTGTCGAGTACGTGCCGAAAAAACGTCTCTGTTTCAGTCGCCATAGCAGGGCCGAGATTGTCGCGAAAATAGACTCTAAAATCGGGGGAGGGTGGCATCTCTCCAATGTTGTCATAGTGGAGCCATACGCGAATGAAATTTTTAACAAAGCGGTGCGACTTTGTATCTTGGAGCATGCGATGGATCTGATTATTGAGCGTGGCCGGGGCGCTTAGTTTTTTCTGTTGGGCAAGTGATAGCAGTTCATCATCTGGCACAGAAGACCACAGAAAATAGGATAGCCGGGCAGCCAGAGAATAATCATCCAGAGCGCCCTCGCCTTCATGTAGAAACAGAAAAGCAGGCGAACTGAGAATGGCCTGAAAACCCAGTTGTAATGCGGTCAACGGCGCCATGCCATTGCGGAGTTTTTCATGTGCAAGCGACTCAAATGGTGCCAGTTCTTCCGGGTGCAAAGGTCTGCGAAAAGCGGCTGTGGCAAATGCACGCAAGCGCTCAGAAATACTTTTTCGATCCAAATCTTCAGGTTTTAGATCGCCATACATCAACTGGTGTCCGCGTGGAGGCCAGTCTTTTTCTTGAGGTCCACTAACCTGAATTTCCCAAATTCTCAGCTTAGGCCCGCGGTAAATTTTGAGTAGCGCGTGATTTCTCTTATTACCCGCTTTCTGATCCACAAAGGGCAGGATTTCGGGTTTTGGATCTTTTGCCTTAGTAAGTTTGCGAACCAGGGCTTTGGTTGCCAGCGTTCCATTGCGAAACCGAACCTCGGGCTCAAATCCTTTTTCCAGATAAACATCCCATTCAAACCACTGAGGCTCTTCGCGGGTCAGTTCAACAGTTGCAAGCGTGTATTCACGAGTAATATTGCCCGTGCTCACTACACTGCCTTTGCGATCTACAGCCGCCAGTTCCAGCACAAGCGGGTCGCCTTTGGGGAAATCGTTGAGTTCTCTGTCATAATGGTGATTGCGATCAAGTGCCGCCGCCTGCACCCTTATGGTGTAGGTGCCGCTGAAGGGCGCACCACCATCCACCAGCGGATAAAAGCCAATATGACCACCCCGGTAGTGACGTCCAGTGAGATCATCGTATCCCGTATCTGACACAAACCGAAAGCGATCTTCTCTAAAGACCTTGGGCAAGGAACTGGCCTGTTTGCCTTTAAAATAGAAAGGGGATTTCTGTACGTAAGTTTTGGCTTCGGGTCTGGCTTCAAAATGCGTGGCGCGTGTGATGGCTTCTTCGGCAGCGCGCAAATAGTGATCGAGCAACATGCCCGACGTGACAAGCCCGGCAGCATTGTTATCAAAGCCCTTGATTTTCACTTCGGGTGGAAAGTCCTCCGTCGGATCCCAGGCTTCCATATTCAGACCGAGTAAATCGCCGAGTGTCTGGCGATATTCCCAGGCGTTGAGTCGTCTCAGAGGTGTATGCTGGCCTTTGCCCGACAATCGCATACGCGCTTCAGCAATGGATGCTGTAATCATCTGAACAGTGGTGAGCACCTCATCTTTTCCTGGCTGCATTTGACGTTTTGGTGGCATCGACTGCAGGTTGAGTTGATCGACAATATCCTGCCAGAGTTCTAATTCTTTGAAGTTGGCAATTGTCTCGGAAAACTGATCAAAGCGCCGGTCGGCTTTTTGCACGCTTGGACCGTGACACTTGACGCAATATTGTGTGAGAAATGCCCTGGGCAGTTCTGCCCAGACAGAATGGGTGCATAGCGTGAAGACAATGACCATCAAAATCCGTTTCATGCTATCTCCATCGCAGAAAAGGTCCCTGTACTTTTGCCAAAGCTGTCTTGTTCTACACCAAACCACTGCAAGACGGAAAGCCAGAGGTTTGACAGTGGGATCCGTTTGTGTGCCTCAGCAGGACACACGAGATGCCCCTGATGTTTCAAACCACCTCCCGCGAGAATCACCGGCAAATTTCTATTGGAATGCCTTGAGCCATCGCCCATGCCACTTCCCAGGACGACCAGCGTGTCGTCGAACACCTTTGCTTCTTTGAGGCGATCCAGAAACCGACCAAACTGAGTCAACAAGTATTTTTCCACAATCTGCAGGTCTTTCAATCGCCCCTCATCCTTGCCGTGATGCGAAAGGCCGTGATATCCGCCAAGGTTGAGTTCGGATGTCTTAAAGCCCATGGGGATTTCAAAGGTCACAACCCGTGTCGAGTCTGTCTGTAATGCCAGCGTTAGCAGATCATAAAAAAGCGGCATTTCCTCAATTTGCATCCGTTCGAGGTCTTCAACAGGTTCAATTGGGGATTCTGGCTTGGGTTTGTCGAGCCATTCGCGCGACATTTGCAGGCGACGCTCAACATCGCGCACCGAAGTCAGGTATTGATCGAGCTTACCGCGGTCCGCCGCATTCAACTGTCCATCGAGTGTTTTTGCCGACGCGAGTAAGGCGTCGAGCACACTGCCCCGATTTGATAGCGTACGATGCTCTGCGTTTCGCATAGCCTCATCATTCTGTACAAACAAAGCCTGAAAAATGCGGGCGGGATTGTTAATCGGTGCCACATTTACGCCAGATCGCGTCCATACCATGTCTGTCCCCCCGCCCAGTCCTGCAGTAATTGAGGGAAAGCGCGTTGTGCTGCCCACATGCTCAGCCGCGACCTGGTCCAGCGTCATATTCTTTTCGGGAAAACCTGCGGCTTCTTCCTTGCGTATGCTGCTCAGAAATACATGTACGCCGGAGTGCCCACCGCCCGTACCGTGATCGAGATTTGAAAAGATAGTAAAATCATTTCGGTGTGAATCGATATACTTCAGCGTCAGGCTCGTTTCATAGTCCTTGCCGGACTGCTCGGGAAAAAATCCGCCTGGCCAGAATCCCAGATGATTGCCCACGCAGACCAGACGCCTCGGATTTGCCGCACCGTACACCATGCTGCTTTCTAAGAAGGGCAAAGATAGTGCCACGCCTGCACCCTGTAAGAAGTGTCGGCGATTAACCCGCGCTTGTAAAAGTTCAGAAATGACGTTCATGCCTTGTCCTCTTCTATATTAAGTTAGGGTCTCTATGCCAAGATCCGTTCTAATATAGCAGGTAATAAAATCTTTTGTCAAGCCAGCAATAGGCGTCTTCGCCTTGCGCTTCACATAGACCTTGACAAAATGCTCGGCCGATTTCAGGTTCAAGGATGGAACGCCACTGCCAATGGACAATCTCAGGCATAATTGGAAAGGAGCAGGGTATTCATATGAAGTGTCGAGCACTTGGAAATACAGGAGTGAATGTCAGCGAACTTGGCCTGGGCACAGCTTTTATGTCTGGCCAGGGCCAACCGGGAGTAAACGAATGTATTGCGCTGGCAGTTGACCGGGGGATCAATTACTTCGATACGGCTGCCGCCTATGGCAAAGGCAAAGATGAGCGTATGTTAGGTGAGGCATTGCGTGGTCGCCGGGAAAAGGTATTCTTGGCGACCAAGGTAGGTGGTGTAGAAGATCCGGGAGGACACCGCAAAGTCAATTCTCTCATGCGACAATTTGAAGAGAGTCTGGGCAGACTTCAGACCGACTATGTGGATCTGATCCAGTTGCATGAAGCAGATCAGCGGAAGTGGTGGTCAGATGATCCTGTGCCTGAGGAGATTGCCATATCGCACGGAGGACCGCTGATCCGAGACGAGGAAGAGTATGACTTTCCTGCGGCACCCTGTTTGGAGTTTCTTCGCATTGCAAAGAAACAAGGCAGGGCACGCTTCATCGGCATCACGGGTAAAGATGCGCGACGCCTTGCCCGGATAGTCAGCGCCACTGAATTGGACTCAATGATGGTCGCACACCAATACAATCCAATTTATCGCAACGCTACCCGTTTTCTGTTTCCCCTTACCGAAAAAGAGGGCGTAGGAGTGGTTGGTGGTGCGATGTTTATGAAGGGCTGGCTTGCCGTTGCCAGGTCAGAGTGGCGTGACCATCTGCCCGAATGGATGGATGAAAGTTTCCACCGCGCGTATTGCAAATACCTGGACATACAGGTATCATCGGGCCTGGAGTTGCCGGAACTCACCCTGCGCTGGCTACTGCCTGAGCAACGTCTCAAATGTATTGTGACCGGGTTCAAAAACCCGCATGAAATTGATTTGAATATCGACGCCGTTGAGCGTGGTCCCCTCCCCACCGATCTCCAGTCTGATATTGACGCGATTGGAATCATACATCCATTACTGTATCAGGGAAGAACCACAATCTGAACTCTGATCATGAGTTGCTGCCAGGCGTCGTATCTGACACTTACCGGTGAGAACTACTATGCCACATTGCTTTCTAAGGAATGATTCTGTCACTTCAAGTGGTCGTCCAGGAATTCCAATACTCTCGCGAAGGCGGCTTTCACTTGAGGGTCCCACCAGCGTCCGTCGAATCCGTGACCGCCTCCCTCAATTGTGACCATTTCGTGATCTACGCCCGCCTCCTTCAGGCGGTTCTGCATACGCACAGACATTTCGTACGGAACGTCTGTGTCGTCTGTCCCGTGTAGCAGCAGCGTTGGCGGATAGTTCGCGCCGACGTTCTGATCTGGGCAGTACGGGGTGAAAAACGCGGGATTCTTCGCAGGATCGAAGCCGCTGACTTCGATAGGCCAGATGCCCTGCTGCCGCGTGTACAGATAGAACGTGCCTGGACGTCTGCCTTCCGAAATCGCTCTCGGCTCGACCTGCTCCATCGCCTCTTCGCGCCCGATATGTCGCTGCTTCAGGTAGAACGGGGACGGTTTTGAATACCACGAACCGATCAGATCTCCATATCCATAGAAGGACACCAGGGCCCTGGGCTTTGAATCGAACGTGCCGGACATCAACGTCAGGTAACCGCCTGCCGAATGTCCGACCGCGCCAATTCGCGCAGGATCGACACCGAGTTCATCTGCGTTCGACCGAATCCACCCAAACGCATCGCGGACGTCTGCTATGATCTCTGGTAGTTTGGTCTCAGGGGCGAGCCGGTAGTCGATCGAGATGACCTGGTATCCCGCATCCACGTAGCGAGCCGCGTGGTCCTGACCTTTTTCTCGACTGCCCATTATGAGTGCACCACCGTGAATCCACACTACGGCGGGGGATATTTCGGCCATCGCTTCCGACGAATACACGTCGAGATGGATGTCGCAGTCTGTCGTCTTCTTGAAAGCGTAGGTTCGGCGCAGGAGTGTGAAAATGGGTTCCGGCAAAGTATCCTCGTTATTGAAGAAGTCCCAGATGATTCAGCTTCTGCCGAAGATCGTCGGCTCCAACATAGGTGTGTCCAGTTATACCCAATCTCGTCGCCGCTGCCACATGCCCGGCTTTGTCGTCTATGAACAGAGCCTGTTCTGGATTTGCGCCCACGGTATTCAGGGCTGCGAAGTAGATGTTGGGATCGGGTTTTGCAAACCCAACCTCTGAGGAGTTGATGATGTAGTCGAAATCCCCGGCGATGCCCAGTCGCTGAAGGTCTGAGAATAATCTTGATGTCGCATTGCTGATGAGGACTAACTGAGCCTTTTCCCGACAAGTCCGCAAGATCTCCAGTACCTCCAAATCGACGTCTCCTGGCGATGTGGACCAGAGTTCAACCGCGCGCTCCGCGTTGGCTTCTGGAAAATCTTTACTGAGCAGGTCCGCAATTCTCCGACGCCACTCATCGTCAGAGATTTGTCCTGTGATTACCAGGGGGAGCAAGTCATCTGAGAATGCGGCACTGAAAATGGCTCCCTCGGGAAGCCCGGTTGCGCGTTCCGCCTTCAGGTGTATTTTAGGGGACCAAATACGAATTACCCCATCGAGGTCTGTCAAGATTACGTTCGTCATTTCAATCAGGTTCGACTGCATTCTCCAAAATGGTAAACTTGCGCCAATCGGAGTCGATTTCTGCTTGAATCCCATACGGAAGAACGAACATCGGATCTGTGTGCCCGAAATCCATCTGCGTAATTATGGGAAGCGAAGTCAACCCTTCCTCGTCAGCGACTATCTGAAGTATGGCGTCGTCATAAGCATGAAACGAATCAGGCGACAACTCGTGGCCCCCTGGTCTTCCAAAGAGAATCCCACTCAAAGATGGAAGAATATCCATCGCAGCAAGAGACCGGAAAAACCTGGTTACCGTACTTGGCGGCGGTGTTTCTTCAGATGTTTCGATAAAGAGTATCGCGCCTTCCCACACTTCCTTGTTAGGCCAAACGTCTGTACTTCTTATCCAGTCGAGAACTTCGAGGCAACCACCTATGAGGTGTCCTTCCGTTTGCCCTTCTCCCTGGAGATACTGCCAACCCGCAGAGCCTTGAAGGGTCCTCTTTCTTTTTTGATTCGCAGGATTTGCCCACTCAAGACGTTCGACGGTCCAGCCATCTCGATTCTCCGGAATTTCACCAATATTTCCAGAATCAAATAAGGTCCGTCTAACGGAGTTCACCATGTAGGGAAACAACCCACTGTTCTCAGCAAATCCTGCCATAATTGCCGGACCATAAAAGGAGACAATGCCCGCCTTTAGGCACGCAAAGTGGGAAACGGTCGTATCGGAATATCCCACGAAGGGCTTCGGGTTCTTCCTGATCAGATCAAGGTCTAAGTGACGAAGAATTCTAATCGAGTCATCGCCGCCAATAGTCGATATAATTCCTTTGATTTCTGAGTTTGAAAAGGCTTCCATCAAGTCATCCGCACGCGCTTTTGGATTCTCAGAGAGCCATTTTGGCTCTTTGAGTGTATGAGGCATCTCGGTCACGACCAGGCCAAATGCTTCTTCCAGTTGCTTTTTTCCAG
The DNA here is from genome assembly GCA_028874765.1 of Gemmatimonadota bacterium. GTDB lineage: Bacteria > Latescibacterota > UBA2968 > UBA2968 > UBA2968 > VXRD01. The sequence goes on from JAPPIE010000060.1 coordinate 8,875, forward strand.
CTTCATATCGATGTGGAATTAGCCCCGGTCCACCCCATGACAGAGATACGGTGGCTACCTTATCTCCCTCTTGAAGCTTTGGTGGTTTAGTAAGCGATGGTTTCATTATTCAGTCTGTTTAGTTTTTGTGGGCGATTGCCGCTAACGTCTTCCGATTTGTGAACTTGCTGTTAACGGTAGTCATCCAAACGAAGACCCCGTGCGTGGAAAATCCACACGGGGCTGAAAACACGAAATAGCAGAGGTCTCAAGAGAGGAATATACTCGTCGTCGAAGGGGCAGTTGATAAAGACGTTGGTATGGAAATCTCCTCCGCTGTTCACTTAGCCCGTTTCCATTTTTGTATGGAGCCATCTCGCTCGTGGATGACGATATCCCTGCCCTTCGAAATCTTGCTTGCGTTTCTTTCGGCAGCGGACTTAGTGCTGTAGATTTTTGAAGCTTTGGAATTCCCTTCCTTCTTGACTGCCCAACCATCTTTTCTTGAGATGACATGCACTCTTTGGCCATTGGTTGCTTGTGAATTTCTTGCCATGGCAGGTCCTTTCTCATCTTCGCAGGTGCCTATCTAAGTCTTCTGACAATATATCAAAATGTGTAGATAAACGAAAGCGATTAGCCCCATTTTTTTATTTTTTTACACACTATGCTTGCTGTCACTTCCCATTCTTGGTAGCAACGAAGATCATCTCTTTTTCGTGTTCGGAATTCAGGGTCTCGTCTGTCCAATCCCCTTTGACATCGACATCTTGAAAGCCTGCCAATTCCAGCATCCACATCAGTTCATTTCGATGGTACCAGTGCGTCTGTCCGGTGTGAATTTCTTCCTTTATGAGACGATTACCTTCGTATAGTTCATATCGCCGTTCTCGGACAGCATATTGCGCCACCGTATCTTCAAAAATCTTGTGGTGGTAAACCAGCAGACGCTTTCCGTCTTCAAGCTCCTTGTTGGCGATCTGTTTCCATTCGCCAGGCCACGCGTGAATCTCTTTGGGGCCCCAGTAATAAAAACTATGAGCTGGGGCAACATTAAAGGCGAGAATCCCACCAGGCTCCAAATGAGCGTGGCATCGGCGGAGCGTTTCCAATGCCGCTCGCCGCCCCATTACACACTGGAAACCACCGCACGGGATATAGATGGCATTAAATCGATCTGGGAGATCCAACTGCTGCATCTGTTGCTGGTAGAGCACGGGATCCAGTCCCATCGCGTTCGCATGCTGGCGACATACAGATAGCATATCGCCCGAAATGTCCACCCCCTGTACATCAAATCCTTCTTGCAAAAAGGTCAGTAGTAACCGCCCCGCTCCGCATCCCAGTTCCAGGGCCTTAATGCCAGCTTTCTCAAGGATGCCTTTGTAGAATGACTTATCTCTGCGGGGGTCTGACGTCGATATCGTAGCCCAATGAAGTGCGGAGAGTCCAGTGTACAGATCTCGTTCATCGAATTTCATGAAAATATCCTCATAAAGCGGAGACATTCAGTACCCGGGTTTTGTTTTTCCACTTTACAAAAGATTCCCTTGTGCGCGGGAGTTGCGGCCTATCACCGTGATCGGCTCGGTCATTCCTATACAGACATTGCCACTCACAAGGTTCCAGTCACTGTGGCCACTTTCGACGATGCCTCGCGTCTGGCACGGTGTGTCTCCTCCTACTGTCGGAGATTTGTCAACATCATCGGCGCAACGGTTGCCCTGGACAAGAAATCTTTTGGCATTGTGCAGGCGCAGGGCGGGATAAGTCCCTGGCTCCTTCCAGGAATTGCTACGGAGGATGTTTCCGACGATCACGTGTTCCACGCCATCGCTTGCGTTAATGCCCCACTTGCCATTCTCTGAGCACACATTGTTGCTGATGATGTTGTGGTGATCCTCCCCATGCCCCACGCCGCCGATGCCACTGCAGTCGTTGCCTGTGAACACGCTGTCGCTACATATAGAGTCGCGCACATGGCCACAGAAGTACAGACCGTCTCCGCCGTTTCCAATGGCGATGTTGTGTGACCAAATGCTGCGTTCTATACCAGTGCCGGGGTGATATCCGTGTCCGCGACAAAAGCGAACCTGACAGTGGGTGACCTGGACGTCCGAGCCGCCCTGCACGCTGATGCCGTCACTCGGCCAGTCGATGACCATTAAATTCTGGATGCGTACACCTCTACAGTGGACAGTGTGTACAGCGCTATAAGTGAAGTCTTGCCACCAGCGCCCTTTGGGATCTCTCGATCCACGCAGCGTCAGATCGCGCAAGCTCACGTCATCTCTTCTGACAGCGGTAATGCCCGGGAAGAGGCCGACGATCTGGGCTCCCTCTTTTACCCTCAGGCCCCTGTTCAGTGGCTCGCTCAAGTGAACGAGGTTGCCTTTCATCGACTTCACCAGCGCGTGGGTCCCATCCCACCATTGGCGAGGACGGTCGGCCAGCCCGACGCCATCGTCTGCTGCGAAAGGCACTCGTCCACGCAAGTAGATGCTGCGGGAACCTTTGCGTGCATCTCGAATCAGGAATAGCGCTCTGGGTGCAGCTATCGTCAGTTCAGTAGCTGGTCCATCGCCGATGAGGCTCACACCACTTCGGAGGACAATCGACTGACGCAGCCGCCATTTGCCTGCCGGAATTCGGACGCTCCCACCTCGTTCGCCAAGGGCGTCAATCGCCTCCTGAATCCCCGAGGTAGCCGAATCCTGATCGAGAGATGCCGTGATTATTTTGCTCATCATAGGCTTTCAATACCCTTTCATCAAGGCCTGTATTCCACAATCGAACCGTATCCATCTAAAGTCGATCTATTTTCAAAGTTACATTTTTCTCACTATGAAGTATGCACGTCTGCCCAGCTCATAGGGCTCGCAATCCAGTGACGAAAAGGTATCGCACACCTCGAAACCTACCTCGGAAAAGAGGAATGTCAACTCTCGAAATCCATAGACCTGCATGGAGCTTGTCTTCGTCTCGGAAATTCCGTTCGCAACCAGAGTCCATTCAGTATCAATCCGGCTCTCCGTGTGTCTGTATTTTATGTTCTCCAGGACAGTTGTTTCACCTACTTTGCTCCAACTGCGAAGCTGGAGTTTTGGTAGTATTGTTTCTGCGATGTTGGGAATATCCAGAGCAAACCTCGAACCAGTCTTGAGCGTTCGATGCACTGCCTTGAGGAATCGCCTATTTCCATCGTCGTCGAAGTATCCGAAACTTCCCCAAAAACAAAATGCCGCATCGAATGTCTCAATCCAGGACAGATCCCTCATATCCATCTCAACAAGCTCAAGACCAGGATTCGCTCCTTGTGAAGCGGATTGCGCCTCTTGAAGAAGGATGGTCGTAATGTCAACGCCGGTTACTTTATAGCCTCTCTCAGCCAGCGGAATCGCCAATCTACCATTGCCACACGGCACATCGAGAACCCGACATCCTGGCTTCAAATTGAGCGCGCGCACCAGAAAGTCTATCTCTTCTGAGGTACGCTCTGCGCGCATGTTTCTTTGAACGTCGAGCCAGTTTCCAGAAAAAAAGGTGGTCCACCACTCATTACTCATATTTCGCCTCACTGCACAAGGTTACGTCTTGTCGGCAACATTCAATCCTTTCAATCGTATCATTCGCGATATGCATCCACCTTTCATTAGAATGCTCGAATGCCTTTAAAGCATTGAGAACTTCATCATCTGGGTAAATAACATCTGTGAAGCGAAACAGGGCTTGCGGCAGACTTGATGTATCATTTAACTTTTTGAGCCAGAAATCTCTGTAAATCAATAAATAGTGATTCTCAAGTTCCAATACTTTTTCACATATACTTCGCAATTTTTGCTTTGCATGTGCTTCTTCAGGAATGCAATACTCCCATTGCGTTCTACAGGTTTCCCATATATCGGTCAAAAAATCTGCCCAAGCATCATTGATGTGGTTCCTATAAAGTTGAAATGCTTCACTTTTACCAAGCACATATGAATGTGTTTCGATGGCGACAATAGGGATAATAATTTGATACAAGAGTGCAATTAGGTCTTTGGTACCTTTTGGATACTGTGCGCCATTGAGTGAATAGACTTCCCTCTGATCATATCCGAAGAACTCACCTTCTGGATCGGGGAAGTCCAGTGGATAGATAAGAACCTCCCGGTCGCGAATATCTTTCTGATTGATTACATTCATACAATTTCGGATATATTCTTCAACCGAAGGAATCGGAAATGTATCTCTCACTTCTTCCCCATATACCAAACGACCTATGAGTTTGAAAATACCATTATAGCCTACTGGTTGCCGATCATCTTTAGGAGAAATCCCCAGTTCGATGGGCGTCATCAAATCACATAACCAGCCAATTTGACGCGCTTTGCTTCTTTCTTTTTTGCTGTATCCTCCTTCAATGGTTCGGACAAAATTAAGCTGCGATATTGCCATAATTGATGAGATATTGG
>JAPPIE010000174.1:0-1761 GCA_028874765.1 Gemmatimonadota bacterium
AATGGAAGAAGAGGAAATTGGTCATAAGGGTTTTGATCTGCGTTTGATGGCGCGCCTGTTGAACTTTCTCAGGCCCTACGCGCGGTGGGTTGTCCTCACGTTTGTGCTCATTATTGTCGCGGCGATTGTGCGGCAGGCCGGGCCTTATTTGACCAAGATTGCGGTGGATGATTATATCGTGCCGGGAGATGTGGATGGGTTGACCTATCTGGTCATGATCTATATCGGTCTGCTTGTCGCGCAATTTGGCGTGGGGTATTGCCAGAGTTGGACGACCAATATGATCGGTCAATGGGCGATGCACGATGTGCGGTTGCAGATTTTTATGCATTTGCAGCGGTTGCCCATGCGATATTTCGACCGCACGCCTGTGGGCCGTTTGATGGCGCGCAATACAAATGATGTGGATGCCCTCAACGAGTTGTTTACCGATGGCATTGTGTCGATGATCAGCGATATTTTTACGATTATCACGATTCTCGCATACATTTTTTATATGGATGTCACGCTCGGCTTGATGATCTGTCTCGCATTGCCGGTGGCTTTTGTCGCAACCGTATGGCTGCAGAATAAGACCTTTTTTGCGTATCGCGTTGCGCGTACGCTGTTCGCGCGATTTAGTTCTTCGTTGCAGGAGACTGTGTCCGGGATGGAGGTGGTGCAGTTATTTGGTTGCGAAGATCGCTGTGTGAAGCGGTTTGAAGATCCGAATAAGGAGTATCTGGATGCGCGGTTAAAGAGTTCGTTTTACCATGCGATTTATTTTCCGATCATGGAGTTGGGCGGTGTTTTGTTGTCCGCATTGGTGTTGTGGTATGGCGGCGCGCGCGTGCTGGACGAGGAGATCCAGTGGGGCGTGCTCGTGGCGATGTTGCAGTATGTTCCGCGGTTTTTTATGCCTCTCCGCGATATTGCCGATCGCTTTACCGTGCTTCAGGTTGCGATGGCGTCTTCAGAGCGCATTTTTGAGTTGCTGGATACAAAACCAGAATCACTTGGCGGCACTGTGAAGGCCGATCACTTGAAGGGCGAGATCGAGTTTCAAAATGTCTGGTTTGCGTATAATGAAGGCGAATGGGTGTTGCGCGATGTGTCTTTTCGCGTTGCGCCAGGGCAGAGTTTGGCATTGGTTGGGGCGACGGGCGCGGGTAAGAGTACGGTGATTGGTCTGGTGTGTCGGTTTTACGATATTCAGCGGGGGGCGATTCTGGTGGATGGTGTCGATATTCGCGAGTGGGATGTGGAGGAGCTTCGCAGACGCATTGGGGTCGTGCAACAGGATGTTTTTCTATTTGCTGGCGATATTGAAGACAATATTAGCCTGGGACATCCGCGCATTAGCCGCCAGGAGGTCGAGCAAGCCGCGCGCGATGTCAATGCGGACCGGTTTATCGACAAGTTGCCCGATACATATCAGCACGAGGTCCTGGAGCGGGGCAGTTCTCTGTCGGTTGGTCAGCGTCAGTTGATATCTTTTGCGCGTACCCTGGCTTCTGGACCGGATATTCTCATTCTGGATGAGGCGACGGCGAATGTGGATACGGAGACCGAGATGTGGATTCAGGATGCGGTGGCAAAATTGATGCGGTCGCGGACTTCGATTGCGATTGCACACCGTCTTTCTACCATTCGAAATGCGGATAATATTCTGGTGATGCACCGCGGGCAAATCCGCGAGGAAGGCGACCACGATACGCTGCTCAAGCAGAATGGGATTTATGCCCGGCTTTACCAGTTGCAGTATCAAGAGGAATAGGGATC
>JAPPIE010000174.1:1861-13297 GCA_028874765.1 Gemmatimonadota bacterium
AGAATGGGATTTATGCCCGGCTTTACCAGTTGCAGTATCAAGAGGAATAGGGATCGGCGGAACGGTGTGCTATTGACCGCCTCTCAGGTTAGTTCATCAGTGTAGGGGCGGTGCCCCTGTGCCCGCCCGTTTGGTGGGATGGATTCGTCTATTCGTTCTTTATTTCAAGGAGGTGCAATATGTTGTTCGGAGAAGGCGATTATCGGTACGAGGAAGTCGAGGGATGGGCGAAGTTGCCCGAGGGATGGGTGTTTACACAGGTGTCAGATGCCGCGGTGGATTCACAGGGCCGCATTTACGCCTTTACGCGCGGGATTCATCCCGTGGTCGTGTTTGATAAGGATGGCAATTTTATTACGTCGTGGGGGTATGGCGATTTTGGTATTTCGCCGAATTTGATCAGTCAGTCACACGGCATTTTTATCGATCCGGACGATAAAGTGTTTTTGACGGATTCGTTTCAGCATATTGTCAGGCGTTATACCCGACTGGGGGAGTTGGAGCGCGAATGGGGCAATCGCGGGGTTCCGGGTCCGACATTTCACCGCAGGGAATACAATATGCCGACGGGTGTTGCTTATGCGCCAGATGGCAATTCGTTTTACGTGTCGGATGGGTATGGCAGCCGGTGTGTTCACAAGTATTCGCGCGAGGGCGAGCATATCGGGGTGTGGGGCGAGGGGGGCAGTGGGCCGGGGCAGTTTGCATTGGTACACAATATCGGGTGCGATAAGACCGGGCGGGTTCTGGTGTGCGACCGGGAGAATAATCGCATTCAGATTTTTGATCCAGATGGCAAGTTTATGGAGATGTGGACCGATGTGATGATGCCGGGGGATGTGTGGATTACGGATGACAATACGATTTATGTGGCAGAGCAGGGGGGCGGGGGACGCATTAGCGTGTGGTCTGCGGATGGGGAGTTGATTTGCCGCTTTCAAGATCAGAGTGCTGTGCAGTCGCCGCATGGGCTTTGCGTGGATGACGAGGGCAGTATTTATGTGGCTGAGATCGGTATGGAGGGAAAGGGACAGCGGTTGCAGAAGTTTGCGAGGGTTTAGGTTTTTAAGTAATTACAACATAGCGAGGTTTTTATGGCTACACCAAATCGCATTCTCGAGCGTTATCGCAATGGCGAAAAGGCCGTTGGCGTGCAGATGAGTTTTGTTTCGGAAATTGTGATCGAAGTGGCGGCTAAGATGGGGATGGATTTTATTTCGCTGGATGGGCAGCACGGGGCGTTGACGCTGCCGACTATTGAGACGGTTTGTCGCCTTTGCGATGCTTATGGTATGACGCCTACTATGCGGGTTGTGGATCAGTCCGAGGCGGCTATTTTGACGGCGCTGGACCGGGGCATGCAGATGATTACGGTGCCCAATTTGCAGACTGCTGAGGAGGCCGAGCGGATTGTGCAGTTTGGTTTTTACGGGCCTCTGGGTCGGCGGAGCGCGATGAGCCAGCGCGTGGCTTATGGTTTGAATGATACCAGCGATAGTCGGAAGATTTTTGAGTTTACAAATGACAATACGATTATCGTGCCGCAGCTCGAGAGCAAGACGGCTTTTGACAATTTGGATGAGATTCTCCAGGTTGATGGGCTTATGTTTTTTGCGGGTGGTCCTCAAGATATTGCGCAGTCTATGGGGTACCCCGGAGAGCCGAATCATCCGGCGTGCATAGCGGCGTATGAGGCGGCGTGTGAGAAGGTGCGTGCAGCAGGGAAGCACATGAGTGGCGATGTGATGGTTAGTTTGGATGCTTTTGGGGCGATCTACGATGCAGGGAAGGCGTTGCTCGAAGCACACGGCCGCGAGTGTGGTATGAAGATTGGTTGAATTGCGAGGTACATTTGTCTAAGGGACAAGTTGAACCCGGGGAGGCAGAACCGCTGTCTCCCCGGGCGGCTCGGCGCGTGTTGATTAGCCTGATGTTTTCGTCTATGCTGATGCCTATGGTGTCTGGCATGTCGCGGGTTGCATTGCCGGTTATTCGGGATGATTTTGGGATTCCCGCAGATTTGACGGCGTGGGTTCTGGCAGCTTTTATGCTGCCTTTTGTCGTTTTGATGCCGATTTATGGGCGTTTGAGCGATGGGGTTGACCGGCGGTTGTTGATTCTTTTGGGGACTGTGATTTTTGGCGTGGGTTCCGCGATGACGTTTATGGCGCCGAATATGCGCTGGTTGATGGCCGGGCGTGCGATTCAGGGGATTGGCGTGGGGGGGATGACGCCGATGGGTATGGCGCTGCTCGCGTCGATTTTTAGTGAGGGAGAGCGCGGGCGCGTTCTGGGTACGTGGAGTGCGGTGGGTCCGGCGATGAGTTTTTCGTCGTCGTTTGTCGCGGGTCTTCTCATTGCGCTTTGGGGGTGGCGCGCCGCTTTTGTGCCGGGGCTTTTGCTCAGTGTTGTGACTTTTGTCGCAATTTACAGGGGGGTGCCTTCTCAGGTGATTGGGGAGGCGTCTAAATTTTTGCGGCAGTTTGATTGGGGTGGGGTCGGGTTGTTGTCGGGTGGGATTGTGTTTTTGATGTTTTATCTGTCCAGTCGGTCTGTGACGGGGGTTGCCCCGTTTGAGGATTGGCGATTGCTTTTGGGTGCGGGAGTGTTTTTCGCGGGTTTCTGGTGGTGGGAAAGAGGGCGGAGAGATCCTTTTCTTCCGCTCAATTTTTTTGGCAATCGCATGTTTTGCCGGGTGACGTTTTGCGCTTCGATGCGGATGTTTGTGCAGGGTGGTATTGGGGTGTTGATGCCGCTGTATCTGGTCGATGTTCACCGCATGGGTCCGGCGCTGTTGGGCGTGTTTTTGATTATTAGTTCTGCGGCGATGACGCTGATTGTGCGGTTTGGCGGGCAGATGTCCGATCGTTTTCAGAGTCGGTGGCTGGTGATGATTGGGATGTTTGTGCAGTTGACGGTGATGCTGTCTTTTGCCCATTTGTCCGATGCGATTTCGACATGGGTTATTGCTGGTCTGCTGGCGTACTACGGGCTTGGCGCAGGGTTGATGCTGGCTGCTTTGCACAGTACGGTTATAGGGACTGTCGATTCAGATCAGATGGGGGCTGCTGCAGGGCTTTATAGTATGTTGCGGTTTATGGGTATGGCGATCAGTACGGCACTGATCGGGGTGGTGTTGCAGTTTTTCTTTGATGCAAATCTGGCTACCCTCGACGCGTACCAGAAGGTGTTTATGGTGCTTGCGATATTTCCCGTTTTGGGGATGATGGTGGGGTTTGGGTTGCGGGAGAAGAGGTTGTGAAATAGTTCACAGGATAAGCATATTATACGTTATTGCGACACCAAAACTACGATATTAATGGATGGCAAGTTATTGGCAAAGACTGTTTCTGAAAGAGTTAAAAGCGTTCTGTTGGCATCACTGATACTGATAAGACTGTCGGCAACAATGACGATGGGTATATCTTCTGACGAAACGGCTGCAGCAATAGGTAGTAAAGTGTAATCGATTGGAAGATACAACGTTACGCCATTAATTATTCCTCTAATGTAAAGTCCGCGAAAGTTCGCCGCTGTTATCCGACTATCTTGTATAAAAATATAACCGTCAGAATCGTAAGAAGAAGCGGTAAATCTATTTTCAATGGCGATACTTTGTCGGGGAGGTCCCGGAGGACCTTGATCCCCCTGTGGGCCTTGTGGGCCAGTAGGTCCCGCTGGCCCCATTGGACCTTCACACGCGCCAAAGCTAAAGGCTAATAAAACGAACAAAAAAAAGCGCAGAATATCCATACACCTCTCCTTAGTTGTATATAAACTCATAAAAAACCAGCAAGAATGCACAGGTGTGCATTTTAAGATATTTTTCTCTCTATGTCAAGCTCGTTGTCGATCATCTTGCTCACTCGTGATCCAACCCGGTCAAATGTTCTGTGACCTCGTAAAAACCCGCTACAGTGACTTACTGCGTAAGGTCAATTATTAACCTTCGCCCAATAACTTCTGTGCGTTTTGAGATGTTATTTTGTCGAACGCTTCTTTGGGTAAGTTCAGGCGCTGGAGATAGTCCATCAGGCGCGTGTCGAAATAATCCCTTCCAAATAACAGGCTGTCTTGAAAGTCGATCAGGAATTGTCTGCCAAATGCTTCGTCTCTGCTGATTGCGGTCAGTCCCGATCCCGCGGAGAGGTCGGCGTATAGATTGTCGTATTTTTTGAGCATCTGGGGTACTTTGCCGCCGGGTTCAATCGGACCTGTGGGATACGCTTCTTTGTCAAATTTGTCGTCACCGGAAATGTGTGCCCAGAATCCCGGGGCGTGGCCGATGAAGTTGGTTTCGGGACATGCGACAATCGCCCGTTCAAATGCTTCGATGCTGCCGCCATACCACCAGTTTGGTCGCGGGTAATCCCCGCGTCCGTGATCGATGGGATAGTCGAGATGGATCGTGATCGGCAAGCCCATGTCACCGCAGGCGTGATATAATCTGAGGGCATCTGGATCGTCAAATACGACTCTGACCTTTAGTTCGCTGGCAACCCGTATTCCGTGAATTTCTACGGCTGCTTTCAAGCGGTCAATTGCGTCGGGCCGCTTTGGGTGTGGCATATATCCCAGTACAAATCGGTCGGGGGCTGTGCGCCCTACCTGTATCACGTCTTCGAGGGGGATGCACACGCCGGTTGGGGGCAATACTTTGTGATAGCTGGGACTGTATTCGTCTTCTGGCGCTTCCCAGGAAAAGAGCCACATCTGGTCGATGTTTTGCTCGTCCATGTTTTTCAATATTTTTTCGGCGTTGAATCCGTGCCAGTTTGGATGATTGTGCGCGTCGATTAACATGTGAAACTCCTTTTAGATCAGATATGCGCCATCCCGGATGATTTGGCGTGTCTTCCCGTCTGCTGAAATCAACAGGAGTGACGCCACTTGTATCGGGCTGTCTTTGGCATAGACGATGTCCTGGTGAACAATATGTGCGGGGGATTTGAATTGTTCTGGCCCAATTGTGCCGCCGAGATGTTCGCTGCGTCCGTAAGCCCAGTGAAAGCCCGCTTTTTCATCTTCTAAGACATTGCCCCAAACAACGGCTTTGGGATTGCATCCCAGGGCGAGTTCGGCGATGTTGCCGCGTATTGGATCTTCCTCGAAATAGGTTTTGAAGCTCGCGGCTTGTGTTGTATCTCCAGAGACATCTACTATCCGATTGTTTTCGACCCGAAATACGATGAAGTCGCCATTATCACTGACGGGTATTTCGCCTTCCGTGCGACTCGGTTCGCCCTTTCTTTCTCCTTCGTAGGGGACCTGGAAACTTTCCCCACTCGGCAAGTTGATGATGGGGAAGTCCGAGTTTGCCTTTTCTCGGGGCAGTTGTCCGTCGTCTTTGTGGGCTTCTCCGTAGCGCAGGTCAACGGTCCATTTGTGGCCGGTTGAAAAAATAACCTGTGCGGATTCTGCTTCGGAGAGGGCGTCCATTAGTATCTGGCAGCGTCGCGCCACTTCGGTATAATCCGCAGAGAGCGCGGTTTCTTCCATGCGTCGCGCAACGCCTGGCAATGATGCGGCGCGAAAGTCGTTGTGTGAACGCGCCCACATAGATAGGGGCGCGGTGGCGGAGAATTGCGTGAGTGCATTTACTATTGTTGCTCGCGTCAGGCCGTCGCGCAAGGGGATGGGGTCGCCTTTGTCGAGGGGCAAATTGCCATTGTGCGCGCCGGTCGCGGGAAAGGTGATGAGCGGCAGGACGTCAAAGCCGATTTGTTCGCCGAGGGATATCCAGGCCGCACGCCATTCGGCGGCCATTTCTCTGCGCTCGCGCCAGGTCTCGCTATCGCGCAGGTCACCGTGCGGGACATCGGCAATGACGGCTACTGTTTCGTCGGGTTCGGGATGAAATACATCTGTGAATAATTTGTGTAAGTCCATTTTACAAGTTGTCCAATACAGCGCGCAGTTGTCGCACGCCTTTTAGCATGAGTTCCGGAGATCCCCAGTGTTCGATGCTCACGTTGCCCGTATAACCGTCTGACAGGACCATTTTGAGCAGGTCTTCGTATTTTATATCGCTGTCGCGAATGGGGTCCAGTTCTTTGTCGGGGTTGGGTTTGACGTGCAGGTGGGTGATCCGCCCTTTGATCTGTTCGTATCCATCTGGGATAGCCTGTTCGCCACATCCGATGCCGTTGTTTACGTCCCAGCAGAAGCTGAATCCCGATGTGTCTCCCAGGGCGTCGGCAACTGTTCTGGCTTCCGCACAACTGCCGGCAATGGTCGCGCCTTCATTTTCCAGCGATAGGGTGACGCCTTCGCGTTCGGCAGTTTTGGCTATGGGTTCGAGAAATGGCACGATGACGTCGAGATAATTCTCAACGCCGGGCCGGTTTGCCCGGTCTCCTTTTCGCCGATTGGGATTCCAGAGGGAAAATCCGCGGATGACGGTTGTATCAAATGCTTTTGCGAGTTCGACCATGCGGTCAAACATGCGCTGGTGTTCGGCTTTTTCTCGGTCGCTGTCGTGCGCGCATTTGCCCACGGGCGAGCCGACGGACATAACGGTTACATTGTACTTTGCGAGTACGTCCTGGACGCGCTGCAATTCGTCGTTGTCGATTTCCTGGACGCGTTTGCCCCAGATGCCGCCGCGCAGTTCAATTCCCGTTGCACCCGCTTCTACGCCCAGGCGCACAGATTTATCAAAATCAGCTTTGTCGATTTCATCTGCAAAATAGCACAGTTCCATCCCTTCCTCCTGTGAGTGGTTATACGAATCTACGGAGCGTTGTACAACTGGTTCAGGCCAGTTCATCGGCAAATCAATGTAGGGGCGGTGCCCCTGTGCCCGCCCGTAGGGTGGTTGGTTACAATAAATATAATATCTCCCCTCACAGTCAAAGAAAAACGCAACCCACGCGAGTTTATTTTTGATTTTTAATTTCTGGTTTTTAATTATCATGGTGTTATGAACGAACAGACGCGAAAGAAAATTCTGCAATCCACACCACACCCAAAGGGGATTCGCAAGGTGGATAGAAAACGCCTGATAGCGCAGTTGGCTCGCGCTGAGCCGCCGCCCGATTACGACAGGTATATACGGTCTAAATCCTGGCAGATTAAAAGGCAGAAGTTTCTCACCCATTACAATTGCCAGTGCGTTTTGTGCGGAAGCAAAGAGCATTTGCACGTTCACCATCTGCACTACAAGACGCTGGGGAAAGAGGGCGTGGAGGATGTGATTGTCTGTTGCAGGCGTTGTCATTTTATAGAGCACTTTAAGAAGTGATCCAGCGGTTTTGTCTGTCATCGCGGCATGCTTAAAGCCACGATCCAGTATTTTGTAGGGGCGGGCCCCCGTGCCCGCCCGCACTTCCGGAGATTTTCATGCCGAATATTATAATTATTACCACGCACGATACAGGTCGGCATTTTGGGTGTTATGGTGTCGATACGGTGCATACACCCGCGATTGATGCGATTGCCGATGATGGGTTCAGGTTTACCAATTATTTTACGACGAGTCCGGTGTGTAGTCCCAGCCGGGGGGCTATGCTTACGGGGCGCTATCCGCAGAGCAATGGGTTGATTGGGTTGACGCATTCGCCGTGGGATTGGTGTTTGAATGAGGGGGAGCGACATCTTTCGCATATTTTGCGCGATGCGGGCTATTACACGGCTCTTTTTGGGTTGCAGCACGAGGCGTCCAATACTGACGATTTGGGTTTTGAAGCGTCTTTTGCACAGCGCGATGAAAATGGTCGCCGCGCAAACGCGCTTGTGGTTGCCCAGGCTCTGGGGGATTTTTTCAGGGCAGACGCGGGTTCCAAGACGCCGTTTTATGCACAAGTCGGTTTTTTTGAGACGCATCGTCCGCACGATTTTGGCGATGTGGGGCCTGATGATAGTAAGGGTATTGATGTGCCGCCGTATCTCATTGATGACGAGACGTCGCGCCGGGAACTGGCCCTGCAACAAGGTGCGATCCGCCGCGTTGATGAGGCGGTTCAGATTATTGCCGATGCATTGAGGGAGAGTGGGTTGGAAGACGATACGCTGCTGGTTTTTACGGTGGATCACGGTATTGAATTTCCGAGGGCTAAGTGGTTTTGCTATGACGCGGGTATTGGCGTTGCATTGCTTATGCGCTGGCCCGGTGGGGGTGTTCGGGGTGGACGGAGTTGTGACCATTTGCTCAGTAATGTCGATTTTTTGCCCACGCTTATGGATCTCATAGATCAGCCCATTCCGGATAATGTGGAGGGTTTGAGTTTTGCCAGTGTGTTCAAAAGTCCGGATGCGGAACCCACGCGGGATGCGGCTTTTTCGATTTTTCAGGGTAGCGATAGTCGGAGTGTTCGCACCGATCGCTATAAGTTTATTCGCAATTTCAGTCCGCGGCGTCTGATAGATGTGCCCGTGGATATGACCGATCCCCCAACGCCGCGTATCAAACAGCCAGTGGCACAACTCTACGATCTGGAAAATGATCCCAATGAGTTTGAGGATGTCGCCGATAAACCCGAATACCGGGATGTTTATAATGCGTTGAGCCAGCGTCTGTGGCAATGGATGGAAGATGTGAATGATCCGTCACTCAAGAGTCCGATTCCCACGCCGTATTATTGGGAGGCGATGGCAGAATATAACACGAGAAAGGAAGGGTAATGTCGAAAGGAAAAATTGTAAATCTCGCGCTCGTCGGCTGTGGCGGTATTGCCGGTGGGCATCTTCGGCGGTATGGAGAGCTTATTGACAGTGGTGAAGATCGGTTTCGCATTGTGGCTACGGTTGATAGCGATATCAGTCGCGCACAGGCATTTGCCGATCAGATTAATGGCAAGACCGGATGGGAGGTCAATAGTTATCCCTCGGTTGAGGATCTGCTCAATTCAGAATCCAATCTCGATGGAGCCGATATATGCAGTCCCCATGGCCTTCATCACGTGCTCGCCTGCGAGTTGCTCGAAGGCGGTGTGAATATTTTGTGTGAGAAGCCCATTGGTATAACAGTTAAAGCCACGCAGAAAATTATCGATACAGCCAGGCGCTGCAATAAGGTTGCCGCGAATGCCGAACAGTGTCGTCGGAGTGTTGGGCAGCGCACGATTCACTGGGCGTTTAACGGTGGTCCGCTCGGCGAGCCCAGATTGTGGTACGCGATCAGGTCGGGATGGCAGGATCCCGCGGATTATCCCGATTGGCACTGGCGCGTGGATCGCAAACTGGGCGGTTGCGGGATGGTTATGGATAGCGGCGCGCACTGGGTGGATACTATGCGCTACTGGTTTGGGGAAGTGGAGAGTGTTTATGCGCGTGTGGAACAAATGGAACAGCGTCCCCATAAGAAAGGCGAGGATCTGGTCGATGATAGTCGCGAGGATTTTTGGACCAGTATTTTTAATTTTGAAAGTGGTGTGATCGGCACGTGGTCGTGGACGGTTAGCGCGCCGGGGAAGGGTTTTACACAACTCAATCTCACCGGGAGCAAGGGTACGATTGTCGAGAGCGATATTTTCCATCCGGCAGCGTCTCAGGCACGCGGCGAGTGCCATTTTATAGATGGTACGGCTTATGGCGTGTCCCAGCTTCAAGATATGTTTCTCGATTCGCTGAGTCAGGGCGAAAAGGACCGCCTCTTTCCCTATGGGCTGACCGATGGCATGGCGATTGAGTTGTGGGATTTTATCGATGCTCTGAGTGTTGGGCGCGATGTGGAAATCGACGCCGAAGAAGGTTTGAAAAGCAAGGCTGTGAGCGAGGCGATTTACGAATCTGGAAAAAGCGGAGAGGTCGTCAAGGTGGGCGATGTGATTTCCGGCGAGGTTTGTGCATATCAGCAGGATATTGATCAGATGTGGGGGTTGGTGTGAGGAAAAAGAAGACAGCGAATGAACGGTGTACAACTGGCCGCCTCTCGGGCCAGTTCATTTGAGCTGTCTCACAGATGAAGGGGCTCACCCAAAGGCACAAAGAAAAGCAATTAATTCAAGCCTGAACGCAGATAATAACAGATGAAGGTAGGTGAAGGAATTGTCCCGAAATTATTTGAAGGGAGATTGTGTCGTATCGTGGTATATTTATTTTTTAGGCTTGGCATTTCTTATTTTAGGTTACGGTTGTTCAAAATCTCTGTCATCTGGTGAAGGTGGGGACATTCCGGACGCCAATTTGCGTGCGGCTATCGAATTCGCTCTTGGCAAAGTGCCCGATGCTTCAATCACCGCCGCTGAGATGGCGACATTGTCTCGTCTTGAGGCGGCAGGTATGAATATTCGCGATTTGAAAGGGATTGAGTTTGCAACCGGCCTGACAAGGCTGAATCTCAGGGACAACAGCATCTCGGATCTTGCGCCGCTAACCAATTTAAACAACCTGACAGTGCTGGATCTTTATTTTAATAGCATCTCGGATATCACCTTACTTGCCAATTTAAACAGTCTGAACGAGTTGTATCTTGGAAACAACAGCATCTCGGATCTTGCACCGCTTGCTAACTTAATCAATTTGACAGACTTGGGTCTTGAAAGAAACAGAATATCGGACATTACACCACTGAAGAACTTAATCCACTTGACGAAGCTGGCGCTTAACGACAACAGCATCTCGGATCTTGCACCGCTTGCTAACTTAATCAACTTGGCAGATTTGAATATTTGGAACAATGGGATATCTGATATCAGGCCACTGACTAACTTAACGCACTTGACAGAGTTGTTTATTTACGACAACAGTATTTCAGACATCACACCACTTGCCAACTTGACTCGCCTGAAATGGCTGATCCTTTCCAATAACAGCATCTCGGATCTTGCACCACTTGCCGACTTGCCCAATGTAGAATGGTTAACTCTTAGTAAGAATAGCATTTCAGACATCGCACCATTAACCAACTTAAACACCCTGTACGAGTTGTATATTAACGACAACAGTGTTTCAGACATCACACCGCTTGCCAACTTGACTCGCCTGAACTGGCTTTATCTTGACAATAACAACATCCCGGATATCACACCGCTTGCCAACCTGACTCGCTTGATATGGCTGCATCTTGACAATAACAACATCTCAGATATCGCACCATTGACCAACTTACTCCGCTTGAGAGGGCTGAATATTTCCGACAACAGTATCTCGGATCTCGCACCGTTGGTGGCCAACACGGGATTAAATGGCAGAGATCGGGTTAATGTCTGGAACAATCCCCTGAATGTCACATCTATCAACACGCATATTCCAGCACTGCAAGCGAGAGGGGTTTCGGTGAATTTCTAATTAACCTGAATGCCGATGGTCCTTAAAAAAACCGGCATTTTCTGATATCTGACTGCTAAAAAATTAGGCCGCGATCTCTTGAGATCGCGGCCCGTTTTTTTACCTTTCTTTGTGTCTCTGTGTCTTTGTTTGAGACCCCTCACTCCTCAAGCTTTCCCGGACGGCCGATTTCGATGAGGTTGCCGTCGGGGTCGTGTACGAAAACAT
>JAPPIE010000240.1:0-8773 GCA_028874765.1 Gemmatimonadota bacterium
GATAGTCTGGTTCTCACAGGTTTAAAATCCTCACCGCATTGTTGTGCAAGATATCTTCCAGTGCGTTGGGGGAGAGCATGCGGTTGAGGAATGGGAGACTCAATTGCGCGAAACACGCGCCGCGGGAGAGGCCCTCACCTTTGCCATCCCTGCAAGGGCAGTCTGTGGCAAACATCAATTTTTTGCCATGCCGTGCCAGGAATCCCGCGGTAAAGTCCTCGTCCCGCGTCAGGCCGCCCAGACCCGAACCCGCGGATAAATCGGCAAACATATTGGGATAGTCTGCCAATAGCCGATCTATTAAGCCGCCGGGTTTGACCGCGCCTGTGGGATACAGGGTCTCTTCGGGGGCGGGTACGTCGGCGCTGATATGCGCCCACCACGATTGGGCATGGCCGATGAATTTAATATTGGAGAATTTTTTCAGGAGCACTTCGAGGTGTTCAATTCCCTGGTTATATCCCCGCTCGCCTTCTTGAAAGTGCCAGGTTACGGGCCAGTTCAATTCATTGCAGATTGTCAATATGTTTTCCAATCGCGGATCGTCCAGTCGCAGGTGCTGTTTTTGTTCGCCATAGCCCTTAAATACGCCGCTGGCGGCGCGTTTTTCCAGTTCGGTCACGGCGTCTTCCCGCGTGACATCTACATGGCAGAAGGGTATGATGGTGTCCGGATAATCCCGATGCGCCTTTACTATGTCTTCGGTCATCCAGCCAAATTCGTCGTCGCCATCTTCAATGGGTAGCATGACGGCTTTTTCCGCGCCGATGGCTTCGATATGTGTGATGGTTTCTTCAACCGATCTGCCGTTGTGCGTGAGGTGTAAATGCGCGTCGATCATGTCAGTACCTCCAGCAATTTTTCTGCGACTACGGTTTCTTCACCCATTTGCATGGTCATGGGGTCAATCATAATACCTCTGGGACTTCGCCGCACGACAATTGATGGCTCGCCTTCTTTCAATGCGTGGATTACGGCATCGCGCTGTTCATCTGGCAGGTCTATGTATGCGCGGGGCGCGAATTCGGGTGCGGCATCCTGTCCTTCGGTCATCACATAGGCGTTTGCGATATTTTTTACTGCATCTACCACGACGCGAGCTTGCCCGTGCCAGCGCTGGCAGTCTTCGTCATCGCTTCGGCTCAAAAATAGATCTACAGCCGCGATTAATCCCAGGATTTCTTCTTTGCCGACTTTCATGCCGCGTCCAATTGCCGAGTGGGGACTTGCATTGATCCGCACGGCTTCTACGCAATCTTCTTTTCCCACGACCAGACCGCTGTTTTGAGGTCCGCACAATCCCTTGCCTCCGCTGAATGTCACCAGGCTCGCACCCATTTCGACGAGTTCGGTTAAGTTTGAGCGAGGAGGCAACTGCGCAGCCGCATCCACCATGACGGGTACGCCCTTTTTTTCGGCACCTGCGATGACTTCTGCGAGTTGTTCTTTGCTTTGTTTGCCCAAGAAATGCACCACAGCCGCTGTTTTTTCACCGATTCCGCCAATGAGGTCTTCACTGGTTACCGCTTGTTTGCTGCCTACTCGCACGAGTTTGCCGCCGCAGACTTCTATGCCCTGGTGGATGTACGTATGGCTATCGACCAGGCTGATTACAAATTCGTTTTGCCATCCCTGTGTATGTGGCAACTGGCGCGCTTTTGCTATGTCGGGTCCCGTCAAACACGCTGCGGCGGACAATTGTACACCGCTGGCTGCGCCACAAGAGATAAAGGCCGCAGGTACGCCAATGCGGTCTGCCAGATATTCGCCTGCTTTTACGAGCAGGTCGTTCAAATCGACAAATGATCCTCCCGCCGCGCACATCGCCTCCAGTACTTCATCTGACATTAAGCTACCGCCGAGTGTGGTAATGGTACCACTCGCGTTGATAAATGGTTTTACGCCGAGTGTGTCATAGGTGATCATGCTGTGGTCCTTTCAATAGGGAAATGTCTCTGAGTCCTCTGCCTGTGATAGTTCAGCAAGGAATCGCCCGGTTCCTTCCACGGCTGAGTTTAAGACGGTCTCGCCTTTTTGCGCCGATGCTTTTCGCGCGTCGCCGCCAGCGGATGTGGGCAAATACAAATGCCAGGGACGCACAAAGTGGATGTCAAATTCCCGCAGTGTTTTCAATTTGGGATACTGGGGAGGGTTGTTGGCTATCAGATTTTCGCGCACGAGTTCGGGGCGCAAGAACATGATTTGGGAGGTTTCTTCTTCGCCTGCGTGATCGCTGCGATTTTCCCATAAGGCTTTTGCGTCTTCCGATGCACAGGATCCCGTGCTGATCAAGCATGTGAAGAGGTTATCTTGTGCGGCTAAATCGCGCTGTGTTGCGCGGATGGCGTCGGGATTGCCGCCGTGACCATTGATGAATACAATGCGGTGTACATTTTCCGCGCGGCACATTGCCACGAGGTCTTTCAACAGGTTCATAAATGTGGGGACTTGCATGCGGCAGGCGAATGGAAAAGCGCGGAAGTTGTTGTTTAAGCTCACCCGCTGTGTGGGCAAACACACGACGCGCCCGCCCATTTCATTGGCTTTGCGCGTGCCTCCGTAAGCGACGTATTCGACCTGAAAGTTGTCCGTTCCATAGGGCAATGCAGGTCCGTGCGGTTCGGTGGAGCCTATGGGGATGACCGCCACATTGGGTGTGAGAGATCGCACGTCGTCTATGGTCATTTCTTCCAGGATGCCTGAGAAAGTCTGGTGCATAATAAGCCTCGGCTGAATGAATCAACGGAGCGGGGTACAACTGGTTCGGGACAGTTCATCAATGTAGGGGCGGTGCCCCTGTGCCCGCCCGTTGGGTGGTAGGGTGGGGTTCGTCTATGAACTGGCCTGAGAGGCGGCCAGTTGTACACCGCTCCGTCTATTCGTCTATTCGCGTTTTGAACGCTCATGATAAGTCGCCATTTCTCTCATGTCAAGATGTCGGAATGGGAATAATAATAGTACGCAGCTTGACCGAGACGGTTCTCGGTGTTATTATGGACGCCCGATTTTTTGTTTATTTTCCATATTTCGGTGTCCTATGACCATTCGCGCGATCATCATTGGCCTTTGTCTATCTGTTTGGGTGAATTTTTGGCCTGCGTATAGCAGCCTGATTCTGCGTTCTTCTCGCGCGGATTTTGCCCATTTGTCTGTGGCTTTTCTCATTCCCTTTTTGGCCTTGCTCGCTTTCAATTACGTCTTTTCGCATAGATTTAAGGGCCTCTCATCCTTTGAACTTATCGCGATATGTAGCATTGGCATGGTGGCTGCCAATATGCAAGGCGAGTGGCTTTCGGGTTATTTTCTCGGTGTTGTTACTGCGCCTATTTATTTTGCTTCAACGCAGAATATGTGGGATGAAAGGCTGTGGCCACATTTTACCGATTGGAATGTGCTGACAGACCGCGCTGCGGCTACGGGGTTTTACGAAGGGCTACCGCCCGGTGCCCCTTTTCCCTGGGATGCGTGGATCGCGCTTTTTCCCGGCTGGGTACTTTTTCTGGGTGCTGTATTTCTCGCCAATTTCTGTGTGGTTATTCTTTTACGCAAACAGTGGATGGAGCACGAACGGCTCTCTTTTCCCATTGCTACGGCACTTCTCGAACTGACGGGTACGGGTGATTCGAAAGATGCGTTTGCCAATCTTATTCGCTCGCGCTTTTTTCAGATTGGATTTGCACTCATTTTTGGCGTTTTTTGCTGGAATGTCGCCTCATGGTTCATTACGGCTTTGCCCCGTCTGGATGTTATGAGGCAGATCAATATCCCCATTGGTCGGGGTTTTCCTCCACTGTGGTTTCTATTTCAGCCGATGACGATTGCATTTGCCTATTTCACGAAATCAGATGTGTTGTACAGCATCTGGTTTTTTCACCTGCTCGCCATTCTTCAGGTTGGTATTTTCAATCGTTTTGGGTTGGATTTTGGCGGTTCCGATATGTGGTGTTCTATGGCACCTGCTATTGGGTGGCAGAGTTTTGGGGGGTTTATTATTCTCGTTCTGTGGGGGCTGTGGATGGCGCGCGCACATTTGCGCGATGTTTGGCACAAGGTGTGGCCTCGCAACGCGCAGATAGATGATGGGGGAGAACTTTTGTCCTATCGTACGGCATTTATTATTTTGCTCTTGTGCAGTGTGTACACGATCTTTTTTCTCGTGCAATCGGGTATGAATGCCCTTACTTTACTCACCTTTTGGGGTGCTACGCTGATTCTCTATCTCGGCCTTTCGCATATTATTGCCGAAAGCGGTCTGGTTTTTTTGCGCGGTCCTATTACTGCTCAGGCATTTACCTGGCACGTACTGGGTATTGCGGGTATGGGGGCACCGAGTGCGGTTGCACTGGGGCTGACTTATACATTTTTTTGCGATGCCAAGACATTTGCGATTACAACGCTTGCACATGTCCCGCGTCTGGCCGCGGGTGTGCCCACCGAGCGCCGCCGCGCTTTTGTTCCCGCGATTGCCGCTGGTGCCTTGATCGGCGCGACCACTGTTATTGCTTTTACCCTGTATCAGGGTTATTACGGTATTGGTAGCTATAATTTTGGGGTGGTTAGTTTTAATGGGTCTGGTGACGGTGCCGTGGGTTCGTGGACTTATACCGCCAACCGCGTACACGCCGGGACGATGAGTACGGACTGGAATCGCGTGCGTTTTTTGGGTATTGGTGCTGCTTTTACAGGTATTTTGCTCTATATTCGCTATCGTTTTCCCCACTTTCCGCTTCATCCGATTGGGTTTACGATTTCATCGTCGGGCGTCTTGCGGAGTAGCTTATTTTCTATTTTTTTTAGCTGGGCGATCAAAACGCTCATCCTCAAATTTGGCGGTCTTGAACACTATCGCAAAATCGCGCCTTTGTTTCTGGGTATGCTGGCTGGTCAAATTGCCGGTATTGCATTGGGTGTTGTTGTAGATGCGCTTTTTTTCCCGGGCAATGGGCACAAACTCAACAGGTGGTAAAAAGTGACTTTCGATCTCATTATTCGCAATAGCACAGTAATTGACGGTACGGGTCGAACGCCCGGTTTTCAGGCAGATGTCGGCATTTGCGGGGATCGCATTGAGGCCATTGGCGATTTGTCTCAAGCAGAGGCCGATACGGTTATCGATGCGACGGGACATATCGTCTGTCCCGGTTTTATCGATGTGCATGTTCATTCGGAGATTGCCCTGCTCACAGGTGTTCATCGCTATGCCGAGGTGCAGCAGGGTATTACGACGCAACTTCTGACGCCCGATGGGTTTGGGTGGACGGGGCTGTCGCCCGAACGCACGCGCGAGTTGTGGACATATACGCGCTTTTCCGTTGGTGAAGTCGCTATGCCGATTGGCTGGCAAACGCCTGAAGATTATCTGCGTCTTTTTCCGAATAACAGCGCGGCAAATGTGTACCCGCAAGTTCCGCATTGCGCGGTTCGCCTGTCTGCATGCGGGTGGGATGCGCGACCGGCGACAGATGATGAGATTGCACAGATGGCGGATCTCACGCGCCAATGGATGGAGGCGGGGGCCGGTGCGCTCAATTTGGGTCTCGATTATCAGCCGAGTGCGAATGCGGATTTTCGGGAGCTTGTTGCGCTTTGCAAAGTTACGGCAGAATACGGGGGTATTTACGCGGCTCATGTGCGCTATCACACGATTGGGCGCGTTGCCGCATGGGAAGAGACGATTGCGCTTTCCCGCGCTGCAAATATCCCGGTTCATATCTCGCACGAGCGGGTCAACGACGAGAATGCCGATTTGCTGGATAGAATTGAGCGCGAAAATATCGATCTGACTTTTGAATCTTATCTCTATCCGGCCGGGATGACGCATTTGTATATGATGCTGCCTATGAAGTTTCAGGTCGGTAGCCCGGATGAGGTCAATGCGCGCCTTGAAGACCCGGGGATTCGCGCTGAGTCCGTCGCCGAACTCAAGACCTGGCTCGGGCGCGGCGATCAAATCGTGGGTTATACTGGCTCGGGCAGGTACGCGGGAGAACGCCTGTGCGATCTCGCGGCCAGGGCAAATACATCTCTTGAAGATTTTGCCTACGATCTGATTTTTCAGGAGCGAGAACACCATGCTGTTATTTTTCCCTGGCAGATTGATCCCGAAGTAGCGGAGCAGACCGTGACGCGTACAGCCACTCATCCGCGTATGATGATTGCGAGTGATGGCATTTTTAATATTCCGCATCCGCATCCGCGGGGTTTTGGGTGTTTTGCGCGCGTGCTGGGTCATTTTGTGCGCGAGCGCGAGGTGCTGACCTTTGAGGAGGCGATCTACAAGATGAGCGGTTTTCCCGCACAGCGTTTCAATATTCCCGACCGGGGCGAACTCGCTGTGGGCAAGGCCGCTGATCTCGTTGTTTTTGATCCCGATACGGTGGCTGCGAGATCTACTTTTGAAAATCCCACGCTGCCGCCAGTCGGTATTTCGCACGTTTTTGTCAATGGTCAATCCGTCATTGCCAATGGGGAACCCACAGGTGCGTTGCCCGGCCAGGTGCTGCGCCGCGTTTGATTATGCCTATTCAAGTGAAAATTTGCGATACGTCCCATGATGTGGCCCGCGCCGCTGCATCGGAAATTGCCGCGCTTATTCGCCAGAAGCCAGATGCTGTGCTCGGTTTGGCAACGGGGTCAACACCGGTGAGGACGTATGCCGAACTCGTGCGGATGAATCGGGAGGGGCTGAGTTTTTCGCGTTTGACTACTTTTAATCTCGATGAGTACTGGGGGCTTGATGGTGGGCATCCACAGAGTTATCGTTATTTTATGAATCACACGTTTTTTGACGGTACTGATATTCAACTGTGGAATACGCATGTGCCCAATGGCATGGCAGTGGATGCCGGTCTCGAGTGCGAGGCTTTTGAAGCCAGGATACGGGCGTGCGGTGGTGTGGATCTGTGGTTGCTCGGTATTGGTCGCAATGGACATATTGCTTTTAACGAGCCTGGCAGTGCGTCCGATTCTCGCACCCGTCTGGTCGATTTGACCGAGAGTACGATTGCGGCGAATAGTCGCTTTTTCGAGCGCGTTGACGATGTGCCCAAACAGGCGCTTACTGCGGGGATTGACACGATTTGTGAGGCGAGGCGGATTCTTCTTCTGGCGACGGGTACGGATAAGGCGGGAGCGATTGCTCGCGCTGTTCAGGGTGCTCCCCATCCATCCTGTCCGGCGAGTTTTTTACAGACACATTCGGATTGTACGTTTATTTTAGATAGAGAGGCGGCGTCGGAAGTTAGCCCGGCTCTTAACTCGTAATTTTTCATTAAACAGAAAGGTTTATTATGAAAAAAACCCTCGCCGTGCTTGAAGGCGACGGCATTGGTCCCGAGATTATGCGCGAAGGGATTAAAGCGCTTCGCACGATTGAAAAGAAGTTTGATCACGAGTTTGTGCTGGAATACGCGCCTTTTGGTGCGGTGTCGTATTTTGACGAGGGCAGTCCGTTTCCCGATGAGACAAAAGCCCTGTGCGATCGGGCAGACGCGATTATCAAAGGTCCGGTGGGGCTTTCCATTGAAGAGACGAAGAAAATCCCACAGGAGTTGCGCCCGGAACTCGGTGCTATTCTGCCTTTGCGAAAGCGTTTTAATACGTATGCCAATTATCGCCCGGTCAGGCTGCCCAAATCCCTCGCGTCATTTTCACCTTTGCGCGATAGTGTCATTGGAGAGGGTATTGATATTCTCATGATTCGGGAACTGGTGGGTGGTATTTATTTTGGGGAGAAAGAAGAGGGTACTGCTACGGGTATGAAATACGCGCGCGACGATTGTGTTTATACCGAAGAGCAGGTGCGCGCGATTGGAACGGTTGCGTTTGACGAAGCCCGACGTCTCGGCACCAGGATGACCCATGTTCACAAATCGAATGTGCTGGCGACATCCCGACTTTGGGATGCGATTATCGAAGAGATGGCAAAAGAGTACGACGATGTCGAATACGTGTCGATTATCGTCGATAACGCAGCTTTTCAACTCGTCAGAGATCCCACGCAATTCAATGGGGTTATGCTTTTGGAAAATATGCAGGGCGATATTCTGACCGATCAGGCGGGTGGTTTGCTCGGTTCTCTCGGTTTGATGCCTTCGGCGTGTATGGGGCCAGAAAAGGGCTATGTGGAACCGGCGCACGGGTCGGCACCCGATATCGCGGGGCAAAATATCGCCAATCCCTATTCGATGATTGGCAGTATTGCATTTTTGCTGGATAAATGTCTGGGTCTGAAAGAGGAGTCCGACGCTTTGTGGAACGCTATGTTCGATATTCTCGAGAGAGGATATGCCACTTCTGAACTCGCCTCAGAAATAACCGATCCCAAGAATGTTCTTTCGACCAGCGATTTTGGCGATATGGTCGTCGATATTTTGAGTAATTAAAGGAGATTTACTATGAGCAATATCATCGCTTTTATCGGTACTTATACCCGCACTGGTAGCAAGGGTATTTACGTTCACCGATTCAATACCGAGACGGGTGAACTCACTCTGGCTAATAGTATCGAGAGTGAGAATCCGACATTTCTCGCCGTTCATCCCAATGGACAATTTCTCTATGCGGTCAATGAGATCAGTGAATACAATGGCGAGAGCGCGGGGGCGATTAGCGCGTATGCTATTGATGCAGAAGCCGCAGATCTCGCGTTTATCAACCGGCAATCGACAGTAGGCACTGGTCCCTGTCATTTGAATATCGATGCGACGGGGCGCTATGCTGTGGTGGCAAATTACGGTGGGGGTAGCACCTGTATGTTGCCCATTGGGGAAGA
>JAPPIE010000240.1:8873-13119 GCA_028874765.1 Gemmatimonadota bacterium
TATCTGATCAATGAGATAGGCAATACTGTCAATGCGTACGCCTGTGATGCAGAGACGGGTACGTTGACCGAGTTGCAATCTATCGCCACGTTGCCCGGCGATTTTTCAGATACGAGCCATACGGCGGATGTTCACGTTTCATCCGATGGCAAGTTTGTGTATGGGTCAAATCGCGGGCACGATAGTGTCGCCATTTTTGCGGTTGACGAGTCCAGCGGTCACTTGACGCCGGTCGATATTCATTCCACTGGTGGAGAAACGCCTCGCAATATCGCGCTTTCGCCCGATGGCAATTTCTTGCTGGCAGAGAATCAAAGCAGCGATACGATTGTTTCTTTTGCCATCGACCGAGAGACCGGGAAATTGGCAGAGACACGGCATGTCGCGGAAGTGCCTATGCCCGTTTGCCTGAAGTTTTTGGTGTAGAGGGAGGGGATTACAATGTCCGGTGATCGTCCAAATGTGCTTTTGATTATGACGGATCAGCAACCGATATCGACTATCGGTTGTTATGGCAATTCGGTTGTTGAGACACCCGCGCAAGACCGCCTGGCACGCGAGGGCATGCGGTTTGACAATTTTTATATCGCGGCGTTTCCGTGTACGCCGTCTCGGGCGACGTATTTGACCGGGCGCTATACGCACAACCACGGGGTGGTGGCCAATAATGTGGAACTGGATGACGCATTGCCGTCTATAGGCAATACATTTCGCGATGCGGGCTATCAAACCGCGTGGATTGGGAAGTGGCATTTGGGGGGAAATATGTACCGCGGGCTTACAGGGCGCGGTCCGTTTGACGATTGCTGGGTACAAAAGCGGGTAGATAGTGCGCGCGATTTTGAGTTTGTACAGGTGGAGGGCGGTACGGGCGAGGATGCCCCCCGCAGTGGATTTGATCACTGGATTGGGGGATGGAAGCATTTCAAAGCGTATTTGCAGACGACAGATTTGTCCGATGAGGTTAAAAATGCGCCTCGCGTGGGCAATCATCAGGCAGCACCGAGTGCGCCAGATCGGGAGCACAGTGTGAGTTTGTTGGGGGAGGATCACCACATGGCGCACTTTTTTGCCGATGAGATGGTGACGTTTCTCAATGCCAATCGGGATAATTCATTTTGTGCGGTGCTGTCTTTTTACGGACCGCATTTGCCCGTCTGTCCGCCTGAACCCTGGGATTCGATGTACGATTTGGACGATGTGCCCCTGCCCGATAATTACGATGCGCCATTGGAGGATAAGCCGCGTTTTCAATGGGATAATGCCCGTACTTATGTGCGCGATGTCTGGTCGAGAGATGAGGTGCGGAATTATGTTCGGCGTTATTGGGGGTATGTGAGTTATATCGACGCACAAATTGAGCGGGTGCTCAATGCGCTGGATGCCAATGGGCAGGCGGAGAATACGATTGTGATGTTTGTGTCGGATCACGGCGATATGGTGGGGCAGTTTGGGATGGTGTATAAGTTGACGTATTGTGGGTATGATACGTTGATGAAGGTGCCGTGTTTGGTGCGGTGGCCCGGGCGAATTGAAGCGGGATCTGTGAATACTTCTTTGAATAGCAGTGTGGATGTGATGCCCACGCTGCTGGATCTGGCGGGTGTGGATATTCCCGATGGGGTGGATGGCGAGAGTATAGGCAGTATTTTGCGGGGTGAGCACAATGTCGCGCGGGAAGAGATTTTTACGGATTTGATGAACCGCGGTGTGATGCTCAGGCAGGGAG
Organism: Gemmatimonadota bacterium; assembly: GCA_028874765.1. Classification (GTDB taxonomy): domain Bacteria; phylum Latescibacterota; class UBA2968; order UBA2968; family UBA2968; genus VXRD01. The sequence continues at coordinate 10,603 of JAPPIE010000240.1, forward strand.
CGTGGAAGTTTGTGCTGAATTGGAAGCCGTTAGGTGGTGACGTGCGCGATTTGGACGAGCTTTACAATCTGGCGGATGATCCCCATGAGGAACACAATCTGGCGTATCGAGATCGCACGCGTGCCGCATCGATGCGAGATCGTATTCTGAGCTGGATGGAGGAGACGGGACATCCGTATGTAAATACTATCCGGGAACAGGCATTTCGAGAACCATCTTGAATTGAAAGGGGTTGTCATCGCGCGATGGCGACCCTTTTTAACTTACCAGGAATGTACCATGTGGCCGTTGCCGGGGAAGTAGATGTGATCTACGAGTGTGGAGAGGCCGACACCGAGGGTGTAGCCGATTAAGAGGCCGATGAAGAAGGGTTGCAAATTGCGGTAGAGCCGAATGCCGCCGATGCGCAATACGATGGATTTGAATGCCCATACGAGAAAGACGGTGAAGGCGGTGACTCTGACGGGATAGACATATCCCACTGTGAATCCCACCGGATGGAGAGGCCACCACGCAAAGCGCAGGCGCATGAGGCTCAAAAACAGGGTGCCGAGCGCGCCAGCAGTCAGGAATTGCCATTCAACGCGGCCAAAAGAGGTCGGCTCTGATGCCCATGAGACGACGCGGTCAAACATGCGCTGGCTGTATCCGCCAAATACAAAGACGTGGCGGATGTTGGCGGCGCCGGTTGCGCCGTAACAGAGGTTGAGGGTATAGATAATTGAGACGACAAAGCCGATGATAAAGGCGAGCATTAGGGCGGCGACCATGCGATTGCGCGGCCAGCGAAATACGTCGTGGATTTTGGCGGTGTGGGTTAGGGATGGGAGGATGTATTCGCGGTGGCTTTCCACGCTGTTGGCCGATAGTGCCATGCCGACGTGGTCGGGGGTTTGCACGGTTGTGCCGAGCGCGGCAGCGGCGAGTTCCTGGGTTCGCAGTGGGGTTTCGACATATACCAGGCCAGTTTCTGCGACGATTTTGGCCAGGCCGATGAAGTAGATCAAGAGCAGGCCGAGTTGTACTGCAATGCCCAGCAGGGAAATGCCCAGCGCGTACATCCATGCACTGGCATAAATGAGCGAGGTGATGAGGCCGATTATTGCGGTGCGGTAAGACAGGAGTTCGGTTTTGTCTTCTGCATTCGGTTGCCAGAGTGCGCGGATGACGGTTCCAATATGTTGCCGCGCCATGAAGAGGCCAAACAGGGCAAATGCGATGAAGCCTCCGACTTGCTGTAGCAATAGGCCACTGCCAAAGTCTCTGCCCACGGTGATGCCAAAGCGGTTTAATGCGCCGATTTCGATGAGTGAGAGTATGTGGAATAGCCAGATGGAGAGGAGGACTTCGAGGTTGGTGAGATATCCAAAGGCCGCCATGACGAAGTTGAATTTGATTTGTAGCGGGGGAAAGTCGTGCCCAAATGAGATGGCGGTACTATGGGTGGGACCAATGGGTATGATTGGGAGATTGTGCCAGAAGAGGGGCAGGATATTCCAGGATAAGATGAATGCGCCGATGCCAAATCCCGTCCAGAATAATTTGTTTTTGAAAAATCCTATTTGTCCCGTTGCTGTATCCCGAATCATCAGGGTGGGCAATTGCGCGAGGGGAAAGGTGATGCGTTCGTGTTCGACCCATTGTTTGCGCAAGATGACAGTGATGCACAAACAGGCGATGAATAGTGCGAAGAAAAATGTGAACCACCAGAAGAGCGGTACAGCCCAGGCGTGATAGGGGGTGGAGAGATGTGCTGGCAATCCTTCCCACAAATTGGTGATGTCGCCCGCGCGATTGCTGGGTACAGCCCAGGGTTGGATGTGTTCGTGGGTAAATTCCGCCCATCGGTTTTCAGGTGTGGCTTTGTAATAGGGGCTGGCGAGTACGGCGATCAGGCGTCCGGCGACGTTTTTGGTGGGAAAAACGCTGCCTATAAATCCCATGCAGAGGATGAGTCCCAATTCATGCGGGCGAAGCATCCAGTTTTCCCGGATTTTTTTGAGCAGGGGATTGATGAGGAAGATGAGAAGAAATGGCAGCCACAATGACATGGGCATGTGGCCCAGAGATACGCGAGATGCGCGAAGGCGATAGGTGGTGTCTGTGGCAAAATAGCAGATGACAAGAGTCAGGATCAGGCCAACGATGATGGCGCGGGTGGTGATGTGTGACGCGGGATCAGGCTGTGGCGCGGGATTGGGTAGGCTCATGCATTTCTTTCGGTTGGTGTGATTGTAGGGGCGACCCCCTGTGGTCGCCCGCGCATCGCGTAATATGCTGTGTTCGGGATGTTGAAGCAAGTATCATTTGGTTTTTTTATCCGCGACCTAATAAGGAGGGTATCATGCCATTTCAAGTTTTTGACTATCGCAAGGATATTACCAATATGCTGGTAACGCCCCAGATTCGTTCGCGTTTTTTGAAGATGGAGGTGGGGCAGTTCAATCAGAGCCATACGCACGATTTGGGGCACGAGATTTTTCTGATTTTGCAAGGGCAGGCAGAGTTTGATATCGA
>JAPPIE010000462.1 GCA_028874765.1 Gemmatimonadota bacterium
ACAGGGCTATGGCTTGAAAGACCTGGTCATGCTCGTAGCGACGAGTGAGCCATTCTTGACCAAATAAACCGCCAACTTTACATAAGGACAAACAAAACCGCTCTGGTATGACACCAGAGCGGTTTGTTCGATCCACCCCTGCGCCTGAATCTCTCGGGTTCATTGTAGGAGGAGTCTAACAAGGCGTATTTCCCTTGTCCCCACAGGTGTTAATTCTTTTCCATACCCCGCCGGAATTGGAATACAATCCGACTTCCGTGCGGGGTGTGCCATTTGCGCTAAAGGGAGAGACATTTGGCCGAAGAACTGCAATCAAACCCAACAGGTGAACCAGCAAGAGGCATAACACTCCGCTCGGTTGCCCTGGGCATTGGAATCGTAATCTTCATCAACCTGTGGGTGACCTATGCCGAGACCGTGGTAAAAACCTCTCGCCTGAACCTGAGCGTATTTCAAATAACGCTCCTCGCCATCTTCATCATTCTGATCGGGGTAGTCAACCCCCTGATCAAATCTGTAAATCGCCGCTACGCCTTTGCACCCGCCGAATTGCTATCCGTTGTCGCCATTGGCATCGTCGGTTGCGTCGTGCCCACATCCGGCATCACCGGATTTTTGATCGGCGTAATTTCCACCCCCTTTTATTTTGCCACACCCGAAAACGGATGGGCCGAGTACTATCACCCCAATCTCAACTCCTGGGTCGTGCCCACCGACCAGGAGGCTGTACGCGCCTTTTACGAGGGCTTATTGCCCGGCAGTGCTATCCCCTATCGCGTGTGGCTGGCACCGCTGGCGTGGTGGGGTAGCCTTGTGGTGGCCGTATTTGCCGTTTCTGCCACACTGATGATTATCTTGCGAAAACAGTGGGTAGAATACGAAAAACTCGCCTATCCCATCGCCGCCGTACCCATTGAAATGTCGCAAGATGCCCTCTCCGCGCGTCTTCTACCCGCATTCATGCGCGGTCCCATGTTCTGGATTGCAGCGGCTATACCATTTTTGATTTTTGTCTGGCACTCCCTGTCATGGGCATATCCGCTCCTGCCCAGCATCGGCATCCTGCCGCACGGGGGATATTTTCGCTTCACGCGCTATTCACCGGGCATGTACATTCAGCCCATGCAATTTTTGACCATTGGATTTGCGTACTTTGCCAATACACAGGTCCTATTCTCAGTCTGGTTTTTCTTTTTACTCCACGTCCTGGAAGGGGGCATTTTTAACCGCCTGGGCTATCAAATCGAGCGGTCAACCGATTCTTTCAGCGCAGACCCGCCCACCGAAGCCTGGCAGTGCTTTGGCGCACTCGCCTGTCTCGTCGTGTGGCGACTGTGGGTCGCGCGGCGGCATCTGCGCGATGTCGTCCTCAAAGCACTCGACAAAAATCACCCGGTAGATGACCGCGGTGAAATACTCTCCTACCGATCCGCAGTTTTAATTTTATCGTGCAGCCTCATCTACGTCTTATTCTGGCTCCTGCAAATCGGGATGGACCTCACCACCGCATTGATTTTTATGTCCGGCGTCGCCGTCATCTACATCGGCATCGCGCGCGTGGTATCCGAGGCAGGCGTCGTGTATTCGGGTGCCACTGTAACACCGCAGGCATTTGTCATGGACCTGCGCGGCACCCACGTCATTTCGGGGAGCAGCATGACGGCCATCGCACTGTCCTATTCCCTCATCGATTATATGCGCGGGTTGTTCACCCCGGCGCTGGCGCAATCGATCAAATTGGGCGATCTGATCCGCGGCAACCGCCGTCTGTTATTCTATTGCGTGGGCATTGGCGTACTCGCCGGATTTGTCTCTTCGGTTTGGCTCATGCTCTATCTGGGCTATACGCATGGAGCGTACAATTTCCCGCGCTTCCCCTTCTTCAGCGGCGACCCAAAAGGCATCTACGGATCTACCCTTACAATGATGCGAACGCCCAAAGCGCCTGACCCAAACCGCATCATCTTTTTTGCCATTGGCGCGGGCGCAATGGCCCTGTTGACATTCTTGAGATACCGATTTTCCTGGTGGCCTATCAACCCCATCGGCCTGACCATTTCCGCTGCCGATAACACGGCTTCGCTGGTCATGCCCGTATTCATCGCCTGGGTATGCAAAGCCTCTTTGCTCCGCATCGGCGGCGTAAACCTCTACCGCAAAGCCAAGCCCCTATTCCTGGGCCTGCTCGTCGGCTACACAGCCGGCGTCGCCTGGTCATTTCTCGTCGATGCGATCTGGTGGACCGGTCAGGGGCACTCGGTTCACTGGTGGTAAAAGAGAAGTGAGATGTGAGAGGGCCTCACACAAAGACACAAAGACGCAAAGATATAAGCGGGGCGACTTCTCAGGATATTATAAAATAAAATTTACCTGGAATGCTTAACACTTTTGTCAAGGAGGCTGGATTGGTTTTTGTTCGACAAGGCCATCCGAGTTCCCTATATTTTGATGTTGTTGTCGAATTCCGATGGAGAGACGGCACAATGGAACTGGCAATATGGACACCATAAACAGAAACGAACATCAAGAGCGAGCAACGTCGCAAGTGCTGGAATCTGAAAAAGGCGGTTCTGGGTCCACTCTGAAAATAGGATTGCTGTTAATTATCTCATTTGCAATTGCAATGCCGGGCGAAGCATCACTTTCCCCCGGTGATGATGACCTCGGCGCCCTGCTCGATGGTGTCGCCGAAATCGCGGCCCCTGGTGTGCCGAGTTCCTTCTTCGTCTATGGCCCTGAGAGCTTTCCGGTGATCGTGGGTGCCCCGCGCAATGCCGCGGATGCCGTGCGCGCGCCGGTCATCGCGGCAGGCCGTTGGCAGGCAGGCCGCGTCGTCGCTCTGGGGCACAAAGGCTACTTTAATAGCTCCACACTTGAGAAGGCGGACACCGCACGCCTGATGGCGAACGCGTTCGCCTGGGTCTCGGGAGGCGGAGCTTCAGCCAGCCCCCGCATTGGCGTCGTCGGTAACGCACAGCTACGCGCCTGGCTGACCAGGACCGGTCACGATGTGGTCGAAGCTGCCCTGACATCGGAATCGCTGGGAGCGGTGGATGTCGTGGCCGTTGACATGCGGAATCAGAGCGCGCCAGAGCTCGAAGCACTGTCGGCGTTCGTGCGCGCCGGAGGTGGTCTGGTGACGGCTGCCAACGGTTGGGGCTGGGCGAGTCTGCACCCAAAACTGGATATCATCAATGACTTCGCTGGTAACCGCCTGCTCGCGCCCATCGGCATCCAGTGGTTAAACAGCTCCCTCAAACGCACATCGCCGGCGGGCTATGCCGTTGCCGAACCACCGTCTGAACTGACCCACACTGTCAAGGCATTCAATGCGGTCAAGGCGCACATCGCCGGCAGGCGTAAGCTCATCCAGCCGGAGGTTGACCAAACTCTGTACACCCTGGCAAGAACCATCCGCGCTCTGCCTCCGAACGACGTGCTGTTCGCGCCGGACCTGCAGGGGTTTTTTTCGAACTACGAAGGGACCCGCTGGCCCTCGGCGAAGCACCCAGTAGAAGAATCTGATGTAGTCGCCCGCCTGGTCGCTACGCGCTTCGTGTCTGAGCATCACCGCACCCCACCCCAATCCGTGCGCGCTCATCCTGCGGCCACAGATTTTCCCGGTTCCGTCCCAACCGACGCCCCACGCCTGACACGTAGCCTTATCATCGACACCACCGTGCCTCGCTGGCACTCAACCGGCCTCTACGCCGCGCCAGGCGATCTGGTCACGGTAACGGTACCGACCCGCGTCGCCAACGGCGGCTTCTTCGTGCGCATTGGCGCCCACAGCGACCAAATTTGGAGACGGCCAACATGGAAGCGCATGCCCCAAATCAGCTACCGTTTCCCCATCTCCGCTTCCAGGACCCGCGTCGCCAATGCCTTCGGGGGCCTGATCTACATCGAAGTCCCAAAGAAGAACCCCGGTTTCGGGCGCATCACCGTCGAGATCGAGGGCGCAGTGGCGGCACCGCTCTTCGTGCTTGGTGAGACAGACCCGGCCGTCTGGCGTGCGGAGATCCGCCATGCACCGGCTCCCTGGGCAGAGATCGCCGGGCGGAACATGATCGTCACGACCCGCTCTTCCGAGGTGCGCGGACTCGACGACCCGACCGCCGTGGCTGAGACCTGGGATCGCGTGCTGGACCTGGCCGCAGACCTAGCCGCCTGGCCGCCCAATGCACGCTCGAGCCCGGAGCGATTTGTCGTGGACCGCCAGATTTCGGCGGGTTCCATGCATTCCGGCTATCCCCTGATGGCCCACCTGAACCATCAGTCCAACCTGGTGGATGCCGAGCACATTCGCTCGGAGGGCAACTGGGGCTTCTTCCACGAGGTGGGCCACAACCACCAGCACAAAGACTGGACATTCGCCGGCACGACCGAGGTGACCGTCAACCTGTTCACGCTCTACATCTATGAGTTTCTATGCGGGATCCCGATGGTTGACGGAGAGTTTCCCGGTAGAAGAAAAAGATCATGGGCCGCTCTAATGGCATCCTACAACTTTGATAATCCGACCTTCGAACACTGGAAGGAAAAAGCATTCCTTGCCCTGATCATGTACGCGCAGATGCAGCAGGCGTTTGGCTGGGACGCCTATCGGCAGGTGTTCGCCACATACCGCGCCCTGCCCAACGACGAGCGCCCGAAGAACGACGACGAGAAGCGCGACCAGTGGCTGGTGCGCTTCTCGCGCACGGTGGGTCGCAACCTCGGCCCGTTTTTCAAGGCCTGGGGGATACCGACGTCGAAGGCCGCGCGGGACTCGATCACCGACCTGCCAGTGTGGATGCCTCCCAACTTCCCGCCCTAGCTTCGGTTTTCAATTAAGGAGAACCCATGCCCATAACCGATGCCCTTCCCGACATGAAACGGGAACTGAAATTTTATCCCGCAAAAACTGACGCGCCAAAAAAACTAACGCGCGAGCAAATCCAGTACTTCAACGAAAAGGGATACCTCTTCCCGCTCGACGTCTTCTCAAAAAAAGAAACCGAAGCCAATCGCGCGTACTTTGACAAACTTATGGGCAAAGCACAGGCAGCGGGCAAAAACAGCTACTCAATCAACGGGTGGCACCGCAGTTGCAAAGGCATCTACGACCTGCTCGTCGATAACCGCATCCTCGACTACGTCGAAGACCTGCTCGGCCCCAACCTCGTCTCGCGCATGACCCATTACTTCAACAAAATGCCCGGAGACGGCAAAAAAGTCGCCTTTCACCAGGACGCATCCTACTGGCCCCTCACACCATCCAAAACCGTAACCGTCTGGCTCGCCATTGACGACGTTGACCTCGCAAACGCCCCCATGGAAGTCATCCCCGGATCGCATCTCCACGGACAAATACCCTTTGAACGCAGCACACCAGAAGAAAATAACGTCCTCGGACAATCTGTTCACCACGCCGAAAAATTTGGCGACCCCGTACCCCTGATCATGAAAGCCGGGCAAATCTCCATCCACTCCGACCTGTTGCTACACGGCTCCAGACCCAACACCTCGCAACGGCGTCGCTGCGGCCTGACCCTGCGCTACATGCCCCCCGAAGTCCGCACCCGAGAAACCGACCATTCACCCGCGGTCTTATGCCGCGGCATTGATCCCTCCGGCTATTGGCAGCACATCCCCCGTCCCGACAGCGACGAAATCCCGAAAAAAAAGTAAAACACCTATATCACCGTCTGTTTCCATCTGCCCTTTAGATAGGATGCCCAGACCAGAACGCCCTGGATAATGCCACCAATCAGCCAGGCAATCCAGATACCGAGGGTATCCATCCCAAACAGAAAAGATAGGACATAGGACAACGGCAACATAACTATCCATTGCGCCAAAATCGTGTAATAGAGCGGAGGCTTGGTCTCACCGCCACCTGCCAGGACGCCTGCGGACACGATGGACAACGCTGAGAAAACCTGTGCAATCGTAAAAAACCAGAGCATGACATAGCCCATATCAATAACCGCTACCGAATCGGTGAACAGATCGACGATTTCACGGGCGAAGGCACAAATAATAATCGCGCAAACAACGACAAACACCATACAGAGCCGGATCGCACTTGCCCCAAAGCGTTCCGCTTGCGGTATCTGCTTTGCGCCCAATCGCTGGCCAACCAGTGCGGTTGCCGCTACGCCAAAAGCCAGCGCTGGCATAATGCCGATCATCCGCATCTGTAGCCCAATCGTCAACGCGGCAACTGCAGTCGTGGGCTGCGAGGTCCAACTCGCCACCCGATAAAACAGGATACGTGCGCCATTGCGGAAAAATCCCTGAATCCCCGCCGGCACCCCGATTCGCATCATCCGCCCGATAATATCGCGGTTAAAAGACAGACGCCAGGTCCAGCGCATCTGCACACGCGAGCGCCCGGAAGTAAGCAGCCAAAAACCGACAATACAACCGACAGCCCGCGACGCGAGCGTACCAACTGCAGCACCACAAACCCCCATCTGCGGCAACCCCCAGGCGCCAAAGATCAAGCCATAGGTGAGGGGAAGCTTCAAAATTATGATAAGACACGAAATCTTCAACGGCGTTCGGGTATCGCCAGCACCGCCAAAAATCGCACTGATGAGATAATTGAGCATCATAAAAATGACGCCGGCAAAGTAGATGCGCAGGAACGGCACGGCATGGCCGAGCACCTCGGGCTGTGCACCCAGCAAAATCAACGTCGGACGGGCGATCAAGCCCCCGAGCAAGGCCATCACGACGGCCAGCAGTGCCCCCATCAGAATCGCCTGTTGCGCCGTATGGCTGAGGTCCTCGTGGCGCTCGGCCCCGTAAAATTGAGCAACCAGAGTACGCGACCCCGTGCTGATCGACATCGCCATGACCATCGTCAGAAACAGAATTTGCCGACTGAGTCCCACCGCTGAAATTGCTTCCGGACCCAGCTGCCCGACCATAGAGATATCGATGAGGCCCTCCATGGCATCGAGCATCGAAGCAGCCACTACGGGCCAGGCAATAGCCCAAACCTGGGGCAGAACAGGCGTCTGATCTATGGGAGTTGCGGGCGTGCGGGAAGCCGATCCGGATTGGGGCATGGGTATGCTCAGTCGGCAGTTGGGTGGGAAATAGTGGGGAGCACGAGCCGCGAAGGATGGGCTGCCGAGTGATGTACGGCATTCGTCGCCCTCACCAGCTTGGTATCTGCCAGATCGTTCCTTCCCGTATTGTGATTGCGGTCGTGGTTGGGGAAATCGCTGGATGTGATCTCCAGGCGAATGCGATGGCCCGGCTCAAAACGGCAGGCCGTTGGACCGAGTTGGATACGCAATTCCACCACCGTCCCCAATTCCAACAGTTCTTCACTATCGAGGCCATTGCGGTGACGCGCGCACACCATGCCATAGCACATCTCCAGCGCGGGCGCCTGGTCCCCGTCTGTGGACGGGTACTCATCCACCAGGCGCGCAAAAAAATCCGTATCTGGCGCTGACGAACTGACAAAGAGGACAGCTTCTGGATAGCCGGCAATCTCCACGGCCTCGGTCAGGGGCGCAGAGCGGTAGCAGAGGATGTCATCGCGATCTTCCAGCAGACGCCGGTCCGACGGACCCGTAAACAACTGCTTTGTCCACAAAGTTGGCACCGGATCGTGGGGATCGTATTCAAAGCGATCAACACCGTCATTTCCACCGTCAACCGAGAGCCGCCCGGAGCCGCCAAATCCGGCATTGCCATCGCTGCTCAACAAATACGCGCGGGGTGTCGTATTCGGCGGCGGCCAGGTATCGGCCTCGCGCCAATATCCCCCCTTCCCCGCCATCGCGAAATAGCGCACTGCTGGCTCGTCATCAATACCATTGTCGTCTTCCTTGAGCCAGTAGTCGAACCAGCGGATGATCATGCCCGGCAAATCGACCTCGGCATCCGACCCAAAGTCGAACCCCGCCACCTGCCGACTACCGAGACTCGGATGATTCCAAGGTCCGGCGATCAGCTTTGTCTGCGACCGCGCCTGCGCGGTGCGGCCATTGCGCTGCATCAGTTGCAGATGCCACATCGAGCCATTGCAGTGATCGTACCAGCCGCTAAAATCGAGATTTGGCACCGCAACTTCCCCGTGTACCTCGTCGAACCGCCATGCCCGCCGGTTTGGGTGCGCCAGCCAGTCTCTCGCGTACTCCGCCAGCCCCGGCGGCAGGTGGCGCGGAAAATCGAGCCACGGAAGGTAGTCGAGCCATTGTTTTTCGACATCCTCGTTCCATTCCTCCAGCGCCTCCGATGGCGTGTGCGGCGGCGGCAATCCCTGGCGTCGTCGAAGATCCGGAGCCATAGAAGTGAGCCACCACTTGATGCGCCGTCCCGGCCGGAACCCGCCCGGCCAATCCACCTCTGTCAATTCCAGGGGAATGGTGTACGCACACATCGCCAATAGATGCGGCGGGCGCAATTTGGCCAACTGCCACTGCATCCAGGCATTATAAGAGGCGCCCAGAGTACCCACCCTGCCATTGCACCAGGGCTGCGCCGCCAGCCACTCCACAGAATCATAACCGTCCTCGGCATCCCCCGTATGCGCCTCGGTAAACGGTATCCAATCGCCCTCAGACCCGTAGCGCCCGCGCGAATCCATACTCACCACGGCATAACCAGCGCGCACATAACGCTCAAATCCGGACTTTGGACGACCGTATGGCGTGCGCAGCAAAATTCCAGGAAAGCGCCCCGCCGCATCGGGACGGAACACATGCGCCGCCATCCGCACCCCATCGCGCATCGGCACCCGCACATCGGGTTCAGTAAGAATCTCCATAGCATTATTCATCGCACAGGCTCCGTATCAATAGTACCCATCGGCACCTCTATCAGATCCTCTCCGAGGATCACCTGACCGTCGAAAACCTCTCCCACCTCGTGCAGCACCCGCTCCCGCACGCCGGGCGTTTCCAACTGCTCCGTCAAATGAACGAGCACCAGCGTCTCCACACCCGCATCCCGCGCCGTAGTCGCTGCATCGAGATGACCAGAACAACAACTCGTCAGACGTTCGTCATCGACCGCGCCATTGATGAAGTGGCACATGTGCAGCAGCACATTCGCACCCCTTGCCAGATCCGTGAGCCGATCTACTGGCGCTGTATCGCCGCCAAATACGATGGTACCATCAGGTGTAGTCAAACGATATGCCAGACAGGTAAGCTGGGGCTGCACGTGTACCACCTCTGCCACATCGACCTGCCAGTTGTCGGTCTCTATCCGATCTCCGGATCCAACCTCGCGCACCTGTGGACTGGGCCTCTTCCGAGGCATAACGCCGCCGCGCGCCTCGTACACGAAATGGCTACCCGGGTGCAAAGTGCGGGCAGCCAGATCCGGGCCAAAAGCACCATCGGCAGAAAACAACCGGTGCGCCATATGCGCTGTTGGCTCCGGACCGTACACCTGCAATTCCGGTATCTGGCCGACGCTCTGATCCCAGCGCGTCAGCACCAGATAGGCAAAATCGATACAGTGGTCGTAGTGCAGATGGGTGAGAAACAAATGATCAATCGAAGGCAGAGCAAGCCCCGCTTCGAGCATGCGCCGCACCGACGCCGGACCGCAATCGAAGATCAGGGTCTCGTCGCCCGTCTGGACGAGATAGCTGGAGCCGCCGCGGTGCGCGAGTGGGGCAGGCGTGCCGGTACAGAGAAGTTGAAGTCGCGTCATCCCTTTTGTCCTATCTTGCAATTCATATGCACAATATCCGACAAATTTCACCCAAGCGCAATGGCAACTCTTCATCCTTTGTGCAACCTCTCCAGAACCCTCTGAGCCACGTCCATATGGAACTGATGCCCCCCGTCGAACCGATCCACAAACAGATCCTCTATAGCACCTGCAGCCCGATACGCCTTCCGAATCCGCGCCAGACCGCGCGCTGCCCAATCGTGGGGAATAAGCCGATCCCGCGTCCCAATCTCAATCACCATAGGCCGGGGCGCAATCAGTGAAAAAATCTCCGGGGTATCGCCATAGCGGAGCAGACCGGGAATCAACTGCGCGCCGCACTGACTCAGAGCCTGGTAGCGCTCCTGATACAAATTCATACACCCGGACGGAACCGCGATCTCAATCCGGGAATCAAATGCCGAAATCATCATCGTCATCCGTCCCCCCAGCGACAGCCCCGCGCACCCCAACCGGTCCCCATCGACAAAATCGAGCCCCTGTAAAACATCCAGAGCAGCCTCCAAATCGCAGAGATGGAGTGCCACCACAGTAGTACCCAGCAAAGTAGCACACATATAATTCCGGGGACAAAAATCAGTCCGGGGACCGGGATAGCCGGGTCTGCGCTCCCCAAACCCCCGAAGATCCGGAGCGAGAACCACATAACCCTGTTCTGCAAACCCGTGCCCGAAATCGTAACTGCACTTATCGATCTCAGCCTGCCGTTCGGGCGTATCATTAAGCCCCACCACACTATCCTTCCCAAAATGCCCGTGCCCGTGAATACACAGAAGCCCCGGCGCTTTATCCCCCTCCGCCAGACCCTTCGGCACCAGGAGATAAGCCGGCACAAAAACCCCTGACTCTGTCTGATAGGAAATCCGCCTGCGCACGTACAGACCGCAATCGATCTCCTCCTCAAACTCAAGACAAAGCGCAGCCCGTTCGGGCCGCGGGCCGATCAGCCCGGTCAGCACATCTCGAAACGCCTCCTGCCACACGCAAAAATCCTCCTGAGTCGCACCCTCAAACAGAAGAGACGGCTGCGCCTGATCGATCAAACGGGAAAGATCGTCTTCAAAAGATATAGGTCGCAAAAAATCCTCCTTTGCCTAATCGCGCGCTCCCCGAATAGGATGAATCTCTCGAAACTTCTGGAACTCCCAAAAAGCGTGGTCTGCCGCGTACCCGTTTGGAACTTCCTCTGTCTTATCCAGCCGCTTGTATGCCACACGCACATGGAGCACCTGTGGTTCATCCACGGGAAGCGCGTTCACCTGCCAGTTAAAATCCCATGCAGGACTACTCTGCCCCGGAACAATTGACCCGCCAGCACCCGAAGGAGAAAGATAGAACCGAAACCCCGGATAATCGTCCGCCATAATCAAAAACATCATGCCCCGGATAATGCCAAAATAAAAGGGATAATCGAAAGTATGACCCGAATCCGAATGGCTGAAATTCCGCTTCCCATCTAAGAATGCCGTAGCTGCATCTCGCCCCCAGGGTTCGCGTTCATCCACAGGCAGATCAGTCGGAAAAATCATCGCCCCCTGTCCGTGAATCGGATTGTAATAATAGGTCCACAACCCCTTCTCAATAAAATGAATACCGCCATCCAGCGGAGAATTGACATAACAACACCAGCCAAAGGAATAGTCTTCCTGTGGCCTGTGCCCCTCTCGGGCCGTAGCAGTCATCTCATAGTCGATATAATGCGGCGGAACCAGTCGATAGACCCCCCGCGTCTCCACGAAATTATTGGCCTCTGACGCCTCCTTAAACAACTCCACCGCAGTCTCATCTACTCGCCGCACCGCGGGCCGTCTTCCCCGGTGGTGGCCGAAAAGCAGCACCCCATTTCCCTGAGACACAGCGGTATGACCGTCTTTGATCGAAGTCAAAAACCAGACCCCGCTGTGCTGATTCTGGCCAGCACCGTGGTCGGTATCGTCTCCAATAATAGCGCGCAATTCGCCAGCAGAGATAAAATAACAAGGCTCAGACATAGGTATTTCTCCTTATCTGTCGATAGCAGACCAAAAGAAAGGCCATCTGTTATCAGGAACTGATCCAGATGCGTTCCAGACGTATGGCTGGCGGAAGAGTAAACCGGAACCGTGGGAAGGAAAAGGTGAGGAAGGAAAGCGCGAAGTGCCGCAACAGTTTGACTTGAAACCCTTGTGTCGATTAGGGACGAGAAAGCAATACACTACCTGTTGGCCCATTGTAGGTCATTATGCAGTGCTGAAGAGTAGTCCAAATTGAACTGATGACGGCAGGATGAATGGGGGTTGATCTGGTCCCACGCGTCGGATTAGATAGTGTGTATCTCTTCCAACACCATATTTTTTTGCAGCAGCTATCCAGGCTTCACGGAAATCGTTAAAAACTTCGAGGAGTTTTTTGTCACGGACAACAGCGTATTTGCCAAGATGATCGCGCTCAAGTTCCTTCCGCATAGTTTCGTATGCGGCTTTTTCCGCTCTTATCTTTTGTAAATCGCTCTGTATTTTTTGAGTGTGGTCATCGTCTTCAGGTTGGACTTCGATGGCTTGATCCACTGTCTGGCCTTCCTCTATTTTGATCATATCAATGATCCTCGCTTTCCAGTTTCTCCCGAACAGAACTGTTTTGCAATGCGTGTCTCTTTCTTCAAGACATAAGCACTTGAGGCATCGTTTTACGGTAAACTTGCCCTGAATGCTTGTCAATAAAAAACGATAGTTTACAAAAAGAAATATGGCAAACTTTCATACAAATGACAACCCTACTTTGGTAGGGGTAGAGTGTTTAGGGCCTGAGTTTCAAGCCTGTGTTTGATACAGTTTTTAATAAGCCATCGGCGCGAGAAGCAATACAAACTAATCGTCAATCTTTTGTCGTTCTCTGTCATTGGTATATAGTACGGAATACTGCGCATTGCCACTGCCGAGCACTATGCAAAATCGGTCTTGATAAATTCGAGTCTCAATATATCTTCATTGTATCTA
>JAPPIE010000138.1:0-3399 GCA_028874765.1 Gemmatimonadota bacterium
ACCGCTTCAAACTCGCATCGAGACCGCGCCATACTGCATCGCGTGTATAGTCAAACGGCTCGGGATAATACCCCACCTTTGTCGCCAGATAATACGGCTCTCGCACACCCGACAGCGCGACACCCAGCACCTCTTCGCTGCGCCCGCGCCCGTAAAGTGGCGCGGTATCGAAATAATTCACACCCAATTCCAGTGCCCGTTCCACCACCGCCACCCCATGTGACACCGGCTTTAGCCCCATCTCCGGACGCCCGTAGAACCACGAACCGCCAAGCCCTATCTCACTGACCTCCCATCCTGTCTTGCCAAATATCCTGTATTCCATTTCATTCACCGATACCATCGACTCAACGTGACATCCGACACAGAAAACGTATAGAGAATACGCAACACCCACATCTCTACCACAGTGCGAACAAAACCCCACTCGCGCCACCGCCGCGTGGAACTGCATACCCGTGCATTGAGCATTACAAATTTGCCCTCACGCGCCACACGCGAGCAAAACTCTGAATCCTCAAACAACTGCAAGGATGGAAATCCCCCCACAGCATTAAAAGTATCGCGCCGAACATAAATACCCTGATCGCCATAAGTAATCCCCAAATACCGGGAGCGCAATGTACTCAAAAACGCAACCAATCGAAAACCAATCGTCTTCTCCGACAAGCCGAGCCGAAATCGCCCGCCCACTACACCGGGTACGCGCAGGGAATCGCGTATCAACATCAACCCATCAGAGGGCAAAAATGTATCGGCGTGCAAAAACAAAAACACATCGCCCGTCGCCCGTTCTGCACCGGCATTCATCTGCAGCGCTCGCCCTGCTTTCGCTACCTGGACCCATTGTGCTCCATCACGCGCCGCAACCACCCTCTGAGTGTCATCCGCACTCCCACCATCTACCACAATCAGTTCCACATCCTCAACATCGCAAAACTGAGTCAGACACGCGCCGATAACAGCTTCTTCATTTAGAACGGGAATAATCACACTGATCCGCACATCAACCCCGCTATCTTTTTATTACATCAAAAAACTGCCGTCCATAACTAATCAGTGAAACAACGAGAAACACAACACTCAGACCAATCAACGCGGGCTTGAGCGCATCGGCATCCCACAAATAGGCCAAAAGCAACCCACTCAACACCAGCGTTGTAACCTTGCCCCAAAAATTGGAAGACAACAACACATCGCGTCGCTTGACCAGATACATCCCCGCAAAAAAAATCACCACATCGCGCAACAAAACGACCACAACCAGCCATACGGGCAAATCTTTGAACACAACCATGGCAATTGTAATCGCGCCAACAGCTACCTTATCGGCCAGAGGATCGAGAATCTTCCCCCACTGTGAAATTTCACCCCGCCAGCGCGCGAGCCACCCATCTATCCAATCGCTGACAATCATCACCACCACCACGCCGAATGCTTCCCATACATAATCCGGGCCCAATGAAATAAGCCACACAGCGGGTACGATCAGCACCGCGCGCAATAAACTAACGGCATTTGACAGCGTCCAGAAATGATTGCGTTCAGTACTTCCCATACAACACCTCACGACAACATCAACTTCAGCCCAATTCCCAGCACCAGAACCAGCACACTGCGATTAAACCACACAGGGGACAACCGCCGGTTCAAAAACAAACCGACCGCAGCCCCCAGGAACAAAGCCGGTAGCATCCACACATCCATCACCAAACTCTGGAAATTGATCAATCCCAAAAAAACATAAGGCGTCAACTTCAAAAGATTCAAAGCAATGCCAAAAATCCACGCCGTGCCCACAAATGTGCGCCCGACCAGACCCTGCGGCAACAAATACAACATCAAAATTACGCCCCCCGCAGAAACCAATGTGGAAACCACCCCCAAAGTCACGCCAACGCCAAAACGCATCCACGGTCCCGGCGGTCGTACATTCACCAACACCCGGTCCCTCATCGCCTGTAGCACTGCAAAAACGCATGCCAGAGCGCCTAACATGCGCCGAAACCAGACCTCTGGCACAATATCCAGAATACCCGCACCAATCAAAATACCCAGCACCATGCCGGGCATCAATGCCTTGACATGGTCTCCAACCCAATGCCCCCAGTAGTACCGCGCACTGATCACATCGGTCGCCAGTGAAAGTGGCAAAACAAGCCCCAGCGCGGACTTCGCGGGCACTGCGAGCGCGAGAACCGGCACAGCCACCACACCAATGCCACCGCCAAATCCCGCGCGCATCACACCAATCAAAAAACCGCCAACCCCCAACACGACAAAATCAATTATGTCCAAAAAATTCACCTATTTTAGCCATCAGCGGTTATCCCCAGCCTTTTTTGCCTCTCACCTTTCATCAGTGTTTATCGGTGTTCATCTGTGAGACAGCTCAAATTATTCGCTGTCTTCTTCTGCCTTTCGCCATATCTCAAACGCATTCGCCGCAGGCCCCACCAGAAACAGCGCGTAAAACGGCGCGTAAATCGCTTCATTCAAGCGCAAAATCATCTCGACAAAAGCCACCAGAAACGCGACAAAACACTGCCCTTTTCGCGTCAACACAGTCGTTCGGGGATCTGTAATCATAAAAAAAATAAATAACTGATACATCGGCCCTGTAATCGGCGCAATACTCGTCAAATACGCCTGCCCGGTAAACGTGCAACGGATGAGAGCAAAGGCCAAAAATGAAATAACATATACCGCGCAGATATGAAACCGTCGCAATCGCCAGAGCGCAGCACTCCCCAGAATCCAGATGATCACCATTGTCCATAGGGTATTCCCCCACTGAATGCTCAGCCCCGCCACCACTTCAGGGGCGAGAAACAGCATAATACTCACCCCAAAATTGGACGGATTCCACAAATGCCTGCCGCGCCATCGCAACACATACTTAGATGCAATAGACAACACACTGCACAACACATAAGGCCAAAACAGAGGCGAGCGGATCAAAATGCCCACACTGATCCCGGTAATATACGCACTGACCAGCCCCGGCCACACACCCCACGTCAACCGCCCCAATGCAAATTCCGTCAGTACGCTACTCAGGATAGCTGTCAGCGTCTGCCCCAAACTCTCCAAAAAGCCAAAAGTAACCTGCCCCCCAATCAGAATGCAAGTAATCAATGCCGGCGACAGATAGCGACTTTGCAACCCCGTCCAGACCGACTTCCAGAACCCACTCGCTCGATCCATTACAATTCTCTCTATACACGACCAATTATACACTGTTCCGTCTATGAACTGGCCTGAGAGGCGGCCAGTTGTACCCCGCTCCGTCTATTCGTAGATGAACTGCTGGCGCAGTTGTACCCCGTTCCGTCTATTCGTCTATCCGATGCACCCGCCGCACATCGGGCGCGTAAAACATCTGTACCTGTCCCGACG
>JAPPIE010000138.1:3499-12593 GCA_028874765.1 Gemmatimonadota bacterium
ATCCGATGCACCCGCCGCACATCGGGCGCGTAAAACATCTGTACCTGTCCCGACGGCCAGCGTATTGCAACGCTATCAACCGTCGCGTCCTCGCCTAACCCAAAATGCAGCGGACGCTGGTTCTGCGCGGCATAGCCGCTACCGCCCAACACCTCCTGCACCTGCACCTCGTCATTCCAGAACACCTGCACCCGCGCCCCAATCGCACTGCGATTGCTCTGCTGTCCAACCAGATCAAACCCAATCCAGTTTGCCTCTGTCCGCACCGTATTGCGGTATAATAGGAGCGGTCCCCGCTGATTGGCCACCACCACATCCAGCACGCCCCGGTTCCACAAATCTACCAGAACCACAGCCCGCCCGTCGAATCGATCCCGAATCCCCACTGCCTGTGCCACCTCGACAAATTGCCCCGCTCCGTCGTTTATCCAAACGCACTTGGTCTGATGGCCTGCCAGACTTCTACCCCGCATCGGCGGCCAGTTTTTCGCATCTGAAATAATCGCGCTGTGTCCACCCGCCACCTGAGAAAAATCGTACCAGTAACTCCCATTTCCATCTGCCGAAACATATCCATTGGTCAAAACGAGATCCAGCACCCCATCGTTGTTCAAATCTCCAAACTGCGCGCCAAAACTCCACCCGCCCAGATCCACGCCCATCGCCCCGGCCAGATTTTCAAACCGCAAGGTCTCGCCTCCCATGGGCACCCACAAATTATTCCCCTGAATGAGAACACCAGCCTGAGAAATATTGGTCTCGTAAATTGCCAGATCTCCCCGATTCAGCACATCGCCAAACGCGGCATTCATACCGCTCTTTGGCTGGCGCCCCACCCCCACCTGCTCTCCCATCTCTACAAACCGTTTTCCTCCCTCATTCACATACAACTCGGAAATCCCATAATCATTGGACAAAAACAAATCGGGAAACCCCGAGCCGTTTAAATCCGCCGCACCCACTGCCAGTGTCCACCTCCTGCTCGTGATCCCCACCGTCATCGTCACATCTTCAAATGTCCCATCGCCCGAGTTTCTCAACAAATACTTCCGCCCCCCATTATTCGCGTATTCAAAACTCTCCGGCATCATCCGCGTGGTCTCTAAATCCCACAAATTCAGGGACTCGGGCCAGTATCCCGCCACAAAAATATCCAGATACCCATCGCAGTCGTAATCTATCCAAATCGCACTCCCGGCATTGATCCACCTGGGCAAACCCGCTGTTTCCGTCACGCGCTCAAACCCCTTCCCCTCGCGATTGCGAAACAACTCGGGACGACCCCATTTATACAAAAATAAATCTTCGAACCCATCGTTGTCGTAATCCCCCCACACAGACCCCATACTCACACCCGCTCGATTCACATCCGCCACGCCCGTTGTCTCAGCCACATCTTCAAAACCCATCCCTCCCAAATTGCGATACAGTCGATTCAAACTGCCCTTCCGACTACTGGTCACATACAAATCCTGCCAGCCATCCCGGTCGTAATCCACCACCGACACTGCCGCGCCCATCGACGCGATAATCGGCATAATATGATCCAGCTTTGCGTCCAGCACAGGTGCTTCGTGTACAAAATCGATCCCCACCTGTTTTCCAACTTCCTCCAGGTAGAACCCATATCGTTCAGAGCCAGTGCCACTCATTTCCTCCACCTGCCATCCCCCCCACTTCATCGCGCCCAGCGCCACCAGCAATAGCCCAAAAAACAGCACCACCAGAATCCGCACAACGCGATTGGGACGTCTCTCCTCTATCCCGCTGTCTTTCATGGCCTGTCATTCCTCAGTGCCCGATCAAACCAATCGGGCGTCACATACCGCGTGTGAAACCGCTGCCAGTCCTCTGCATTGCGCTTAAACACCGGATCATCTTCAAGTGTTTCAGGTGCGCGATCATAAGACAAAACCCCATGCGCCGGCAAGGGCAACACCGTCGTTGAAAAAGCCGTATTGTAATCGCCATCCTTAACCCATCCATCGCCTTTCAAAACAAAATCCCGCACTTGCTCTCCAGGATCGGGCAAAGCCTCAAATTGCAATTGGATTTCATCTCCCGCATTCACAATCACATATCGGTCATCGACCTGTGCCAGCAATGACTCCACATCTCCATATCGCGTGTAATATCCCACGAGATCTCGCCACATTTGCGAAGTCCCGCCAAGCGCGTGGTAATCCGGCACCTCGGGCGAACTCGCATCTGCCTCCGTCACCTGAGAAAACCCGCGATAACGCAACCGCGCGCGATCCAAAGGCACAGATTGAATCGTCATCACACTGTCTCCAAGCGGCACAGCCCACGCCAACCGATCCCAATAAATCTCCAAATTGGTCTGCAATCTAAATTTTCGGGGAACATCTTGCGGAAAAACGCCGCTCAGGTCAATCAAAACCGTCTTGCGCTTTCCGGCTGGAAAACCCAGATCTGGATGCACGACGCGCCAATCAGTCCCATCAAATACATGCAAGGAAAGACCCTGGGGTGGCGGATGGCTACCCTGCCCCAGCGACACATTGATCGAACTATCCGTCGGACGAATCCATCCCTGACCAACCAGCCACAGAGAACCTTCTTTGGGCACCTCATCTCCCATCTCCACCTCCACATAGTGTTCTCGCGTCACCCCTTGATACGCGCCCCGTCCAAAAGTATCCACATACTGCCCATCTCGCACCCGCACCCTATCGGTCACATCACGCCCCCGATCATCTTTCACAACAGCAAAGGATCGGGGCTGCGTAGTCGCGTAAATTTCGAGCGCTGGCGCACCCCGGGCAAAACGCTCATCCACAAAAATCGACGTCCCCTCGGGATGATCAACCGCAACGAGAGAAACCCAATCGACAAAATGCGTCTCCCAAAGTTCACCCGTAATCCGTATATCGTACACCTCATTTTGAGCAATTAGCTGATCGCCTCTGATCTTCACCCAATCTTCCGTCTGAGCAATACCCGCAACCACCTGCGCATTGATCCGCATCCCCAGAGGTGACCGCCACAGAAAATCCGTTACAAACCCCATCTCCGACCCATTGTGCGCAAACACCCAGGGACACGACCCCTTCAACCTCTGTACAGCGCGCACTACCTGATCCACCTCCAGATCGAACTCCACCTGGGGCATCCCATTGGGCCACACAATCCGCACGAGATCTGCCCCCGTATAAGTCCCCAACCCGAAATGCACCACCGGATCCGTCACCATCTGCTTCTGATAAAACGCGCCCGAACGCAACTCCACTTCTGCCCCCAAACCCAGGGCATTGATTCGCCCATCGCCAGAAGCCCTACCGCCCACGGGGCGAATCGCCTGCCAGTGATACGCCAAATCACCCCGATTCACCAGTTGTAGCGCCTCGCCTGCATCCGAAACACCCAGCAAATCGAGCCGACCATCGCCCGTCAAATCCGCCACACCAGTCACTCGCGCTTGCAGATCCAGAGCATGGTAAGCCTCTTCCGACGCCAGATAGGCGCGTTTGCCAAACACCAGATCCAGCGCACCATTATTATCCAGATCCGCTATGAGAAGCGGAGCAGGACCAGCGGTTGAATCACCCTGAATCAGCGTGCGTATCTCCCCTTGCGACACAGCCATCACAGCGCCATCTCGATCTACAACCACCCGCTCTAAGCGCCCGTCTCGATCCAGATCTCCCGCGCCTATCGCAACCCCATTCACCGCCTTCTTCACCCCCGGCGTAAATACACCCGCCCGCTCGTTAACCGCCTCGATCAATTGCCCTTCTCGATCCAGCATCGCCGCATCGGGATCGCCATCTCCATCGCAATCTACCCACACAAATCCCCTCAGTCCATCTACATTACCGAAAAGTTCTCGCGCCACAAATGAACCATCTCCATTGTTTTGCAACACGAGAGGCGGTCCCGTAGAACGTCCCAACACAAAATCGACATCCCCATCCATCTCTACATCCGCTCCCCACACACCGAAATAATCTTCTTTGTCCAACCCGATGGAATCCGTCACATCCTCAACCCCGCCATCTTCAGTGCGCCGAAACAATCGAAAACCCTCTGCCCCCACCAGCGCCAGATCTAACGCAAAATCGTTATTCCAATCAACCGTCACCATCCCCAACACCCCTGGGGAATCAACCGCAATCCCCTCCACCCCCCGCACTTGAGAAGCACTCGCCGCAACCACCTCTACTTCTTCTTCCGACCAGAAAGGCTTGAGCACCTGCCAATCACTTCCCTCCAAACCCGCAAGGAGTTCGGGTTCAAAGCGCATGTTCAAATCCGCAGGCGCCGGCATAGTCCGGGGCATACTGAACTTCAAAAATTCAACCACGGGATCTCCCAGGCGTTCAGCTGGCACAATCAACGCATCCAGCGCACGTCGGTACATCGGATCGCGCAACAACACATTGTGCAAAAACATCGCTTGCAAAGCTACCTCACTCCCCCCTTCCGCCTCGCCCTGCAAACTGCGCAACTGCACCCGCGCTGCTTCCGACCAACTTTCCGCCCACTCGCCCAACTTCTCCACCGATGCGCGCAGAGCCTCTTCATCGCCCCGTTTGCCCGCCTGTCTCGCCCGCTCGACCCACAATACAGGATTATCCGGCACCTGTCTGATCAATACCCCCAACTGTGCCCAGACCTCTTCCTCGCTTCCTGCTTCTCCCTGGCGCTCAACCTCCTTCATCAGCGCGTACTGCGCCTTCACAAGCCCCTGTTGCGCTGCTTCCTCAAAAAACGCGATAGCAGCGTCGGATTGTCCTCTACTGCGCTCAACCAATCCCTGTAACATCGCGATATCGCCACTTTCGGGCATCAGTGAACGCGCTGTCTCCAGATCTTTTGCAGCCCCATCGTAATCCCCACGCCGCAACCGCAACACCCCGCGATTTGCCCACGCAGCTGGCTCATCGGGTTCCATGGTAAGAGCGCGGCTCAAACTGGCATCCGCCCGATCAAAAGCACCCACCTCCAGCGCGAACACACCCGTATAGAACGCAGAGACATAATCCGCAGATGGCGTAGCCATCTCCTCCTGCCCACATCCAAAACTCAACACCATCAACACCCCGATCGTGCGACGAATATCAAGCATCGTGCTCCTTCCATCCCGGTATTGAAATATCCATCCGCCGCTCAGGCGCGTAGATCCTATTCCCCTTATAAGGCGTATCCTGCGTCAAAATATAAATAGCGCCCTCATGCACATACGTAATCTCATCCCTCGAATCCCCCACCACATCTTCCACAACCCCGCCCGCCCAATCGAATGGCAAGCCCTCGCACACGGGTTTTATAACCTTGCGACACTCTGCATCGTAAAACCCGAATGATTCCGCACTGGTGCCGATAAACAACAACTCTTGTCCATCGCCCACCCAGTTCACAGCCGGTCCCCCCTGGCTCGTGTTATCCGGCTCCATCCGGGACAGCGGATCCCCTTGCCCACTCACCAGATTCATAACACCATAAGTTCCCCACCGATCACCCATCCACATCTCCAACCCCGGCAAATCGGGTCTAAAATTCCCCGCGTAAATCCCCTGCACATGTCCATAGCGGTGGTGCCGCAACAAAGTGCCATCCCGCGCATCCACCAGGAAAAATCCCGGATCGCTCCCCGCAATCCCGACCTCTGGCCCATTGCTCTCATCCCCATCCAATTCCCCAAAAGAAGCGTGGTCAATATGCCCTGCACCGCCAGAATCCTCGATGTACTCCGACCCCTCCATTGTCCAGAGATGATTTCCATCCCCATCGTACAGATCGTAACCGGGCAAAATTTCATCCCGCCCATCGCCATCCACATCGTAAAACCAGATATACATCCCGTACCACGCATTGTGCGCGTCCTGCCGCCAGCGCAAGTTCAAATTTTCGTCAAATGCCCAGATCGAATACCCTGTGCCCGCGCCATCCCCATCCCGCAAAATCAAATCCTGCGCCTTCTCCGTCTTTCTAATTTTACACGGCCAGATCACCCTGAGAGAATGCAAAACATCTCCCATGCTCGCATTCCTGTATCCCCGATACGGTCCCGTCCTCGGCAATTCTGTTTCCGCCGTCACCTCGCCCGACTTTCCGCTCACCAGCTTTAACCGATCATCCTCAATACCGATAAAATCTTCCACCCCATCCCCATCCAGATCGTGTACCACAGATCGTTGCAGCCCTTTTGCAGCGGGAAAAGTCCGATCGTATTGCACTTCTCCATCAAAATCCAGGCACACAACGCGCACGCCTTCATCCGTCTCCTTTTCCAACACAATTTCCTTTTCCCCCGCCCCTCTAAAATCGCCGTATCGAACTCCACACGGCCAGAACTCGCCGATATCAATCCGCTTCCACAGCACGGGTTTTGGATACTTCTCCGCCTCCTCCGCCACCTCTTTTTGATATGCATCCAACCGACTCACATACGCGGCATTACCAGATGCACTCGTTGTGACGCGCACCGCGCGCATGCGACTCCGCGTATTTGTACGCACGCCCACTTTCCCCGTTGGAAAGCGATCGTCATAAGCCACAAATGCCTGCTCCCCATTCACATAACACGCAAACCGCTCGCCCTCACACACCACCTTTAGCGTGTAATACTGTCCCCTATCAAATCCATTGGGCAGATCCGCCAGCATCGTCCATGCCTCGTCTTCTCTCCGATAGAGCACAAACCGGTCAAATCCCTCCATACAAAAATAATAATACCGCCTCAAATCCCGATACCGCACCATAACCCCCGACCGAGCGACAATCGCGTGGGGATCGTCATTGCCCGGCTGGGTATATGCGTTCAACTGCCGCACCTGCGCTTCCACCGTGTAATCCCCCCACAGCGGCTCACCCGCCACCAGGCACCGATCCGACTTGGCAGTGTGCTCCAACACCTCTGTATCCCCATCTTTCACCACCCGATAGTTACTCAGCATATTCCACTTGGGAGGTGCGACCAGCGCATTCCCCCAGCCATTGAAATATTGCTCCTCGATACTCTGATCCGGTTCTGTCTTATCCAGCACCGTACCCAGCGGACATCCCGATAGGTCAATCTCTGCCAGCAATTGTTCATTGCTTGCCATGTCTTCCTCCCGGTAAAAAATTGGAAATTACATCGACGCGGTGTCTCTTATCATACCATCGATAAATCTGAACTCAAAATACATGCACCACATGCCCCTGTCCCGGAAACCAGACCATATCCACCACAAAAGACAGCGTTACTGCCAGGGCATATCCAACCAACAGACCGATAAAAAAAGGCTGCCACTGGCGGTACAACACCATCCCCCCTCCCTTCAGCAACAACCCCTTGATCGCCCAAACCAGAAAGGCCGAAAACGCCAGTTCTCGTGTAAAATTAGTGCCGGGAATGGTCAGTCCGATCGGGTGAAGCGGCCACCTCGGAAACCGGTAACGCAAAAAACTCAACAGTCCCATCAGCGCGGCACCGATACCAAACAGCATCAGTCGAATACTATCCGTACCCTGTGGCGACTTCATCTTGGCAACTGCCGCATTAAAGGCCGCTTTGTTCCCACTTCGATAGGGCCACACATCAAAATGATAGGCTCCGTAGATATAGGCCAGATGAAGCGTTAATACAAGCGACACCACTGCACTCAGCGCCAGACCAAATACCACAGCCCAGAGCAGAAGGCGTCGGTTGCCACGCACAAAATCTGCCAGCCGTGCCCCGTGTACCAACCCGGGCATAAACAGTCCCCGGTAGGAAATCAGCGCATAGGAAAATGCCAATGCCGTCATCGTCGCCCCCGACAGGGTGCGCGTACCCAGAGCAGCCATCGTAAATGCCTGACCGCTCAACGGGGTGCGCACATAAATCAACCCTGTCTCCGCCACGATCTTGGCTACTCCCACATACGTCACCAGCGTTGCCAAAACACACAAAATAGCTGCACCATAGGCCATTCCCGCCGCGTGTAGCCACAACACCAGATAACCCAGCCCTATCAACATCCCCCATACCGCCGCCCGGTAGCCCATCATCTCGTCCGAATCTCCGGCGTCCTGACCCCCTCTAAAAGCACTGCGGAATGCGGCGTAAAAGTGCCCCCGGGCCATCCACAACCCCCAGACCACAAATACGGTCAACGCTCCGAACCCCTCCCAGCCAGCCACCTCGTATGACGAACCCCAACTGTCGGAATTCTTCAAACCAAACCCCAGTCGCCTTAAGATACCCACCTGGAATACATTCAACACATAAAAAAACCAGACGCTAAACAACACTTCCAGATTGGCAAAATACACAAACCCGATCGTAAACAGATTGAGCTTGATTCGGATTCCAGGGAAACTGCGGCCCAGTGGTAGCCATGTTCCAGACCGGTAACTGCCCGTGGGAAATTTAGGCACCCCAGGAGAAAAATACGACAGGATATTCCAGGCGATCATCCCAAATCCCGTCACAGCACCCGACCAGAACAACCTTCCCCCAATCATCCGTATCCCGTGTTTCGGTGCCGAGACCAGATCCACCGCCACATTTGCCAGCGGATAGACCAATCGCTCGTGATCCACCCACTGCCGCCGCAACAAAACCGCCAGACAAATCGACACACACGCCGCTGCACCGATAAAACTCAACCACCAGAACAGTGGCAAAACCCACTCTCCCCACGGCACAGCCTGTCCGGGCGGTAATCCCTCAAAAAACCATGTCATCGCCCGCCCGTCTTCCGAGGGCGCCATCCACGGTCTGATGTGATTGTGCAGGTAAGGTGCCCACCCATTCTCCGGTGTCGCAAAATAAAATGGCGCCGCAAGAATCCCCAACAAATATCCCGGCAGTCCGTCCGCCGCCGGAATCACCGCACTGGCCAACCCCATCGTCAACGCCACCAGCAAATCCGAACGCCCGAATGCCCACTCGGGTTTTTGCGCTTTGAGCACTGGATTTACAATCAGGGCACACAGTACAAAGGGGACAAATAGGGCCAGCGCAAAATTGCTCATGTTCAACCGGGAGGCCCGCACAATAAACTCAGAATAGGTAGCCCAAACACTCACCAGCACCACAAAAAACGCCCCCAGCACCACCGCACGAACCTTAAACCGATCGTCTCGCACCTGCCCCATTTAT
>JAPPIE010000294.1:0-3127 GCA_028874765.1 Gemmatimonadota bacterium
CTTTCCCGACGGGATTTGTTGCAGATGTTGAAGGATCACGGGTTTGAAGGGGTGGAGTTTCGGACGGATGCGGGGCATGGTCACGGGGTGGAGGCGTCGATTGATGCGGCAGAGCGAGAGCAGGTGGTGGCTGATTGTGCGGCGATGGGGATCGATATTATGAGTGTTGCGACGGGCAATCGGTATCACGATACGGATCCGGACGAGCTTCGGGATCATGTTGAGCAGACGATGGTTCGGATGGATCTGGCATCGGATCTGGGCGCGCCTCGCGTGCGCGTGTTTGGGAATAATTTTCCAGCAGAAGTGCCCAGGGAACAGACGATTGCCCAGGTGGCAGAGGCGCTGAAGCCGCTGTGTGATTACGGCGCTGAGAAGGGGGTGAAGCCGTGCCTGGAGTTGCACGGGGAGTTCGACTGGCAAGCGTGCAGGGCAGTGGCTGAGCTGGTGGATCACGAGAATTTTGGGTTGGTCTGGAATTCGGTGCCGCAAGATGTGGTTGATGGGTCTGTGAAACAGGCGCTGGATACGGTATGGCCCTGGCTGGATCATGTGCATATGCACGATCTGGCTGGACAGGGCTATCCGTATCGCGAGTTGTTCCGGCTGCTGCACGAGAAGGGGTATCAGGGGTACATGTCGGCAGAGACCGAGCGACGTCCCGATAAGGGGGTGGGCGATCTGTGGATGTTTGTGGCGTATTATTCAGATCTGTTCAGGGCGTATCGCGATCTCGCGCGAGGGTGAGAGAGGTGATAAGCACAAACGCCATCAGCTATTTTGCTGATGGCGTTTTTTGTGTTGGGATTGTGTGTCGCGAGGTTATCTGGTCAATACTTCGCGCAGGCGTGCGGTGACGATTTCCTGGTCGTCTTCAATGAAATTGGTTACGGCAACGCGGAAGGTGTTTGCACTGCCGCGTGTCCATACGGATGGGTTGCCCTGCCGAAGTTCTTCGATGATTTGCGCTGCGGTTTTGCCCAGTGCGGTTTCATCGACTGTGATGTGTACGCCATTGCTCAGGCTGCGCGCGTCGGCCGAGAATTTGGCTGTGATGTGGGGGATGTCCTTTAGATTTGATAGCAGTTCTTCGGCTTTGCGTTTGTATTCGGATAGGCGCGCTTCGTGGTCCATGCTGAACCATTCGCGCAGGGCAACGACGACGGCGACGACTTCTTGTCGATCCACTTTTAGCGGGCGGCCTATGGTGTCGTAAGGGCAGGTTTCATAACCGATGAAGGAGTGGAGAAAGGCGGCGTCGATCAAGTCCTTGCGTCCGCACAAGATACCTGTGGAGTGACACGAGCCGATGTATTTGGCACCGTAGCCAATCAGGTCTGCGCCCATGTCGGGATATTTTAGCATGGTTTCGAGGGGATAGACCTGGCTGGCTGCATCGACTATGACGGGGATTCCGTTGGCGTGGGCGATGCGGACGACGTCTTCGGGGGATAGGACGCCTTCCTGGCCTCCCGGGGCAAAATAGTGGATGGCTGCGGTCTGGTCTGATATGGCGGCTTCGAGTTGGGCTTCGGTTGTGCCGTTTTCATCGCCGACTTCTATGAGTTTGGCGCCAAAAACAGTGAGTACCGGGTCGTAGTGATAACGTTGTTTTTTTTGGATTAGAATGTGGTGTTTCATGCCCGTTGTATCGGGTAGTTGTTCCATTTTTTCGGGGTCGCTGCCCGACATGCAGGCGGCTGAACTGAGGGCTAATGCTGCCGCGCATCCGGGTGTGACCATTGCCGCTTCTGCGCCGAGGGTGTCGGCGATGAGTGCGCCGGTTTTTTTAAGCAATTCTTCCATATTCGCAAAGTAGCGATTCGCTATGTCCATTGCGGCTTGCACTTCTGTGCCCACACGCGACCCGCCGATGACTGTTTGATATCCCGATGCGTTGATTACGGGGACAACGCCCAGGTCTTCGTAGATTTGACGCGCTTTGCTCATGATTTTTCTCCCTTTTTATTTATTAGACCGCGTAAGCTGAGTTTTTCCAGACGTCTCTTGCTACGCGGAGGATGTTGCCACCGATGATTTTTGCGATGTCGTCGTCGCTGTAGCCCCGTTGCACAAGGCCGACGGTGAAGAGGGGCCAGTTGGTCCAGGTGAGGCTTTGTTCCTGGTGGGGTTGCCGCCATTCAGAGGAATGGAGCGGGTCTCTTGGTGGCCAGAGTGCTTCCCAGCGGTTGCGCTGTCTGGGACGGGGGTTGAGTTTGCGGTTGGCTTCGGCGATGTATTGAGAGGGGTAGCCTCGATCTGTGCCGATGGTGACGGCGTCGGTGCCAAAGGTTTTGGCGACGTAGTCGATGTGGTCGAGGAAGGCACTGATGTCGCCGCTGCCGCCGAGGAATGCGGGTACATTGGTGATGCCCATGGTGCCCCCGGTGTCGAGTACTGCGCGGATGATGTTGTCGGGTTTGCTTCGGATGTGTTCATTGAGTGTGCAGGCGACGGAGTGGCTGACGACGACGGGTTGTGCGGATGCTTTTGCCGCGTCGAGGCAGGTTTGCCAGCCGGTGTGGGAGATGTCAATGATGATGCCGAGGCGGTTCATTTCGGCGACTGTGGCATGTCCAAAGTCGCTTAAGCCCGCGTCATTGGGTTCGCCGCAGCCGTCTCCGATGGGGTTCCGGCGGTTGTACGTGAGGTGCATCATGCGCGCGCCGAGTTGTGCAAAGACGCGGATGTAGCGCAGTTCTTCTTCCGGGTTGGTCTGGTCGCCAGCGAGTGGAATGCCGTTGCAGGTGAGATAGGTGCAGCGTTTGCCCGCTTTGTGCGCTGCCGCGATGTCGTCGGGCGTGGTGACGCGCTGGAGGAAGTCGGGTATGGCGTCGGTGTTGTATGTGTGTCGAGCAAGGCGTTTGATGAGGCGCAGGGGGTCGTTGCATTCTTCGCCTGCGTTTTGAAAGGTGCAGGTGACGCCAGAGGCACGCCAGATTTCCTGGTATTCTCGACGGAGTTCGGGGGTGAGCGCCCAGCGGGTCATGCCCATGTCTTCGGTGAGGTCTTGCAGTTCGCGGTCAGACGCGCCTGCTGCTATGGCTGCGTTGACGGGGTCGGGATCGATGGGTGAGCGCAGGCCCAGGCCGTAGGATTCGATGACGAGGGCGTGTTCGTGAAGTTC
>JAPPIE010000294.1:3227-6200 GCA_028874765.1 Gemmatimonadota bacterium
GCCCATGAGGTGTCGAAGGTGTCGTCCGTGTTGTGTAAGAACAAGTTGTTCGGGGCGATGAGGGCGGCGGCGTTGGGCAAGCCTCCCGCTTTGAGTATGCCGGGGATGGGCAGGCGGTTGAGGTAGTCGTTCTCGGTTGCGGTGTTGAATGCGTTGATGTCGGATGCGATTTGCAGGTCGGCGCGTTCTGTGATTGCACCTGCGATGAGGGCCCAGAGTCCGGCATTGCCAAAGCCGACGATGTTTACCGGGCCATCGGGGATGTGGCGCAGTGCGAGTGCGATGTCGTATATGCGCTCGGCGTCGTCGGTGCGGTTAAAGGTGTTGAAGAATCTCTCGCCCCCGCGCGGTTCTTCGGGGTTTTCTTGGCCGATGTTTTGGCCCGTGCCGAAGGGATCTATGGCATAGACGGTTTGACCTTTGTCGAGGAGGGCATGGATGATGGGGGAGTACAGGGCGTCCATGCCGTGCGGGTGAATTAAGAGGGTGGATGTGCCGGACGGGGATTCGGGTGTGAAGGTGCGGATGGGGACGCGCACATTGCGGCGGTCGCCGATGAGGATTCCGTTTTCTTTGGTGTTGTGTTGATATGTGACGGTGCTGTTGTCGTAGCCGACGGTTATGCGCAGTGCTTCGCCCAGGGTGCGTCGATTTGTGGCGAGCGCGTCGGGGGTGTTTGGGCGATATGTTTCCAGTGCGGTTTTGGATGCGGCGATGCACTGGCGGATGAGGTCTGCGTGTTGGGTGATTGCGCCGTCGGGCAGGCCATTGAAGAAGGCGAGCATGTCTTTGTGTTCTTCGACTTCAAAAGGGGGTTCGCGAAAGTCGTCGCCAAAGGGCAGGTCGAGCCAGTGGGCGAACCAGCGGTACACGGCTTCTCGCATTTCGAGGTTGTAGCCGTGGGGTGCGTCAATCTGGATTTGGGAGATGCGGTCGTCGGCGTCGTAGAGGTCGTAGATGCGTTTGATGGCGGGGTATTCGACGTCGGGGGTGTGTTGTGTCCAGTCCTGTGAGGAACTGACGAGGATGAGGGGTTTGGGCGCGAAGGTGGCGCCGATATCGACGTTGTTGGTGTCGATGCGCAACAGAGGGGCGTTTTCACAGACACAACCGCCTTGCATGTAGGCGGAGACCATGCAGACGGGTGCGGCGACGTGCAGGCGGTCGTCAACGGCATAGAGGTTATAGGTTTGGGTGCCGCCGCCCGATTCGCCGGTGCAGCCCAGGCGGTTGGTATCGACTTCGGGGAGTTCGCAGATGAAGTCGAGTGCGCGGATGCTGTTCCAGAGTTGAAAGCCCAGGATGCCGATGTTCCAGAGCATGCGGTCGTCCTGTCTGTGGGGCCAGGGTGCGCGGTGTACAATGCCGTAGGTTTCTTCCTGGTACGCGCCGGAGAGGTGTCGGGCGCTGTCGTTGTAATCGACCATGTCCCACATGAAGGCCGTGCAACCCATTCGGGCAAAGGTGATGCCCCGGCCCGGGTAAGATGTGTCCCCGTGTTGTATGCGGCCCAGTTGTGCATGTCCGTGTGGGCTTAAGATGCCGGGGTGGCTTTTGGGTTGTGGGTTGAGGGGGCGAAAGAGGCTGCCGCCTACGTAGAAGTTGGGCAAGCTCTGGAAGTAGGCTTTTTCGATGGTGTACCCGTCTCGTTCAATGCGGTCGTAGATGTGGATGTCGAGCGGGGGCTTTTCGGGCATTGGCCAGAGTCCAGCGGCAAAGAGGATTTGCTTTTTGAGTCTCGCCCGTTCCCGTTCCCAGGTTTCGCGGTCGGGATATGTTGCGGGCGTGAATTCGGTGTTGGTGTGCGGGAGGTTTTGCCATCGGGGGTCCATGGGGGGATTACTCCTCTTCAATCGCCGCCGGGGCGCCGAAGTATTTTTTCAGGCGTTTTGCGTCGAATTTTTCCTGGCGGTCGTAGGTGTAGATGCCGTTTTGTTCTTGTTCGATGTCGGTGAGTTGCGTGTAGCAATACCCCGCGATGTTGGGGTGGTTGAGGAGTATGGCTGTGAGTTTTTCGATGCGGTGATACACTTCTTCAATGTCGGTGGGGCGCTTGCCATAGCCCCAGCTGCTTTTGCGGTCTGCGTCCTGTTCTGTTTCGACGGCGTTGGGATCCCACCATGTGCCGCCGTATTCATCGACGACGTAGGGTTGGCCCTGATAGGGTACGCTCAGTTCGGGGAAGCGGATGGGTGTGTTTTCCCAGTCGTCGGGGGATACGGGTGCATAAGTTGCTTTGAATTTGACGGGGTCCTGTTCGTAGTCGTGTACGGTGTAGATGTCTGTGCAGACGTGTACGTAGCCGCTGGTGTCGTGGCAGGGTCGAGAAGGGTCGAGTGCTCTGGTGAGGTCGTAGGTTTCCTGTACTGCCTGGCGGTGCGCTTCAAAGTGGTTGGTCGCGCCGCCCCGGGTTTCGTTGTATGGGGTCCAGGCGAGGATGGAGGGGTGGTTGAGGTCGCGCTGGACGATTTCTCGCCATTCGCGCTGCTGGTTGTGTATGGATTGGGGTGAGCCGAAGTTCATGCCCCAGTCGCAGTATTCGCCCCAGGTGAGGTATCCGAGTTTGTCGGCCCAGTAGTGAAAGCGTTCTTCGAATACTTTCTGGTGCAGGCGTGCGCCGTTGAAGCCGACGGCGAGCGATTTTTCGATGTCGCCTTTGAGCATGTCGTCGGATGGAGCGGTCCATATTCCGTCGGGATAGAATCCCTGGTCCAGTACAAGGCGCAGGAAGATGGGGGTGTTGTTGAGGTAGAATTTGTGGCCTTCGATGTGAAATTTTCGTAGGCCGGCATAGCTGTTGACTGTGTCGATGGTGGTGTCGCCATCGCGGAGTTCAAAGCGGAGGTCGTAGAGATGGGGGTTGTCTGGCGACCAGGGTTGCGGGTTTTTAATGCGCAAGGACATGGCAGCGCCGCTCGTGGCGGGCATGGTGGAGACTGCGACTTCTTCTTTGCCGTTGAGGAGGACGGCGCG